>JBGUKV010000219.1:0-14341 GCA_045114655.1 Candidatus Allocopromorpha sp. | reverse complement strand
GCGTCCGGGCACAGCACGGTCCGGATCGTATCGCGAAGCGAGGCCATGAAGAATGTGATCGCACTGACGAAACGTCTGGCATCCGTCAATACAACGGTGCTCATCACAGGCGAATCAGGCGTCGGCAAAAGCTTGATTGCCAAGACGCTCCATGAAGAGGGAAATCGTTGGCAGAAACCTTTCGTCACCGTGAACTGCGGCGCGATCCCCGAAAGTCTGATAGAATCCGAGCTCTTTGGATATGTGGCCGGGGCATTCACCGGGTCCAGAGCCGGCGGCAAGAAGGGCTTGTTTGAAGCGGCGCAGGACGGGACCATTTTTCTGGATGAAATATCGGAACTGCCCCTGAACCTGCAGGTCAAACTGCTGCAGGTGATCCAGGAACGTCAGATCACACCGGTGGGAGGAACCAAACCGGTACCCGTCGACGTGCGTATCATTTCAGCGACAAACAAAGATCTGGAGAAACTGGTCAAGGAAAACCGCTTCCGTGAGGACCTGTACTACAGACTGAACGTCGTACCCATCAACGTGCCGCCTCTCCGGCAGCGGCCCGATGACATCCTGCCGCTCATCCAGCGGAACCTGATACGCTGCAATCATGAACTCGGTGAACGCAAAACCATCAGCGCCGACGCTTTGGCGATCCTGCTGAAATACCCCTGGCCGGGCAATATCCGGGAACTGCAGAATATCATAGAGAGACTGGTCATCACGACCTCCCATCATGTGATCACGGAGGATGACATCTTTATCTTCATCAAAGAGGCAGCCGACGCGAACCCGACAGTCTATGAGGAACTGTCCCTGACAGCCGCTCTGGAGAAGGCGGAAAAGGAGATCCTCGCCCAGGCCCTCGAGAACTACGGGTCCACCAGAGCCATCGCCCGCGTTCTCAAAGTCAGCCAGCCGACCATCGTCAGGAAGCTCAACAAATACGGCCTGACAACGGAGAAACAATAGAAAAACAATTCACGTCTTGCCAGTTGTGTGCGATTCAAATCTGTATCAGCGATACATTAATGAATCGGCATGACGAAAGGTGCCGAAAAATCGGCACTTGTTGCGCCACAACGCTTTCAGGGCTTGTTAAAAAAGCGTCAAGTATGGTGATACAAAAATGAATCAAAATCCCGATTTTGGAGCATCTGAAAATATGAATTACCTGATAACAGATTTTCAAATATGCGCAAACGCAATATTTTGAATGACCGCCGGAGCCTTTGCACAGCAAGGTCCCCGGCGTTTTTATTGCTTTTGCATGAAGATAATGACAAGAATCAGTCACAGGATTGGCACACTTGTTGCGTAATATATAGGCGGGTCGGAAGGGGCAAGCGCCCGCAGACCCAGAATAAATACGTCAAACCAAAGTCATTTTATAATATTACAAAGGAGGAAATTAAAAAATGGCAGAAGAACTGAACATCAAAGGTTATGTAGAAGAACTGGTTGCAAAAGCTAGAGCTGCACAGAAGATCGCTGAGAACTTCACTCAGGAAGACGTTGACCTGATGACAGCAGCAGTAACTTATGAACTGACAAAGCCGGAGAACATCAAAGAGTTCGCTGAGAAGCTGGTTGAAGAGTCAGGCATGGGTATCCCGGCTGATAAGGAAGGCAAGATCATCGGTAAGGTTTGGGGTTCATACCTCCAGATGAAGGACAAGAAGACTGTAGGTCTCGTAGAAGACAATCCTGAAACAGGAATGCAGGCTTATGCAAAGCCAATGGGCGTTATTGCTGGTATCATGCCTGTAACCAACGGTGAAGCTACACCTATCGTTAAGTCAAATATGGCTCTGAAGACAAGAAACGCTATCATCCTCGCTCCGCATCCTAAGTGCAAGAAGCTGAACGTTGAAATCGTTGACAAAATCAGAGCAGTCCTGAAGAAACTCGGATATCCGGAAGACCTGGTACAGACATGTGCTCCTGAGTATGTAAAGATCTCCACATCAAAAGAACTGATGGCACAGTGCGACTTCATCCTGGCAACAGGCGGCGAAGCACTCGTAGAGTCAGCTTACTCCTCCGGAACACCGGCTATCGGCGTTGGTGTTGGTAACTGCGTATCCATCGTAACAGGCAAGACTGACCTGGACGACGTAGCAGAAATGATCTGCACATCCAAGGCTTATGATAATGCTACATCCTGCTCCACAGAGAACAACATCCTCGTTTACGAAGACTGCTTCGACGAGTTCGTAGAGAAGATGAAGGCTCACGGCGCTTACATGTGCAACGAAGAAGAAAAAGAAAAGCTGCAGAAGACAATGTGGCCGAACACACCGAACGATCACGTACTCAACAGAGCTATCGTAGCTCAGAACTGTGAGACAATCGGCAAGCTGGCTGACATTCCGGTACCTGCCGGCACAAGATGCATCATGGCTATGGAAGAAGGCGCAAGCCTCGAGCACCCATTCGGCGGCGAGAAACTGTCACCGGTATCCGGCGTACAGGTCGTAAAGGATCTTGACGATGCTATCGCTAGACTGAACGTAATCCTCGACTACCAGGGCAAGGGCCACAGCTGCGGCATCCACACAAACGATGATGCTGACGTAGCTAAGCTGGCAGCAGCAGCTCCTGTAACCAAGTGCGTTGTTAACCAGCCACAGTGCCTGACCAACTCCGGCGGCTGGAACTGCGGATTCCCGGTATCCATGACACTGGGCTGCGGAACATGGGGCGGCAACAGCGTATCCCACAACGCTACATATGCAGACCTGCTCAACTACACCTACGTTTCCAGACAGATTCCGAACTGGAAGCCGGCTAAGGTTGAAGACTTCATCGACGCTGATGTAATCGCTAAGGTTGATGCATAATCGTACGATCAAATCATAAAGACGGGCGGCCGCAAGGCTGCCTGTCTTACACGAAATGTGAGATAAAAAAGGAGATATAAAATGTCAGCAATCAAAGATAAAGATTTAAAGTATAATCTGCATTCATGGTCCGCTCAAGGCGCACTGAATCCAATCGTTGTTACAAAGGCTGAAGGAATCTATTTCTGGGACGAAGATGGCAAGAAGTATGCAGACATGTCATCACAGCTGGTTAACTCAAACCTGGGACATGGCGACAAGGCTATCGTTGACGCTATCATCGAACAGGCTCAGAAGATCCCGTTCATGGGACCTGCTTTCGCTATGGACTGCAGAGCAGACGCTGCGGAAGCAGTCGTTAAAATCTCAGGATTCCCAGAAGGATCCAAAGTATTCTTCACAAACGCTGGTGCAGAAGCGAACGAAAACGCTATCAAGATCGCTCGTCAGTACACAGGTAAGTGGAAGATCTTCTCACAGTACAGATGCTACCACGGTTCATCCGCTGGCGCTGGCATGCTGACTGGTGAGCCAAGACACTTCTTCAACGAGCCGGGCGGCCCTGGATTCGTTAAGTATGATGGACCTTATGCTTACAGAGCACCGAAGGCTTGCAAGTTCGAGAACGAAGACGATGTAGCTGATTTCTACCTCGAACTGCTGGAAAACCAGATCCTGTATGAGGGACCGGAACAGATCGCTGCAATCTGGCTCGAATCAGTAGTAGGATCAAACGGCGTACTGATCGCTCCTAAGAAGTGGTATCAGGGCGTAAGAGCTCTCTGCGACAAGTATGAAATTCTGATGGTAGCAGACGAAGTTATGGCTGGATGGTTCAGAACAGGTAAAGCATTTGCTTACATGAACTTCGATTATCAACCAGACATGATCACATTCGCTAAGGGCGTAACCTGCGGTTATGTTCCAATCGGCGGCGCTGTTGTATCACCTGCAATTGCTAAGCACTTCGACAACACAGTCATGGGCTGCGGACTTACATACTCCGCTCATCCGATGGGCTGCGCTGCTGCAGTAGCAACAATCAAGCAGTATCAGGATCTCGACATCGAGAACAAGATGAAGGCTACCTCCAAGAAGCTGGCTGACATCCTCGATGGTTATGTTGACAAGCATGCATGCGTTGGACAGGTTAGACACATCGGTCTGTTCTCCGCTATCGAGCTCGTTAAGGATAAGGAAACCAGAGAGCCGCTGGTACCGTTCGGCAAGGATCCGGAAGGCATCATGC
Source organism: Candidatus Allocopromorpha sp. (assembly GCA_045114655.1). GTDB lineage: Bacteria > Bacillota > Clostridia > Peptostreptococcales > Anaerovoracaceae > Lentihominibacter. The sequence continues at coordinate 10,258 of JBGUKV010000219.1, read as the reverse complement.
CTAAGATCATCGGCATGCTGAAGGCTGACGGTTTCTGGACATATTCACACGAGAACATGTTCGTAGTAACTCCGCCGCTCATCATCACAGAAGAGCAGCTGGAAGAAGAAATGGCTAAGGTTGACAAGGTACTGGATGCAGTAGACGCAATGATCTAAGTGATCTGAGAGATCTAGGCTTCAGGCTTTGGATCCTAGGTTCTGGGACCTAGGTTCTTGGCCACAGCAACATCCGGGTCAGCACCCCTGATCCGGCAAAAATAAGTATATTAAGTTCTTTGCACTAAGAGGCGCCGCATTTCGCGGCGCTTCTTTTGTTGGGGGGCGACCGGGTGGTTCGGAAATGGATCAATGCCACCGCTCACCTGGCAATTGGCAAGAGAACGGCTGTATTATGCTTGTTCTTGCCCACGTACAAGATAGAAATCAAAATCAAGGATCTCTTGCCAGGAGACCAGCCTGAATGACCGTATTAGAAATAAAAAGCCGAAAACATGAAAAAAAGGGTTGACAGTTAGCGTTAACTAACCTATAATAGCATCAGAGGTTAGAGATAACTAACCGAACAACAATCTACTTTACTAACAGAATACATGCGGTTATCCTCCTATCCACCACAATTGAACAAATAAAAGTTAATTTGCCTCATTAACAACTAACTGATTGTATATAAAACTCAGATCACCGCATGCAGCGATGGGAAGCCGCCATCGGCAACCATCACAAAAGGGAATAACCTTTACATCCTTGAGAAAATCAGAGATCCACTCCAATCGGAACGGATCTCTGGTTTTTTATCATTACTAAGTTTTTGTTGAATCGACTAGAGTCGATAGGGATCAACGGTAATCGACAGTAATCGACCGGAACGGTTGTACCGCGAGCAAGCCTGCGTCGCAGTCAACCCTTACTTCATCACGGCGCCTTGCGCTGCCGGGGCAACGTAGCGGGCGTAGCGGACGAGCCAGCCGGATGTGACAGTTGGGGCAGGGGCTTCGTAATCCGCGCGGCGGGCTTCAAATTCTTCATCGGTGACGCGGGCGTTGATGGATGCGCCTGGGATGTCGATGTCGATGATATCGCCTTCACGGAGCAGGCCGATGTTGCCGCCCATTGCAGCTTCCGGACAAACATGTCCGATGGAAGCGCCGCGGGAAGCGCCGCTGAAACGGCCGTCGGTGATGAGGGCGACGGTCTTGTCCAGCTTCATGCCGGCCAGGGCGCTGGTCGGGTTGAGCATTTCGCGCATGCCAGGACCTCCCTTAGGACCTTCGTAACGGATAACGACCACGTCGCCGTCCACGATTTTGCCGTTATAGATCGAAGCGATCGCTTCATCCTCGCTGTCGAAGACGCGGGCCGGACCCGAGTGCTTCAGCATAGAAGGATCGACAGCGCTGCGCTTGACGACGCAGCCGTCCTGTGCGATGTTGCCCCACATGATGGCGATGCCGCCGGTCTCACTGTACGGGTTGGTTACTGGGCGGATACAAGTCTCATCCTTGATCTGTGCGCCCTCGATGTTCTCAGCGACGGTCTTGCCGGTTGCTGTGATCAGAGACGTGTCGATGGCGTCGATCTTGGCGAGCTCGGCCAGTACTGCCGGAAGGCCGCCTGCGTTGTTCAGGTCATGCATGTGGGTCGGACCTGCCGGGGCCAGATGGCAGAGGTTCGGGATTTTGCCGCTGTATTCATTGAACAGGTGCAGGTCGAAGTCCACGCCGGCCTCGTTGGCGATAGCCAGCAGGTGCAGGACTGTATTCGTTGAGCATCCCAGTGCCATGTCGCAGGCGAGGGCGTTGCGCAGTGACTTTTCGTTGATGATGTCACGCGCCTTGATGTCTTTTTCGACCAGGTTCATGATTGCCATGCCTGCGTGCTTCGCCAGAAGCATACGTCCGGAGTGGACGGCAGGGATGGTTCCGTTGCCGGGGAGGGCGATGCCGACTGCCTCAGCGAGACAGTTGATGCTGTTGGCTGTGTACATGCCGGAGCAGGAACCGCAGCCCGGGCAGACGTTCTCTTCGTACTCGAGCAGACCTGCCTCGTCGATCATGCCGGCCTTGTAAGCGCCGACTGCTTCGAACATCTTGGACAGGGAAGTTTCTTCCCCGCCGACCAGACCGCTCATCATCGGACCGCCGGAGCAGACCACTGCAGGAACGTTCATACGAACGGCCGCCATGATCATGCCCGGAACGATCTTGTCGCAGTTCGGGATGAGCACGAGTCCGTCAAACCCGTGGGCGATGGTCATCGTCTCCACGCTGTCCGCGATCAGCTCACGGCTGGCCAGGGAGTACTTCATTCCGAGGTGTCCCATGGCGATGCCGTCGCAGACGCCGATGGCAGGAACCTCGATCGGAGTACCGCCGGCCATGCGGATGCCGGCCTTGACAGCTTCAGCAACCTTATCCAGATGGATGTGGCCCGGAACGATCTCGCTCTTAGCGCTGACAACGCCGATCAGCGGACGCTCCAGCTCCTCTTTCGTATATCCCATCGCGTAGAACAGGCTTCTGTTCGGGGCGCGCTCCGCGCCTTTCTTTACATTATCACTTCTCATTCTTTTATCCTCTAATATGTGGTGATACATTCTGTTTTGACAACAGCGCTGCGAAAATCCGGAAGTGGACCTCCGCAACGCCGGTTCTTAGTGAATTCAAGTTGTACGCAGAATGAACTTAGAACCGCTGCGTGAGGACAGAGCGCGAGCGTTCCACTGGAGGATTTCCGCAGCGCTGTTGTCCGAAGCAGCAAGGAATAAACAGTTATTTCTGCAGCCAGCTCATCATCTTACGCAGTTCTGCGCCTACGGAGCAGAGCAGGTGAGAAGCTTCCTTCTTGCGTGTTGCCAGGAAGCGTGCCTTTCCGCCGGCGTTGAATTCCTGGATGAACTCGGAAGCGAAGGTTCCGTCCTGGATCTCGGAGAGGACCTGACGCATCTCAGCGCGGGTGTCTTCGGTGATCAGACGTCTGCCGGTTCTGTAGTCGCCGTATTCGGCTGTGTTGGAAACGGAGTATCTCATCTTGTCGAAGCCGCCTTCGTTGATCAGATCGACAATCAGCTTCATCTCGTGGATGCATTCGAAGTATGCCATCTCAGGAGCATAGCCTGCTTCTACCAGTGTATCGAAACCAGCCTTCATCAGCTCGGTCACGCCGCCGCAGAGAACGCACTGCTCACCGAAGAGGTCTGTTTCAGTTTCTTCTTTGAATGTTGTCTCCAGAATGCCTGCACGGCCTGCGCCGATTCCGGAAGCATAAGCCAGAGCATAGTCCTTGGCTTTGCCGGAAGCGTCCTGATAAACAGCGATCAGTGACGGAACGCCTTTGCCTTCCACGTACTGACTTCTGACAGTGTGGCCGGGTCCCTTCGGTGCGATCATGATGACGTCCAGGTAGTCAGCCGGAACGACCTGATTGAAGTGGATGTTGAAGCCGTGGGCAAAGCACAGGATGTCGCCTTCTTTCATGTGCGGAGCAACCTGCTCTCTGTAGACCTTGGCAGCCAGTTCATCCGGTACGAGCATCATTACGATATCGCCGGCTTCCGCAGCTTCTTCAATATCCAGAACTTTCAGGCCGGCGCCTTCTGCTTTTGCAGTGTGAGCGGAACCCGGACGAAGTCCGACGACGACGTTGCAGCCGCTTTCGTTCAGGTTCATGGCGTGGGCGTGGCCCTGTGAACCGAATCCGATGATGGCGATGGTCTTGCCATCCAGCATCCCTAAGTTACAATCCATGTCATAATACTTTTTGATCATTTTAAAACTCCTTTCAAAGGTGTAATAGTTACTGGTTTATTCTTCGTCCAGGCCTCTGTCGCCGCGCCGGATGCCGGTGACGCCTGTACGGCAAACGTCGATCAGTTCATAGCAGTTGATCATGTTCATGAAACCGTCGATTTTGGAAGAGCTGCCGGTTACTTCGACCACGAGGCTCTTCTTCGACAGGTCAACGATCTTGCCGCGGAAGATGTCGACGATCTCTTTGATCTCGGTACGTTCTTTCTTCGTAGCTTTGATCTTCAGAAGCAAAAGCTCTCTGTACAGGTCGTTCTCCTCCATGAGGGAGATCGACTTGACGAATTCCTGCTTGGCCGTCTGCGTAAAGATCTGGTTGAATTTGCGGTCATCGCCTGTGAGCACCAGGGTGATCCTGGTCAGTTTCGGATCGTTCGTCGGTGAGGCGGTGAAGGAATCGATGTTGTAGCCGCGGCGCGCGTACAGTGAGGTCAGCCTTGCCGCAACACCGGCTTCGTTTGTGACCAGCATACTGAAGACGCCGGTTCTTTCGTTGTTTTCCATTTTGTCCTCCTATCCTATGATCATGTCCTCGACGGTTCCGCCTGCCGGGATCATCGGAAGGACGAATTCATCCTTGGCGATGTGGCAGTCGATCCATACAGGACGGTCAGTCTCTTTTAATGCTTTTGCAAAAGCATCCGCGAACTCGTCGGGCGTATTTGCGGAATATCCTCTGGCGCCGAAGGCTTCTGCCAAAGCAGGGAAGTTGGTCGTGCGCGCCGGGTCTGTGGAGGAGTGCCTGCCGTTGTAGAAGACGTCCTGCCACTGGTAGACCATGCCGAGGACCTGGTTGTTCATGATGATCGTGATGATTGGCAGCTTCTGGCTGACAGCTGTGCAGGCTTCGTTCAGGTTCATGTGGAAGGAACCGTCGCCCGTGAAGTGGATGATCCTGCAGTCAGGCTGTCCGAAGCTGGCGCCGATGGCAGCGCCGTATCCGAATCCCATGGTGCCCAGGCCACCGCTTGTAATGAAGCGCTTGGTCTTCTGATGACGCAGATACTGGGCTGCCCACATCTGGTGCTGGCCGACGTCTGTGACATAGACGGTATCCTTATCCGTCATGTCTCCCACGATGCCGATGATCTCGCTCGGATGCAGATCGGCTGCCGCGCTCTTGACGTCGCCGGTCTTAGCTTTCCAGCCCATGGCCAGGCTGACCCATTCGCTGCGGTCCTTCTCCTTGATCTTCGGGAGGAGGGCAGTCAGGAATTCCTTGACGTCTGCCGCGACGCCGAAGTCTACGAGAACGTTCTTATTGATCTCACTGGCGTCGATGTCCACGTGGATCTTCTGGGCTCTGCGCCCGAATCTCTCCGGATCGAGGGCGACTCTGTCGCTGAAACGCGCGCCCAGGGCGATCAGAAGATCTGCGCGGTCCATGGCCTTGTTCGCGGCGATGCTGCCGTGCATGCCGCCCATTCCCAGGCAGCGGGGGTTATCGTAACCGACGCATCCTGCGGACATAAGAGTGTATGCAGCAGGGCAGTCGGCTTTTTCCATCAGTTCGTTGAGCTCTCCGTCCGCGCCGCTTGCCGCTACGCCGCCTCCGCAGTAGATGACGGGGCGCTCTGAGACATTGATCATGTCAGCTACCTGCTGGACCTGTTCCTCTGTAAAAGTCGGAGGATCGTTGACCGGCAGCGGTTTGCCCGGCTTGTAATTGATCATGGCAGCCGTCACGTCCTTGGTGATGTCCACGAGGACGGGGCCTTTGCGTCCGCTGTTGGCAATACGGAAAGCGTTCCGCAGGGCGGACTCGAGATTGTTGATGTCTCGGATCAGGTAGGTGTGTTTAGTCACCGGGATCGTGATGTTGGCAATGGCAACCTCCTGGAACGCGTCCCTGCCGATGAGGCTGTCCGGAACATTTGCGGTGATGGCTACCATCGGAATGCTGTCCATGAACGCCGTGGCGATTCCTGTTACCAGGTTTGTTGCGCCCGGACCGCTGGTGGCGAAGACCACGCCCGTCTTGCCGGTGGCTCTGGCGTAACCGTCCGCCGCGTGGGACGCTCCCTGCTCGTGAGCCGTCATCACGTGGTTGATCTTATCCGAATACTTGTAGAGCGCGTCATAGATGTAGAGCGCAGCACCGCCCGGATACCCGAATACCGTATCCACGCCATGCTCCAGCAAAACCTCCATAACCAGCTCTGAACCGTTTAGTCGCATAATGTCTGTCTTCCTTTCTTCTTCATTTATGTGCCAAGGGGACGGTTCTTTTGACACATTTACAAAATGTGGTAATGTGTCAAAAGAACCGTCCCTTTGACACACTTACCATTATATATGAATGCAAACTAAATGCAAGAGGAAATATCGGAAACATGTTTGTGACACACAATGATTCTTGATATTTATTGTTGGTTAGCAACAAAGTTAAAACAATTTCTGTGCAAAACGGTTGACGGTTAGCGCATAGCCGTGGTAAAGTGTGCGTGTTGCTGCGGGAGCGCGTGCTGCAGAGCGGCAAAAACGAAATAAAAACAATTTACAAGAGGTAAGAAAACAGCATGAGTATTTACGACGAATACAGACAGAAACTGAAGACACCGGAAGAGGCGGTAAAGGTCGTGAAAGACGGCGACTGGATCGATTATACGATCTCGCAGGGGCAGCCGGTGTTGCTGGATGCGGCCCTCGCGAAGAGGAAGGGCGAAGTCAAGGACGTCAACTGCAGAGGCTATTTCATGTTCGAGCCTTTGCAGATCGTGGAGCAGGATCCGGAGCGCGAAAGCTTTTCCTACCACAGCTGGTACACGGCAGGGTATGAGAGAAAGTACTGGAACAAGGGCCTCATCAGCCACACGCCGATGATGTACCGGAACCAGAGCAGCTTCTACCAGCTTGGCTACTGCAAAGTCAACGTAGCCATGATGTGCGTATCGCCGATGGACGACGAGGGGTATTTCAACCTGCACTTCGGCGTTGCGACAGCGAAACCGGTTTTGGAAGCAGCGGACATTGTCATTCTGGAAGTCAATGAGCGTCTGCCGAGAGTCAGGAATATCCAGGAGCGTCTTGACGCGGGAATCGACGCCAACCGGATCCACATCAGCGATGTGGATATCATCGTCGAAGGAGAGCACCACCCGATGGTGGAGATCAAGTCACCTCCTCCAAGCCCGGAAGAAGTGGCAATCGCGAATTTCATCGCGCCGGAGATCCAGGACGGAGCGGTGCTGCAGCTGGGCGTCGGCGGCATGCCGAACATCCTCGGCGAGCATCTGGCTAAATCCGACATCCAGGATCTGGGCTGCCACAGCGAACTGATCACCGATGCGTTCTACAACCTTTACGAGCAGGGCAAGCTGACAAACAACCGCAAGGAAGTCTACAAGGGCAGAAGCGTGTTCGGTATCTGCGCCGGCAGCCAGAGCCTCTACGACTGGCTCAACGACAACCCGGCCGCCTGCGGTGATATGGTAAGCCACGTCAACGACCCGAACGTCATCGGACAGCTCAGCAACGTCATCGCGATCAACGGATGCGTCAGCGCAGACCTCTACGGACAGGTCTGTTCGGAAAGCGTCGGCACCAGACACATCTCCGGCACGGGCGGACAGATCGACTTCGTTGAAGGCGCATACAAGTCGCCGGGCGGCAAAGCATTCCTTTGCATGAACAGCGCGTACAAGGATAAGGACGGAAACCTGCACAGCAATATCAAGCCGTACTTCGGCGCAGGCGAGATCGTGACCACGCCGCGCTCCATGACCCATTACATCGTAACGGACCAGGGCAAAGTCAACCTGGCCGGCCGGAACACCTGGGAGAGGGCAGAGCTCATGATCAGCATCGCCCACCCGGACTTCCGCGAAGAACTCATCAAGGCGGCGGAAGAGCAGGGCATCTGGAAACTGTCCAACAAGCGATAAGCGCGGCGCGCGGCAGGACCGGGCGCGGCGCAAGGCGCAATGCAAATAAGAATAACAAATATGCAGGCATGCCTTGAACAGGGCATGCCTGTGGTTGTATAATGAATTATTAGGTTGTACATAAATTGTATTTATAGCTTGAAAGATCATATATAGAAGAAAGAAGAGGAAATCATGGCAGAGGCAGAAAAAACTTTTATGACCATGGACGGCAATGAAGCCGCCGCTTACATGGCGTACCCATTCACCGAGGTCGCGGCGATCTATCCGATCACGCCTTCATCTCCGATGGCGACCCTGACAGACAAATGGTCCGCGCAGGGAAGAAAGAACATGTTCGGACAGACGGTCACTCTGACAGAGATGCAGTCTGAGGCAGGCGCGATCGGCGCAGTACACGGATCGATTCAGACCGGTGCGCTGACAACGAGTTACACATCATCCCAGGGACTGATGCTGATGATCCCGGTCCTGTACAGGATCGCAGGCGAACGGCAGCCGGCAGTACTGCATGTGGCTGCGAGAACAGTAGGTACACACGCCATGAGTATCTTCGGCGACCACTCTGATGTCATGGCCTGCAGAGATACCGGATGGGCCCAGTACTGCACAGGAAGCGTACAGGAGGTCGTCGACCTGACGCCGGTCGCGCACCTGGCGGCTATGGAATCGAACATTCCGTTCATGCACTTCTTCGACGGATTCAGAACATCCCATGAGATCAACAAGGTCGAGATCCCGGACATGGACGAAGTCGTCGCTCTGATGGATAAGAAATACGTCAAAGCCCACAAGGACAGAGCTTTGAATCCGGAGCATCCGACTCTGAGAAATACAGTGCAGAACCCGGACGTTTACTTCCAGGTGCGTGAGTCCAACAACCAGGATTACACGGATCTGCCGGACATCGTTGAGAAGTACTTCGTGCAGATCAATTCCATCACAGGCAGAGACTACAGACTGTTCAACTACTACGGTGATCCGGAAGCGACGGACATCATCGTTGCTATGGGATCCGTTACAGGCGCAATCGAGCAGACCGTTGACACGCTGTGCGCGCAGGGCAAGAAGGTCGGTTTCATTCAGGTGCATCTGTACAGACCGTTCTCCGAGCGCCATCTGCTCAAGGTGCTGCCGGACAGCTGCGAGCGCATCGCGGTCCTCGACCGCTGCAAATGCATGGGCGACCTGGGCGAACCGCTGTATCAGGATGTCTGCACAGTGATGCGCAGGGCAGGAAAAGATCACATCAAGATCATCGGCGGACGTTACGGTCTGAGCTCCAAGGATACCGATCCGGCTCAAATCGCGGCAGTCTATGAGAATCTGGAAGCAGAGAATTCCATCGACGGATTCACCATCGGCATCAACGATGACGTGACCCACAAGTCCCTCGAAACCAAACCGTTCCAGATCGTCGGCGACGATTTTGTAAGCTGCAAATTCTGGGGCCTTGGAGGCGACGGTACCGTTGGCGCCAACAAGAGCACCGTGGATATCATCAACAGCACGACCGACATGTACGGTCAGGCATATTTCGAATACGACGCGAAGAAGACCCTGGGCACGACCAAGTCCCACCTGCGGTTTTCGAAGACGCCGATCAGAAGTTCCTACTACGTCAAATGGGCTGATTTCGTCGCGTGCCACAACCATCACTACATCAATGAGTTCAATGTAGTGGATGAGATCAAGCCGGGCGGGATGCTTTTGCTTGAGTGTCCGTGGGAGCCGGAGGAAGTCGGCGAGAATCTCTCCCCGAAGGTCAAGCGGATCCTGGCGGAGAGGAACATCGAGTTCTATATCATCAACGCGACGAAGATCGCAGAAGAAATCGGTCTGGGGAGCCACAAGAATTCGATCCTGCAGGCAGCCTTCTTCACCATCAGAGAAGTTATTCCGAAGACGCAGGCCATCATGGAGATGGAGAACGCCGTCCGGAAGAAATACAGAGCCAAAGGCAACAAAGTCGTCAAGATGAACATCCGCGGTATTGAAGCGGGCGTCGAAGGTTTCCGTAAGGTCGAAGTGCCGGCCGAGTGGGCGAACTGCCAGGACGAGCCGCCGAAACCGACAGGCAATCCGTGGATCATCGACAACATCGTACTGCCGATCGACAGACAGGTGGGAGACGATATCCCGGTCAGCATCATGGGACATCTCAAGGACGGCCACATCGATATGGGCCTGACAGCCTACGAGAAGAGAGGCTTGGCAGTCCACGTTCCTGTTTGGGATCCGGACAAATGCAGCCAGTGCAACCGGTGCTCCTTCGTATGTCCGCACGCTGTCATCCGTCCGTTCCTGCTCAATGAGAAGGAAGCCGAGAATGCTCCGGAAGGATTCGAGATGGCGCCGCTGCGCGGATTCAAATCCAAGGACGGCACAAAGTACATGTTCAGCATGCAGATCTCGACCCATGACTGTACGGGCTGCGGCAGCTGCGTACCGGTATGTCCGACCAAGGACCCGGCCATCCGTATGGTGCCGGCGCACCCGACAGAGCAGGATCTGGAGAACTGGAACTACGCTCTGAACCTTTCGGACAAGGGCGATCTGTTCACACCGT
>JBGUKV010000218.1:0-10653 GCA_045114655.1 Candidatus Allocopromorpha sp. | reverse complement strand
GTTATTTCTGTGTTCCTCATCATCTTTTTCATGCCGCTGCAGCAGATTCATCCCGCCGCTTAAGAAGCGGGGGTTTTCTCTGCTGTTATATGATAAAGAATCTGCTCCAATAATTCCACATGCAGTTGCAAATATTCGCGCCGAGCAAGTGTATGCACCAAATCACGATTTCTGGTGATTCCGTATAGTTTCTTGTCTTTACATCGTTCTGTAAACAGCACCAAACTCCCCCTATATCTGATATACAACTTGCTTTTCGGGAGTGTTTCTATTTCAGTTTTCAATGTTGCAAGTTCTTTCTCCATCCTTTCATTTATTCTTTCCACATGCGTTTTGGCTAGCAGTGGTAATGATATTATTGTTGATTTGTTCCCCAATGTTTCTTACCCCTTTTCTTGCTCATGTTCTCTCTTATATTACCATTAATGTAATTAAATGGCAATTCATTGTTGCGTTATCCATTTTGTTTTCTGTTACCATCCTTCGTGTGTACAAATGTATTGCACTGTTCCAACAGTTCCAGCACCTATCATTTGTACTTCTATGTCTCTAATCAAGCAAAAGTACAAATGGTTCACACTGTTCCAACGATTCCAGCGCCTATCATTTGTACTTTTCATCCCGCAATTGGGAAATTGATCACGATATGACTAGTTGACCCATCCCACCTGCACCAAAAAACCCCGACCCGCAAACTTGCGGACCGGGGTCCCTGATAAATCGCTTAGTTGTTCCGAAGCGGTTGCACCGCCGCGGTTGTCCAGAACCTGCGGGGGACGAAAGCAGCTTACATCATGCCGCCCATGCCGCCCATTCCGCCGCCGCCCATTGGTGGCATTGGAGGCATGTCTTCCTTGATGTCGGTAACGCCTGCCTCTGTGGTGAGGAGCATTGCGGACGCGGAAGCTGCGTTCTGCAGAGCGGATCTGGTAACCTTAGCCGGGTCAACGATGCCTGCGCCGATCATGTCGACGTAGTCTTCGGTAGCTGCGTTGAAGCCAACGCCTTCTTCGCTGCCCTTGACCTGAGCTACCACGACGCTTCCTTCATAACCTGCGTTCTCAGCAATCTGACGAACCGGTTCCTCGAGAGCTCTGACGATGATCTGTCCGCCTGTCTTGGCGTCGCCTTCCAGACCGTCAACGTATTTTGCTACTGCCGGGATCGCATTGACGAGAGCTACGCCGCCGCCTGCTACGATACCTTCCTCAACAGCTGCCTTGGTAGCGTTGAGCGCGTCTTCGATTCTGAGCTTTCTCTCTTTAAGTTCTGTTTCGGTTGCTGCACCGACTTTGATGACTGCTACGCCGCCTGCCATCTTGGCCAGTCTTTCCTGTGTCTTCTCTCTGTCGAAGTCGGAAGTGCACTGCTCGATCTGTGACTTGATCGCGGCTACTCTGGCTTCGATATCTTCAGCTGCACCGCCGCCGCCTACGATGACGGTGTTCTCTTTGTCGACCTTGACGGTTGCTGCTGTACCCAGCATATCCAGTGTGGTTTCCTTCAGCTCGTAGCCCAGATCTGAAGAGATCACTGTCGCGCCTGTCAGGACTGCGATGTCTTCCAGCATTGCCTTACGTCTGTCGCCGAATCCCGGAGCCTTGACTGCAACGCAGTCGAATACGCCCTTGAGCTTGTTGACGATGATCGTTGCAAGTGCTTCGCCTTCCAAATCGTCGCAGATGATGAAGAGCTTTCTTCCGGCCTGGACAACCTGCTCAAGCAAAGGCAGGAGTTCCTGGATATTCGTGATTTTCTTGTCTGTGATCAGGATGTACGGATTCTCGGAAACAGCTTCCATCTTCTCTGTATCTGTAACCATGTACGGTGAGAAGTAGCCTCTGTCGAACTGCATACCTTCTACAACGTCCAGGGTTGTTCCCATGGATTTGGATTCTTCTACTGTGATGACGCCGTCTTTGCCGACTTTGTCCATTGCTTCTGCGATCAGTCCGCCGATTTCTTCATCAGCTGCGGAAACGGAAGCAACGTTCGCGATGGATTCTGATGTGCTGACTTCCTGTGAAAGACGAGCGATCTCATCGACTGCTACGTCAACAGCGCCTGCGATACCTCTCTTGAGGACCATCGGGTTTGCGCCTGCAGCGACGTTTTTGAATCCTTCTCTGATGATGACCTGTGCGAGCAGTGTGGCTGTTGTGGTTCCGTCACCTGCAACATCATTGGTCTTTGTAGCGACTTCCTTGACCAGCTGCGCGCCCATGTTCTCTACTGCGTCTTCCAGTTCGATCTCTCTGGCGATGGTCACGCCGTCGTTGGTGATCAGCGGGGAACCGAATGTCTTGCTGAGCAGTACGTTTCTGCCCTTCGGTCCCAGTGTGATCTTAACTGTATCGGCCAGCTTGTCTACGCCCGCCTGTAAAGCTCTTCTTGCTTCTTCGCCATAGTGTAATTCTTTAGCCATATGTTATATACCTCCTTTTATTTGACCTACTCGACTACTGCCAGGATGTCTCTCTGGTCCATGATGGATACTTCTTCACCGTTGTACTTGACGTCTGTTCCGGCGTACTTGCTGAAGATAACCTTATCGCCTACCTTCAGTTCCATCTTAACTTCATCTGTTCCTGGACCGACAGCCAGAACTTCCGCGATCTGCGGTTTCTCCTGAGCGCTGCCCGGAAGAACGATTCCGCTGGCAGTCGTCTCTTCGCTGGCGACTTCCTTGATAACTACTTTTGTGCCGAGTGGCTTGATTCCGTAACTCATACTTGTCATCTCCTTTTTATTATTCAGGGACTGCAAAAGCCCCATATTATCGGGTCTCTAACCCTTCCCTTTTCTAATTGGTTTATTGTTTGTTAGCACTCCCCCTGTTTGAGTGCCAAATATAATTTACAACTAAAAAAGGTGTTTGTCAACACCTTTTTAGTCTTTATACAACTTCCCGCACTTCGATATCTACTTTGTTTACGTTGAAGGCTGTCATCTTCTCGATTTCGGCAGCGATCCTGGACTGGAACTGCAGTGCCCTTGCCGGAAGATCCCATCCGTAGTCCATATCGATCACGACCTCGAGTTCGATGCCTTCATTACGCATTTCGCGCTTCTCTGCGACGTGAACCATGTCGATCTGATGGATGCCTCCTACGTCCTCACTGACACAGCTGACAATATCCGTCATGACTTTTTCAGAAATGTTATACTTGCCCATATAACTGTAGGATGGACGGACAACAGACTTCTCCGCGTTTTCCCTCCAGTGTCCCGGTCCAAAGTCCTTCAGGATCTTCATAGGCTTCATAAAGTAACCGGAAAACTGTTTCTTGAGCTGGAAGGTCGGCGCCGGGATGACATGCTGCCCCATGTTTTTGCGCTGGTGGCGGGCGATCTCCCTCTCTTCTTCGCTGGTGATCTCTTCGATGTAGATCCGCTCCGATGGCTCCGGAAGTTCCAGCCGGGCGACGATCCTGTCGATCATCTCGTCGGATGTTCCAATGACCAACAGCGACGCAGGATTCATCTGGGCGATTGCGGCTTTTGCTTCTTCCGCTCTCTCATCTTCGGAAAAAATAGCCGCCTTGACTGCGCCGATGATTGTGCGCTCACGTTTCGCCGAAATACCCGAAATCACTTTGTTCCGGTAGATGAACAGCCCGTCGTCGATGATGCTCTCTATATTTTTTTCCTTGCACAGGTTGATTGCCTGATAGCTTTTGCCTGTACCGCTTCTTCCTGACAATGAATAAACTTTCATATTGTAATCTCTTTATACAGGTGCTATAATCGGGTTAACAATTGTGGAATAAATAAGGAGGTAACACAATGGCTTATAAGATTACTGACGAATGCATCGCTTGTGGTGCTTGCAAAGACGAATGTCCAGTAGAAGCTATTTCAGAAGGCGACATCTATGTTATCGACGCTGAAGCTTGCATCGACTGTGGTGCTTGCGCAGGCGCTTGCCCTGTAGATGCTCCTGTTGAAGAATAGTTTTCAATACGGAAATCCGTAACTAATAACCGTTTCATTACTGAAACGGTTATTTTATTTGCCTTATTTTTTTTCGTCAGTTGCTCTGCTCATATGGTACGCCAGTGAGTGGAGACTCTCGCTGATGTGGACGTTCTCCACCGCAACATGAGACGGGGTCTCGATGTCGATCGGCGCGAAGTTCCAAAGTCCTCTCACACCGGCGAAACAAAGCTTGTCGGCCACCTCCTGGGCCACTTCCTTCGTCGTGCAGATGATGCCGATGTCGATGTCGTTGTCCTCGACGAATTCAACAATGCCTTCGTAGTCCATGACCTCGACGCCGTTGATTTCTGTGCCGATGAGCTTCGTGTCCACTTCGAAGATCCCCTGTACGACAAATCCCGTCTTGTAATAGTAGGTGTGGTTGACGATCGCCTTGCCCAGATTGCCTGCGCCGACAACGACCATCTTATATTCTCTGTCCAGACCGAGGATGGAGCTGATCTCATTGTACAGTCCCTCAACGCTGTAGCCGTAGCCCTGCTGTCCGAACCCGCCGAAGTTGTTCAGGTCCTGGCGGATCTGCGAAGCAGTATAGCCGATCAGCGAACTGAACTCATTGGATGAGATCTTGTCGACGCCCTTCTTTCTGAGTTCGTTCAGATACCGTCTGTAACGCGGCAGTCTTCTGATGACCGCATTGGATATTTTCGCCTGTTGTTTTTTCATAATACATTCTCCAGATAATCTACGATATCTTTGATTGTAACAAACTTCTCTGCTTCCTCATCCGGAATCTCGATTTCGAATTCATCTTCAATCGCCATGATGATCTCGACCGCGTCCAATGAATCCGCTTCGATGTCGTTCATCAAACTGGTGCTCAGGTCCAGTTCATCCGCGGATATTCCTGTTTGGTCTACGATCAGCGCTTTGATTTTGTCAAGTATCATACGCACCTACCTCCAAAAGTCGGCTTCATTATACCTAAATCACTCCTGTAATTCAAGCCACTGCTCATAGCTGTCGTCGAGGGCCTGCCTGTCTGCGGTCAGCTTATCGCTGAGTTCGGTGAGTTTCGCCCGGTCTGTCATGACCTCCGGTTTCTGAAGCTGCTCCTGGATGTTTTCGATTTCCGCCTCCAGCCGCTCGATCTCCGCTTCCAGAGACTCGCGCCTGCGACGGAGCCGGCGCTCCTCCGCTTCTTTTTCTTTTTTGAGTCTACGCTCTTCCGCCGCGGACAGTGTTTGCTGCGCATCCTCCGATGCAAAATCCTCCCGTCCCGGCTGTCCTGCCTTTGCGAGAGATGCTACGTATTGGTTGGCAGATTCTATAAGCTGCTGTTTTTTCTCCAGATAGTAATCGTACTTGCCCAGATAATTGACGAGGCCCGTTTCAGTCAATTCCATGATCCGCGTCGGAACGCGGTTCAGGAAATACCGGTCGTGGGACACGATCAGGCAGGTTCCCGGGAACTCCAGCAGGGCCTCCTCGAACACTTCCTTGGAATCGATGTCCAGGTGGTTCGTGGGCTCATCCAGAACGAGCGTGTTCGCTCCTGACATCATCAGCTTAAGCAAAGACAGTCTGGCCCGCTCGCCGCCGCTCAGCTGCCCTACCTCGCGGAACACCTCTTCGCCCCGGAACAGGAACCGTCCGAGAATATTGCGGAGTTCCCCTTCGGAATAGAGGCTGTAGGCGTCCTGGAGTTCTTCGATCACGGTATTGCTGTCCGTGAGCAGCTGCTGCCCCTGATCGTAGTATCCGAACTGGACGTTGTGCCCCACCCGGATGTAGCCCGTGGTGCTGACGAGATCGCCCATGAGCATCCGGATCAGGGTTGTCTTGCCGATGCCGTTGGCACCCACGATGCAGATCCGCTCGCCCCGCTTCACATCGATTGAAACGCCGCGAAACAGCTCCACGCGGTTCACACCGTAGCCGAAGCTTTTGCTTAAGTCTTCAGCGAGGAGAACGTCTTTGCCGCTCTGGAAATTCTGCCGGAAGTTGAGTTTGAGTTTCCCGCGGGACTGGTCCGGCCGCTCCATGAGATCCATGGCCTGGAGGCGTTTTTCCCGGGAGGCCGCGCGCTTGGCCAGCTTCTCCGTGCCGCGCTGCTTGAACCGACGGATCATCTCCTCCTGGCGTGCCACTTCCTTTTGCTGCTTTTCAAATTTGCGCAGCTCGGCTTCGCGCCGGACCCGCCGCTCGGCGGCGTAGAAATCGTAGTTGCCTTCATAGATGCTGAGGCGCGCGTTCTCGATCTCAAAGATCCGGTTCACGGTCTCGTTGAGGAAGTACCGGTCGTGGGAAACGATGATCATCGTGCCCTTGTAGCCTTTGAGGTACTGCTCGAGCCACTTCAGCGTCCCGATGTCCAGGTGGTTCGTCGGCTCATCCAAAAGCAGGATGTCCGGTTTTTCCAAAAGCAAAATCGCCAGGGCGAGTCTTGTTTTCTCGCCGCCGGACAGGGTCGAGATCTTCTTGTTGTATGTGGATTCATCAAAGGCCATGCTGGTGAGGATGCCTTTGATCTCGCTCTCGTACATATATCCGCCCATACGCTCATAGCGCTCCCGGATCTGTTCGTAGCGGGCAAGATCCTGCTGGGCGGCGCTTGCCAGAAGCCGCTCCATCTCCTGCTCCATCTCCGGGAAATGCTCGAAGACCTTGCCGGCTTCTTCGATGACCGTCCGCTCGGAATCAAAGCCGCCGTCCTGCTCAAGATAGCCGATGCGCAGATCCGACGACACGAAAAAATCTCCCCCTTCCTGAGGGAGCTGTCCTGCCAGCATCCGTAAAAGCGTCGTCTTGCCCGCGCCGTTGATGCCGATGATACCGATCCGTTCGCCCTTGTTCACAGCGAAGCTGACCTTGTCCAGTACAAGGTTGGTACCGTCATATTCTTTTGTCAGGTTGTTTGCGGATATTACGATCATAGATGCTGTATTGCTGCCGTCACAGCGGCAGATTCGGGATGGCGTCCAAGGTCAGGTCATCTGCCCCCTTCGCCATGTATTTGTAGTAAGCGGCGCATCCGATCATGGCCGCGTTGTCCGTACAGAGGATCGGCGACGGATGATATAATCCGAGCCCATGTTTGTCACATTCGGCGCGCAGCATCTCCCGCAGCCTGCTGTTTGCCGCCACGCCGCCGGCAACGACGATCTTGTCCTTGCCAAGCTGCAGCGCCGCGTCCACCGTCTTCGCCACGACCACGTCCAGAACGGCCTGCTGGAAGCTTGCCGCCACATCGGCTGTGTTGATCTCACGCCCTGCCTGCTTTTCCGAATTGACGTAATTCAAAACGCCCGTCTTTATACCGCTGAAACTGAAATCGAAGCTGTCCTTTTCGAGGAACACGCGCTTGAATTCCACGGCGTCGGGATCGCCTTCCTTCGCGATTCTGTCGATGAGCGGTCCGCCCGGATATCCCAGGCCCAGCACGCGGGCAACCTTGTCGTAGGCTTCGCCCGCCGCGTCGTCTCTGGTGCCGCCCAGAACTCTCAGCTCATTGTAATCTGTTACCTCTACAATATTTGTATGGCCGCCTGAAATGACCAGCGCCATGAACGGCGGTTCCAGTTCTTTGTGTTCGATATAGTTGGCGCAGATGTGCCCGTGGATATGATGCACGCCGATCAGAGGCTTGCCCGTCGCCAGCGCATAGGCCTTGGCGGTCGCCAGTCCGATGAGCAGCGCGCCCACAAGGCCCGGTCCGTAGGTCACGCCGATGGCGTCGATCTCATCCATGGTCGCGCCCGCGTCGTCGAGAGCCTTCTGACACACCCAGTTCACATTGTCCAAATGATGGCGCGACGCGATCTCCGGCACCACGCCTCCGTATGCCTTGTGGATGTCGATCTGCGAGGAGATGACGTTCGACCGCGCCTCGCGCCCGTCCAGCACGACTGCCGCCGCCGTCTCATCACAGCTTGATTCAATTGCCAGTATTGCGAATTTACCGTCTATCACTTCTTACTCCTGTGCCGTTTCGGCCGCTGTTTGCGCAGCGGTTTCTTCGGTTGCTGCTCCGTTGTCTCTTCTGCTTCAGCCTCTTCCGCATCCTCTTCCGGCGGCTCCGGCGCAAGCTCGGCGATTTCTTCCTCTGTCGCGTGCCGCCACATGATCAGGGCGTCCTCGCCGTCGAACTGGTAGTAGCCCTTGCGCACGCCGTCCACTTCGAAGCCGAACTTCTCGTACAGATTGATGGCGGGCTGATTGTCCCGGCGCACCTCCAGCGTATGATGCAGGATCCCTGCACCGATCGTGTGCTCCAGCATCACGCGGATGATCCCCTCGGCGATCTTGCGGTTCCGGTATCCGGGACGCACGGCCACGTTGGTGATGTGCCCCTCGTCCAGGATCCACCACAAACCCATGTAGCCGACGACCTTGCCGCTGTGCTCCGCGACCAGATAAAACGCCTTTTCGTTTTCCTCCAGTTCATAGCGGATCGAGTCCATGCTCCACGGGTCCGGGAAACAGAGCTTCTCGATTTCAAATATATCTGCAGCATCAGCAGGTCCTGCCTGCCGTATGATCACATCAGCCATTGGTCCTCCTGCTCTCTGCCTGCTTCGCCCGAAGCTTCCGCTCTGCTTCCGCCATGCGCATGTACTCCGGCTCCAGCTTGTCATAGGTCACGCCGCCGCCCGCCGCAAACTTCGCCGCGCCGACAGAGGCGACCTCTTCTGCACGCTGGTACCGGATCTCTTCCGGTGCAAAGGCAAGGCCTTCTGTTCTGATCTGCTGTATTTTCTCGCCGCAGGTGTCCACCCCGTCGCCCATCATGAATACTTCATCATAGTCCTTGATGAGATCCATGAATTTGTCGATCGTATAGGGGCCTGCCTTGACGACTTCGTTCAGTTTCACCCCTGCGCCGGGCACCTGCTCGAGCAGATAGCCCCCGCCGTACACCTGGCTCCTGCGCGCGTCCAGAATCGGGCAGATGAGTTTGCCTGCCGCGTCATCTCCTGCCAGCTGCGCCCGCATGGCCAGCGCCTCCAGACTTGAGACCGGCACGCACGGCATGCCTTTGATCTGGGACAGAGCCCTCGCGGTGGATACGCCGATCCGGATCCCCGTAAAGGATCCCGGACCGTGGGACACCGCGATTGCGGACACATCGTCAATTGACGATCCTGCCTCCTCCAGCACCTGCCGGATCTGCGGCGTCAGATTCTGCAGATGGGAATAACGGTCGTGTCCCTCCACATGCGAAAGGATCCGGCAGCTGCCGCCGGCCTCCTCTGAAACCTCCGCCAGCGCCACTGACGCAAATGCTCCTGTTGTCTCGATTGCTAGAATATACATAGTTTCCCGTCTTCGCTCTCTATTCTGTACTCCCGTTCCTCTTCATCCGCGCCCCGCTCGATGCGGATGATCACCGCGTCCTCCGGAAGCAGTTCCTCGATGATGTCCGCCCATTCGACGACGCAGATCCCGTCGCCGTAGAAATACTCTTCGTATCCAAGTTCGAACATCTCATCCGGATCTCCGATCCTGTACACGTCGAAATGGTACAGAGGGATCCGTCCGGTTTTGTACTCTCTGATGATATTAAAAGTGGGGCTGGTCACGGTCTCCGTGACGCCCAGCCCTCTGGCAATGGATTTGGTCAGGGTGGTTTTGCCTGTACCCAGATCCCCAATCAGCGCGACGACCGTGCCGGGCTCCGCCGCCCGTCCGATTGCCTCGCCGATCTGTTCTGTTTCCTGTTCGCTTGCGATGTGCAGCAGTTTCTCCATACGCTTCTCCTGATTTTGCTTATGCTGCCTTTGCTGTTCCTGCTTTTGCTGTTACGCCTTATGCAGGAACGGGGAAATGCGTTTGTAAATCAACAGCGTGATCACGGAATTGCCGGCCCACTTGATCAGGTTGAACAGCAGGATGAACGGCATGAGCTGAACGACTGCCTGCCGCATCCCCTCGCCGCCGTAGTAGTACGGCGTAATGAAGTAATTGGCGAATCCCATGAGGATGATCGTGACGATCATTGCCACCACCAAACCGATGATCGCCGTCTTCTTGGTTTTGTTTCTCTGGTAAATGAGCGATGCAATCAGAACGAATGCGCCGGATGAAATCACGTGCATGATAAATCCGTAGAGCTGATCGCCGCCAAGCAGGAACGCCTGGATGAAGCTCACGATGAGGGTGATGAGGATTCCTGCTACAGGTCCGAATGCAAACGCTGAAATGATGATCGGAATGTCTGCGAAGTCGTAGGTCAGGAACGGCACCATCGGCAAAATCGGGAACCGGAAGAGTCCGAGTACGCAGGCGATGGCCGCCATCATGCCCATCTTCGCGATGAGCTTCGCCGAGTATTTGTTTCCGTTGTTGAGGTTTTCTGTCATGTTGTGTTACTTCCTTTTATTTTATTCGTACATCTCCAGGACCGCTTCCATGGTCAGGTCGTTCATGTTCATCGGCTTGTCCCCATGGACCCGCTCGCTCTGCTGCTCCGGGAACGGCTCCAGCATTCGGAGTCCTCCCTTCGGCACCGGATCCCACGGATCGCTGACCTGCAGACCGCGGATGCTGTTCTCCAGCGCCCGGATCACGCCGCTGTGCGCGATGATGATTATATCCTTTGCGTCGTCGTTTCGCAATATATTCCTGAACGCCGCCTTGACGCGGTACTGCATATCGTAAAAACTTTCCGCTCCGCGCATCTTGAAGGAGAAGATGTCTTTGCCTCTGCGCTCA
>JBGUKV010000217.1:0-17361 GCA_045114655.1 Candidatus Allocopromorpha sp. | reverse complement strand
ATGTCCTCGGCGTAATCGGCAGATACGTACACATAATATTTCTCACTCGTATCCGCGGTGTACCGCAGGTTGACCGAACCGGAGGTGGACGCGTCGATCAGCGAACTCTCGACATCATAGTCATCGATGTACCGCGGCACTGTATTCTCTCCGACCGCCTCTCCCTTGCCTTTGCTTATGAAGACCCGTTCGACCGCGCCGGAGGTCGCCGCGCTGACATACTCATCCAGATTGATGAACGGGTTCGGGTCGAAAGGCTCCCACGTTCGGATGGAGGTCGGCAGCATGTATCCGATGGACAGCGGGTAATTGCTCTCATATAGACCCGACTCCTCTTCACCTTTCAGGTATGTGAAATCCGGATCGTCCAGCTGTCGGTTCTTCGCGATCAGGTAATCCACATTCGTGATGCAGCTGGTGACCGGACTAGTCATGTTGAAATTGAACCGGTTGCTTCCCGGATGTCCTTCGAGACCGATGCGCTCCATGAGCGTTGTGGTATTGCTGTTGAGCGTTGATGCGAACTGTCCCATTCCTCTGTAGTGATAGAAGGCCGGGCAGTTGTGAATGATCGGATCGTCGATTTCCATTCTGGCGAAACGTCCGTTGCCGCCTTCCGAAACAGGGCCGCCTTCTTTGCAGGCTTCTTTCGCGAGGTACATGACGCTTGCCTTGTTCTCGTTGTATGTCACTCTGGACGAATTCCCCATCCTGTCGAAATCGATCGTT
Organism: Candidatus Allocopromorpha sp.; assembly: GCA_045114655.1. Lineage (GTDB taxonomy): Bacteria > Bacillota > Clostridia > Peptostreptococcales > Anaerovoracaceae > Lentihominibacter. Next base: position 16,632 of record JBGUKV010000217.1, on the reverse strand, counting down.
GTTGTCACGCAAAGCTCGGCGGCCACAACGACCGCAAGCAGCGCGATAAACTGCCGGCGGACAAGCTTTTGCTTCTTATAAAGCCCGATAAGGATCCCGTACGCAACTGTGAGCGCCAGCCCGTAATACACAAATACGTTCATGTCATCGACAACGTCCGTCATAATCTTCTGGGCCAGGATATAGTAAGCGCCGATCAAAATGAACACCGCCGTCAATCTACTGGTGCTGATTCCGTTCAGTCTGTTGAATGCCCTGTAGCCCATGGCCACAAGCAGGAAGCAGATGACAAATGAAAATCGGTGCGGCAGCTGGTTGGGGAAGTGCATCCCGTGCCAGACAAAGTCCAGTTTATTGATATTCAGGCTGAAAAACATGAAGACGAGGAACGCCCCGTGCAGCAGTTTTTCTCTGTAAGGGATTTCCTGGGACATGAAGTAGCATGCCACCATAACAGTCACCAGATATCCGCAGCAGAGATTCGGCAGCCCGTCCAGATGGGTCAGGTGCGCCGTCGGAAGCAGCTGGTTGAGCACATCCAGCACATTGTAATAGAAGCTCCATTCCTCCGGCATCTCTGACGAGAAGTAGTATGCATTCTGCATGCTGATGTACGTAGGCAAAAGCATCACAGCAGACATGCCGATCCCGATCAGGGATGCCGCGACTGCGCGCAGCGTGGTAAACAGGCACGCCTTCGCGCCCCTGTCTCTGACCGTGATGAAATAGTACACCGGATAGTAAAGCAGTATGAAGATGCACACCATGATGGCGATGTAGTAGTTGCTGAAGACGATGATCGCCAGCGTTACCGAGTACAGCGCCATGCGCCCGTCCTTGATGAGACGGTTCAGTCCCAGCATACACAAAGGCAAAAGCATCACTGCGTCGAGCCACATGAGGCACCAGTAGTAACCGATGGAATAGGAGCAGAGCGCGTACATGACGGCAAAGAGCATCGTCTTGGCACCGCCCTGCCGGTCAGCCAGAAGCTCCGAAGGATTGTACACGTTCCTGAGATAGATGTACATGAAGCTTCCCGCAAGTCCGATCTTGATCAGGATGATGACGCTGATACCTTCCATGAGCAATGATGCCGGAAACAGGATCAGCAGCAGATTCAGAGGGCTCGCCCCATAGTATGACATGAGGCACCAGAAGTTGCATCCGCCCCCGCTGTTCCACGAGTAAAAGAGGCTGCCGCCTCCGTGGAGCCGGTACTGCAGTTCTCCAAGGAACGGCACATACTGATGGTACATGTCGATGATGGCAAGCTGCTCCTCTCCGAAGGGATAGATGTCCGTCAGCGCAAACACAAGCACCAAAATGAACACCGGCAGGAAGAATGCCCCGTAGAGATATCGTCTCTGTTTGATGTACTGGAGGAGTTTATCTTTCAATCGGCAGCTCCTCCTCTGTTTCAGATATGTTGGATTCTTTTTCGATGTATATCGGTCTGTGCTTCGTCTCCAGATACATTCTGCCGATATACTCTCCAATGAGCCCCAGTATAGCGATGATGACTCCGCCGAAGAACAGGATGAGGCAGATGGTGGACGCGTATCCCGGCGTGTCCTTGCCCATCACGATGGTTTTGATGATCTCAACGATCAAATAGATCGCCGAACCAGCGGCGATGAACCCGCCGAAAGCTCCCGCGAACTTCAGCGGAGAGTCTGCAAAATCTATAAATCCGTCGATGGCGTACTTGGTCAGTCCCCAGACAGTCCATTTGGTTTCGCCGGACAGCCGCTGCACATTCTCGAATTCGATCCACTGCGTGTCGAAACCCACCCAGGCGAAGATGCCTTTGCTGAAGCGCTGGGTCTCCGGCATGTTCGCGATGGCTTTGACCATGCGCCTTGACATCAGCCGGAAGTCCACCGCCCCGTCCACGATCTCGATCTCGCAGTACTTGTTCATGAGTTTGTAGAACAGACGGGCGAAGATGCTTCGGATCTTCGGCTCGCCTTTTCTGCTCACCCTTCTGGCGGCAACGCTGTCGCAGCCGGTTTCTTCGACCTTTTTCAGCATATCCGCGATGAGTCTGGGCGGATGTTGCAGATCCGCATCCATGATGACCGCAAAGTCTGCCGCATCCGCCGCGTCAGCCGATGCCTTAAGACCTGCGTACATAGCAGCTTCCTTGCCGAAGTTCCTACTGAAGGAAATGTACTTGACGATCGTCTGCTCGGCTGCAGCCTGCTCCGCGACACGCCTGATCTGCTCCAGCGTCCCGTCTTTGCTCCCGTCATCTATAAAAATGTATGCGAAATCATAGCTGTGTTTGTACGCGTCGCTCTTTCTGATCTGCGCCGCCACAGCCTGCATTTCGCTGTAGAAAGCTTCGATATTCTGTTCCTCATTGTAACAGGGAACAATGATGTCGATTCTCTTATTACCCATGGGGTTATTTTACGGCTAATTGACAATTCTTGTCAAAGTTTTTTATGTGGAAACCAAAGAACGCCGCGCGGCACATCATGCTGCGCGGCGTTTTTTGATTCTATCCGACGGTTGCCTATTTAGCACCGGTTACGTCTGCCGGGATTGCGTAAGCCTTCGGATCGATCTCGCCGTACTGACTGTAATCCATCGTGTCCGTCAGTTTGACCTGCATGTCGATGGCGGCTCCCTGCATTTCGCCTTTCGCCTTGATGTTCAGTCCCTGCATATCGATCTTCTTGATCAGCGCTGAATCCTTATAGAAGGTGTAAATGATCTGCCCTTCGGTAATGTTGAATTCCTCCATGTCCATACCTGCAGCGCTGTAACTGCTGAACAGATTCATTTCCTTGATTGCTTCTCCCAGTTCACCTGCATCCAGGGTCATAGTATATCCGTCCTCTGTCTCCGCAAACTTTGCCTTCCCCAGAATATCCGCGCTCATTTCCGTTACGCTGTTCATCATATCTGACATGCTGGAATCCGTCTCTGTCTTGGTCCAGGTCTCAGTTCCTTCCGCCTTGGTATAGGTCGCCCCATTCGCGATGTCGATATACATCTCGGCAGCCTGATCCATGGACTGTCCCATCATCGTCAAGCTCGTATTGGAATCAGCATGCGCAGCTTCTTTCCCGGAGTCCATGCTCATCGTCATCTTCATCGGTACGTTCATGCTGTCCGTGCCCAATGCTTCCTTGAGACCGTCCATCTTGATCGTCATATCCATGTCCATATCCATGTCCATGTGATAATTCTCCGCTTTCTCCTGTGCCGCTTGGTTTGCCGCCGCCAGCGATGCCGCGTCAGTGATCTTCGCTTCGCTGCCGCCTCCTCCGCAAGCCGACAGAATACCTGCCATACCAATGACCAGCACTAAAGCAGCCCCAATCATCGTTAACTTCTTTTTCATATGCATTCTCCCCTATGTCTGTTTCCCATTCGATGCCATACCATAGATGTCGCTTATAATGTTCTACTTGCCCTAATCATACCACAGATTCGAACTCCGGTCTTCTTTTTTCTGCAGCTGGCCGGTGAGGGCGCATGTGGAGCGGATCTCCGCATGTGCCCTCACCGGCCCGCTATGAGAAAAAAACACAACCCCGTCACGCGGGTCTCCCATGTATTGCTTTTGCATGAAGCTTATTTGCTTACTGCTGCCAGGAAGGCCTTCTCGGAAAGCTCGTCCGCATATTCGGAATCCATTTCCTTGATGCCAGCCGGGAATTCGTACTTCGCCAGTCTCTCTACGAATGGATCCGGATCGAAGTGCTCTGGGCCCCAAGCGCCCGGCTCGTTCCAGATGCCCTTGGCAATCAGTTCCATCATGATGACCGGACCTACTGCAGTCTGTGCTACGACTGAGTTGGTGGTGTACTTCTTGATGCATTCCTGGTTGTCAGCTACCTGATACAGGTATACGGATCTGTACTTGCCGTCCTTCCAGCCGGTTACCCATGTGCCTGCGCAGCCTTTGCCTGTCATTTCATCCGTTGCTCCAACCGGTGACGGGATGACTTTGCATACGAAGTCTCTCGGTGTGATCTCGGAGTCGCCGACCTTGATCTTGTCTCTCTTGTTGTCGAGGCCCCATCCGTGGAGTGTCAAAAGCTTGGCTCTGAACTCTCTCGGAACACCGTACTTGAATGTAACTCTGTTGCAGTCGATCTCTCTCGGTACGAGGAGTACTTCTTCGTGCTCTACGTTGACTACTTCTACGTCGCCGATGCCGCCCGGGAAGTTGAATACTTCAGGCTCTGAGAACGGCTCTGTGCAGAACCAGTGGCCTTCCGGGAACTCTTCGTTCTTTTCCCAGATGACCGGCGGCTGCAGGCATTCTTCGATGGTCGTCCATACGGAGAATCCGAAGTCTGAGTCTGTGTTTCCATAGTTGTCGCCGTCACGTACGTCAACTCTGTCGATCTTGTCGAAGAGATGTACTGCAGCGTACTTCGCGAATACGTCAGCCATGCCCGGTTCTACGCCGGATCCGCATACTGCGATCTTGCCGGAAGCTTCCCATTCCTTCTGCTTCGCGAACTGGTAGTCGCCCAGCTTGATGTAAGACAGTTCATACGGCTTTTCCGGATGCTCGGTACCAAGTGTCATAGCGCAGTCAAGATATCCGATTTTCAGTTCGAGGCATGTATCAAAGATCGTCTCATTCATTCTTGGGTCACATGCGTTCATAGCGAAGTCGCATCCGTGTTCAGCAACAACAGCCTTGATGCTCTCAGGATCCATCGCGTTGATCTGTGCCGGAACGAACTTGCCGCCGCCGCAGATCTCGTTCGCAACCTTCTCTGCTCTAGCCAGATCATAGTCAGCTACAACGACTTTTTCTGCCCAGTCGCCTTCTGCGCCTGCTCTCTCGATGATCTTTGCTGCTGATGTACCTACTCCGCCTGCTCCAATGATAAGTAATTTCATTTTCATACCTCCATTATTATAGCGATTTCATTTATTTGCTGTTTGTCCGGCTCATCGATTCTCATCGAAAGCCGTCTCTTGTACCATAATATTAAGACTTTTTGCTCTTTCTTTCAATGAGCCTTTTGCTATAATAGTGTACTTATTTGCTGTCATTCATGTCGATCAGAATGAGCTCGTAACCGATGCCTTTGAAAACGCTCCGCAGGCTCAATGCATCCGAGCTAAAGTAATTGGCGCTGGAAACCGACGGTTCCTCATACAGCGTGCGCAGCAGTTCCTCCCGTTTGGACTTCCCGCCCTCCGGTTTGCCCTGCGATTCGATCTTGCTGGTCAGGTTTTCTCTGTCCATCCTGTACCGCAGCACGCGGAACTGGCCCGACAGTCCGGTGCACCGCACCAGGAACTCCGCCTCGCCGTCGAAATTGCGGATGACCCGGAGCAGCTCCGAATTGGTTCCGATCCGCTTCAGCGACTTAAAAACATTGTCGTTGAAATTGTATAGAAGGATGCCGAGACTCGAAAGCGGTCCGGGGAACTTATCCTTTGTCGTTACCATATAGTTGTTTCCCGAAGCAATCAGATTCTCACCAAGCCCGCGCAAAAGCTTATACGGCTCTGCCAGGATCTTATTGATGTCCCTGCTCATGACCTCCTCAAGTTCGGGCTCTCTTGTCAGCACTTCCGCGAAGTCATCGTATATATCGACATCGACGATAGTCGGCTTGACCTTGTACTTATCCAGATAATCGGCGTAAACGCCTTTGACCTGCCGGCGGATGGCGTCCTCGATCTGGTCAGGTGAGCACCTGGTGTACTTCGCCTCGATCTCACGGCTGATGGTTTTGCCGATATATGCCTTTCTGTACTCCAGCGGATGCATGCCGAACCAGTGCTCAAAATGTTTGATGTAGTATCTGACTGCGGAGAATCCCGTTTCCTCCGCGATGGTCCCGATCTTCTTGTTCGTGCCGAGCAAAAGCTTCTCAGACTCTTCAACTCTGATGTAGCTGAGCAGATCCTGGAAACTGAGGCCCGCCGCTTCCTTTATGATATGGGACAAATAGTAAATGCTCAGGTGCTCGCGCTCTGCGATCTCGCTGAGCGTCAGCTTCCTGTTGTAGTTGTCGTACATATAGTCCGTGATCCTGTTCAGTCTGCCTGCCAGGATCTTGTTGCCTTTGTTCTTCACCTCGTTCTTGAACTTGCCGTCCTCCATGACGAAGTAGCGGAAGTCAGACATGAGGCAGGCGATGAGATTGTGGGTGCTCTCGATGACCTTGTGTTCGTAGCCGTACCCCTTCTGCAGCACTTCCATCATGATCTTTGCCAGGATCCCTCTGAGGATATCCAGGCTCTCGTCGCTGTCGTCTTCCATCTCGGTGACGAAGAAGTTGTTCTTCAGATTATCGTAGTATCTGGAGAAGTAGGACAGGTCGAGCTGCAGCATCATGACCATGTTGTCTTCACCGGTGCTTTCGAAGCTGTGCATTTCTCTGTCATTCAGGATATAGACATCGCCCTGCTTCAGATTGTAGGTGTAATATCCGTTGCGCAGGGTGATTGATCCGTCAAGCACGTAGACGACTTCCATGTCATCATGGAAGTGGATCGGATATTCTTCGATGTTGGCCGTGATCACATTGATCGGCAGCTCATCTCTGTAAATAATTTTTTCTTTCAACATTTTCTGACCTTAATTTCCCCATATTATGTCAACCATCCGGCCTCACTGTAAATAATTGGTTCAACAATCCGAAACCCTTGTTATTAAGGGCATTCCGAGGATTATCCACAGCTTTTTTAAAATCGTATACAATTTAATCCAAGGGTGCCTGTGGATAACCATTTTTTTACTATTGTTGAAATTTCAACGGTTTCGGCTGTCAAGTTTTATTTTCGATACAAGGTTTTCCACAGGTTTTTCGGGAATTATTTCATCTGTCGTGCAAAACCCCCAAAAACGTGGATTTCATGCGGTTTGCGGGCTTTTTGTCATAATTTGCCTGTAAATTTTATTGCATTGTTTACCGGGATAATTCATTATACCGCAAACTAATCAATTGTGCGTCAATTATAAGCCCTCATATGTCGCAATTCAATACAGAAGACTGCATTTTTGATGCGCGTATGCATATTGTTTGACTTTTTTGCAGATTGGTTTTAGACTTTTGATAATGTTGTTGCTGTAAAAAAAGGAGCCTAAGACGTATGAATACAACAAAATTATATCAAAGCGATGTTTATACAAAGGAATGGGATGCGGAGGTCGCGAGAGTCACCGAAAACGGGATCTATCTCGACCGGACCGCCTTTTTCCCTGAGGGCGGCGGTCAGAGCTGCGACCTTGGGACGATGCAGATCATAGATGATGCCGGCGCCTGCGGACCTGTTCTGCAGGTGACGGATGTGCAGGAGGACGGTGACAACGTGGTGCACCGGCTTGCCTCTTATGAAGGACTGACTGAAGGCTGCCGTGTCCGCTGCCGTTTGGACTGGACCCGCCGTTTCGACAACATGCAGCGCCACTGCGGCGAGCACATTCTCTCCGGCATCTTCTATCAGGAGTGCGGCGGCGTGAACCGCGGCTTCCATATGGGTGACGACTACATGACCATCGACATCAGTCTCGAGGACGAACCGACGAATCCCGAGAGGACGAAGCCGGATATCGTCGACTGGGAGACGGCGCTTCACTGCGAGCGTCTGGCCAACGAAGTCGTCTGGTCCAACGCGCCCGTCTCTGTATTCCGTTTCAACAATCGGGAAGACGCGGAGAAGATGCCTTTGCGTAAGAAGCTTGCCTTTGATGAAGATATTTCGATCGTATGCGTCGGATCCCCCGACCATGCCGCTGACTGTGTAGCGTGCTGCGGCACCCATCCTTCCTCCGCCGGACAGGTAGGGCTGATCAAATTATATAAAGTAGAAAAGTACAAAGAGATGTTCCGCATCTATTTCGAAGCGGGTGCCCGCGCCCTCGCGGACTACGATATGAAGCACGACATGCTGACGGAACTGTCGAACAATTACTCGTCCTCCATAGAAGATTTTCCTGACAAGATCCGCGGTCTCGAGCAGCGTGCCGCTGACGCCAAGGGTGAGCTGATCCAGCTCAAGCGCGCCTTCACGGAAATCGAATGCGCGGCTCTGGACGAATCCCTGGCGTCTGCAGATAAAAAAGTCGTCATCCACACACTGGAGCATTTCTCCATGGACGACGCCTTCAACATGGCCAAATCTTATATGGGCAAAGACCGCTGCTGCGGCAAGCTTATCCTGCTCTACGCGAAGCCGTCCACCTCGTACATTCTGGTCAGCGACGGCGAGATCAAGTGCGGCGCCCTGGTCAAGGAATACGCGAATTTCTATCAGGGCAAAGGCGGCGGAAACGATGTCTCCGCCCGCGCGATCTTCACAAACGACGAGAACGCGGCGCTCTTCGCCGATCTGCTGAGCAAGCACCTGCAGTAGCGCAGCAGCACAGTTGCCGACGTAGGAGCGGGCGCAGCCGACGGGAGAAAGTGCATTCGCTACGTCCTCATCGCAGACAAGCATAATTGCTCATTCATAGAGAACAGAATCCCAGACAAACTCGCGGCGCGCCGCTCAGACATGTCTGGGATTTTACTGTTCTCTTTATTCATTTCGCAAATGCTTGTACCTGCTCTTGCGGAAAGCGCTCATGCACTTTCTCCCGCCGGTTGCGCTTTGCCTGCTTCTGCTGCTGCGTTCGTCACTTGATGTACAGTTCGACGGTGCGGCGGCCCCAGCGTACGGCCTCTCCACGCGAATTGAAGAAGAGGTCGATGCGGTTGCCTTTGATGGCACCGCCTGTGTCTTCGGCGTGGACTGCTCCGTAGCCGGGTACGAACCCGTAGGACCCCATCGGAATGACACCGCGGTCGACGGCCATGGTTCCGCGATGGGGCTTCGTCCCCGTGGCGGTCCTGTGTCCTGTGTGTGTATAGCCCGTAGCCACGCAGGTGATCACGCGGCTGTATTTTTCGCCGTTATAGGAGACGGCGGTGCCTTGCGCGACGATCTCCGTCACAGGTTTCCTGACAGTTTCACGCGCCACTTCCTTGCGGCTCTGTTCTTCACCGCCCAGGAAGATGACTTCATAGGTGACTTTGTCTTCACCCTTCACACCCTTTGTGGTGACTTCGGATTCGCCCTCGAGAAGATCTGATGTGTACTCTGTTTCGCTCTTGTAATCTGTCTCTTCGGAAACCACTTCCTTGCGGACTTCGTACAGATCGATCTCGACATCCGTTCCGTCATGGAGTTTCGCGTCATGTCCGGGTTTCACAACGTCCTCTTTGTCCAAGGTCACGCCCCATCCGTTGAGCATATCATCCACGGTCCGGCTGGTGGTCTTTGTCTTGGCAGTCTTGCCGTTCACCGTGACGGTGATGTCTTTGACGCTATATGAAACAAAGGCAAACACCCCGATGAAGATCAGGTTGAAGCCGATGGCAAGTGCAAGCACTTTGTAGAATGTTCTGTTTTCACTCTTCTTCTGCTTTTGCCAACTCATACAACGCCTCCGCATAGATGCGTGTAAGTTTCATCATATTCTCCACGGAAATTTTCTCGTTTCTCTGATGACCTACATCCGGTTCCCCCGGAAATCTGGCGCCAAAAGCAACGATATTGTCCATGGCTCTCGCATAGGTTCCCCCTCCGATGACGAGAGGGATGCTCTCGGTATCTCCTGTCTGGCTGCGGTAAATATCCATCAACGTCGTCACCAGTTCCGACTCAGCGTCGATGTTGATCGGCAGTCGCTCCAGATCTTTGACGATCCCGTATCCGTACTCATCTAGCACCTGCATGATGCCGGCGTAAACTTCTTCGCCGCCGGCGCTGACCGGATATCTGATGTTGACTGTGAGCTTCGCAGCTCCCTTGTCCACTTCCGCCTTGCCTACATTGAAGACCAGTTTTCCGGAAGTCTCGTCCTCCAGAGCGCAGCCGATCCGCTCACCGTGAAGGTCAAAGCCGATTCGTTCGTTATAGAAGTTCACAAAATCCGTGACGCCGTCGTTGAGGAAATTCAGTCTCCCCAAGAACTCCATCAGAATGGAAATCGCATTCACGCCAAGGTCCGGGTGCGCGCCGTGGGCCGCCTTGCCTCGCACGCTGATTTCCAATCCTTTCCCGACTCCCTTGCAGCTGATATCCCAGCCGTAGGCTTCTGCGCAGTCTGCGGCTGCTTCTCTGATCAGGTTATACTTGCCGCCGGATGTTTCATATACGACTGCCCGCGCAAAATCAGGAACCGCGTTTGCTGCAGTCCCTCCTGTCAGGGAGCTCAGTTCCAGACCCTTACCTCTGGACTTGGGAAGTTTGGCGACGATGTCGAAGATGAGGATTCCCATCTCCGCCCGGATCACCGGGAAATCCGCGTCGGGCGTAAATCCCGCTTCAGGCAGATCCGGCGTACGCTCCAAATAATAGCGCATGCCGTTCCAGTTCGTCTCCTCATCCAATCCCAAGATGAGCCGGATGGTCTTCGCCGGTTCGAATCCGCACTCCTTCAATGCTTTCATGGCATAAAAGGACGCAACGACAGGTCCCTTGTCATCTGTGGCACCTCTGCCTTGCACGTATCCGTCCACGACTTGCCCGCCATATGGGTCGAAGTCCCAGCCGTCTCCTTCGGGGACGACGTCCAGATGCCCGATGACGCCGATCACGCCGTCTTCCGTGCCGTCGTAATCGATATGCCCGCCGTAGCCGTCCGCATCGAAGGTATCAAAACCAGCCGCCCTGCCCATCTCGAGCATGCGTCTGTAGACCCTGTCCACGCTTTCTCCGAAGGGTGCAGAGCCATCTGCGCCTTCTGTTTCTACCGCCACACTTGGGATCGATAAAAGTTCAGACAGAGACGCCAGCATCTCTGTCTTGTTTTCGTCGATTCTCCTGTTTACTTTTTCCAGAAAAACCTTGTCGGTCATCTTACTGCACTGCTTCGACGCCTGCGATTTCCGGATAGCTTTCCTTGAGGATTCTCTCAACGACTCCCTTGATGGTCATCTGAGCACCCGGGCATCCTGCGCAGTGTCCTCTGAGTCTGACTTTGACGATATTGTCTTCTGTATATTCTACGAATTCAATATCTCCTCCGTCTCTCTGGAGAAACGGTCTGATCTGATCCAATGCGTTGTTGATTTTCTCTTCCATTATGGTTCCCTTTCTTTACTTAAACTTATAATGATTGATTTATTTCAGTGCCTCGACCGTATAGATCGTGGCCATCTTGCCCTTTTGCCACGTATTGATATACGCCGTTTTGATCGGGTCGCCGCTTTGGCTGAAGTTGATCAGCCCCGTCGCGCCCTCGAAACTGTACTGCGGATCGGCGAGGATTTTCTGCACATCCTCCGCACTGGCGTCATCCGGCGCCTTGTCGATCGCGTCGACCGCAACGAAATATGCGTCGTAGCCAAGCGCCATCGCCTCAGACGGTTCGCCGCTGTTTCCGTACTCTTCTGCGTACGCTTTCAGGAAACTCCGTCTCTCCTTCGTGATCGCTTCCCCCTCGATACCGCTGTTGTCCGCGGAGAAGAACTGTACGAAAGCGATGTTGCTGGATCTCACTTTGTCGCTGAGCATATTGAAGAACTCTGGATTTTCCCACTCGGAATCTCCCAGGAACATGACCTTCAGTCCCATGTCCGCCGCCTGATTGATGATGTTCGCGTCATCTGTGTAATCCCCGGGCAGGAACACCTTGTCCACTTTGGATTCGGCCAGTTTGGTAAGGACATCGGTGTAATCCTTCTGCCCCATGGTGTATTCCTCATAATAGGCGATGGAATCATCATCATCTGTTTCCGCCTTCATCCTGTCTGTGAATGCCGTTGCTTCTGCCAGTGCCACATCATCATCTCTAGGCAGAAGCACTCCCGCCTCAGCCTCTTTCTCCGATTCAAGTATATATCTTGCCAGAAGGTCGCCCTGGTTCGCCGAAACGTAACAGACCCTGAAGTAATACGGGTTGTTTCTGGTCACAAGCGGATTCGTGTTGGTGATCGCGATGGCCGGGATCTTCGCCTCTTTGATGTACGGGGACGCTGCCAGAGAATATACATTCCCATAGCTGCCCAGAATGACCATCGGCTTCTTATCCACCAGCGTCTTCGCCGCTGTCTCAGTCGCATCGATATCCGATTTATCATCCGAGAACACAAGTGAAATCATCTTGCCGTTCACATTGGGGTGGACTTTGTTTGCCAGCTGGATGCCTCGGATCTCATCCTCCGCATCCTTGGAGTCCGCGCCTGTGACAGGTTCAAGAACGCCAATCTGTATCGTCGTATCAGGATCCTGCTTATCGATAAACGCCGCCTTGAAGTTGTCCCATGTCGTACACCCGCACAGGGTCATCATCAATACTGCAAGCAGTGCTATTATAATTGTTGCCTTAAATCTCTTCATCCGTTTCACCTCGTTGCGCATACATAGTTATTATACATATAACCACCGCAAAGGTAAAGGACTGATTGCATAGACACCTGTGCTGTCGCATTAAAGCGTTGACAATTGTTTGATTTTTAGTACAATTATTATAATCCGTAAATGCATCGAAATATAGGAGGCCATAAGGATAGAGTTATGATTACGATTAGGAAGAAACTCCTTGCCATTGCTTTATCTCTGGCGGTGGGTGTCACATTTATCCCGCTGCTGGGCAGCAATGTTTACGCAGAAACTGAAACCGAAAATCCTGCTGAAGTGATCCTCGATGAAGGTGATGGAAATGCAGGCGATGATGTTGATGTTCCAATCGATGACGAAGAAGCCGAAGGGGACGATGAAGACATCGTTGATATCACTCCGGACGGAACTGCAGTCCCTGAAGTTAATACAGACGCCGATGAAGCGGAGGCAAAAGGAGAAGAACCAGCTGCTGCAGACGCAGCTCAGCTGGACAGTGAAACAAGTCCTGGTCTCTCTGTCGGCTCCGCAGATCTGAATGCCATTCTGGCTGCGCTGAAAGATGCTCCGCCTAAAGAGAACATTCAACTGATGGCCGATTCGGATATTTTCACCTGGTCGGTTTCCGTCTCCGGAAAAAAGGCGACTGTGAAAGGTACCATCAAGAATCCTTACAAAGAGTTAGTCACCTTCGGCGGATTATATATGGATGATCTTAAATACAGCGATCCGGTGAAGCCCCTCTTCTCCGATGCCTTCACCACCACGATCAACATGTCAGACTATGACATTGGGTATCACACATTATATGCAGTATTCCTCGCAGCGGCGGACGGAACAAACGTATACGACGCCATTAAGAAGGCCAGGGAGACTGGTAATACTGACAATCTCATTTCCACATCGCGGGCAAAAAAGAAAGTCGCCAGCAAAATCACAGCTAAGCCCAACTACAGCGGCAAATTCTACTACGTATATTCCAAATACTTCGAATTCTATCCGTTCAACTTCGGAAAGAATCTGGGTACCGAAAAGCTGTACATGGAGTACAAGATCAAGGGCACGAAGAAATGGAAACGGACAGGTTACATGAAGGCCAACTCGATCAAGCTCTATATGGAGCAAGGCTATACGATCAAAAAACTGAAGCCAAATAAGACCTATCAGACCAGACTCCGTTACGGGAGATACGTTACCTATTCAAAAGACATCGGCGGGGACGGCAAAAGCTACTTCTTCGGCGGTCCGGTGCGCAACACCAAGACCATCAAGACCGGCAACGCCAAAAAACCGACCATCAAATCCGTCAAGGTAAAAGCGGTAAAGGTCAAGAAGCACAAAGTGAAGCACCCGGCCTACTGGTATTATGTTGGAGGCGCAGCTTTCTATCATAAAGCATGGACTGAGAAATACTACACCTACAAGGTCAAGGTAACCGTTAAGCTCAAGAAGAAACCGGGCGCCGCGGGATTATGGATCAACGGAAAGTTCGTCAAAGGCAACAAGAAAAAGTACACCGTGACGCTTCCGGGATCCAGCTACAGCGCCAAGAAACCAAAAGGCAAGAAATTCAAGGTCAACATTTGCTCTTACAAAGGCAAATCCTACGGCGGCCTGTCACCGCTCTACAAGAAGACAAATAAAATCAAATAGCGAACCAGAGCAAAGATTGCGGGAGGTCCGGCTCGGATCTCCCGTATTTCATTTCTGTTTTATGTTATAATCTACCCATGAAACGCTACGTAAACAATCACACAAATCGAAATATCCTTGCCGCCGCATTCCTCATTCTTGCTTTTGCATGCGCATTCGCTTTTACCGGATGCGGCGACAAACAGCCGGCCGACGCGGACGTGTCGAAAAGCGTCGCCGGAGTCGAGTACTATCACTACGATACGGCCGACTTCTATAAGGGATGCGACAAGCTTGAGAAACTGGCGGCGGACGGCAACGCGGATAAGGCGATCAAAGAATACGACGAACTCTACGCGGACATCGAAGAACTGGATACCCTGTACGCTGTTATCTATGTCATGTATTCGACGGATGTGAAGAACGATTACTACTCGAAAGAACAGCTGTATTCCGCCGAGGAATACCAGAAGTGCGGCGACAGACTGTGCGAAGTATGCAAAGGCATCACTGAAGGCCCCTGCGCAAAGGCCTTCCGAAAGCATGTGGGCGATGCGGCCTTTGACGAATTTGCCGACTACGATGTGCTGACAAAGCGGCAGAAGGAAATCATCAAGGAAGAGAACAAGCTCGTGGACGAATACTATGACATCATCGACGAGTCAGAGAAAACCACCTACAGCTATAACGATGAAGACTGGACCTTCGATATGATCACCGGAGCAGACGGCGAGGAGCTGTCCATTTCCGACTACGAAGGTTATGTCGATGTCTACAATGGCCTTATGGAAAAGATCAACGCTAAGGCGGGCCCGATCTACATGAAGCTGGTAGACCTACGGACGGAGTTCGCGAAGGAAGCAGGCTACGAAAACTACGCCGCCTATGCGGATACGGAGGAATACAACCGGGACTACACGGAGGCCGAAGTCAAACAGCTTCACAAAGATGTGAAGAAGATCGCAAAGACCTACTTTGACAACTACTATTCCTCCGGTGAACTGAATTCGTCCATGCCGGACATGACCGAAAAGAAACTGCTGGACAATCTGATGAAGTACAGTGAGCTGGTCGACGACATGGCAGGTGATTCGGCGCTTCAAATGACCGACGAAAAACTGATCACCATGGGCGACGAACCAGGTCGTCAGGAAGGCGCCTTCACTACATACATCCGCAAAGCCGGCTGTCCGTTCATTTCCATGTCCCTCAGCGGCGAGCAGGATTTCATCACCCTTTCCCACGAGTTCGGTCATTTCGTGGAATACAACAACGAGCTGCAGCAGAACATTCTGACGGACAAGGACAACATTGATCTGGCTGAGATCGCGTCCAACGGACTGCAGGGGCTTATGACCTGTTTCTACGATGATATCTTCAAAGGCCAGGCCGACGCGGCGAAAAAAATTACGGTTGGTTCGCTTCTTGAAAATGTCATCGACGGATGCGTGGAGGACGAATTTCAGCGTGCCGTTTATCAGAATCCGGACATGGACTTGGAGGAGCTCAACAAACTCTACGCGAAAACCTACGCGCAGTACAACACATGGGCAACGGATGATCCGGGCTATGCGTGGGTGTTCATCAGCCACAACTTCGAATCACCTATGTACTACATCAGTTATACCGTAAGTGCTCTGGCCGCCCTGCAGATCTGGAACCAGAGCAGCAAGAACTTCGATAAGGCCGTGAAGACCTGGGAGAAGTTCATCGCGCACGGAACTTACAACCAGACTTATCTGGACATTGTCGGCAAGTGCGGACTCGTTAAATTCACTGAAAAAGGCGCCGTGAAGAAGATCTGCAAACCGGCGCTTGACGCAACCAGCAACGAGCTGGATTTGGATTTTGGTTATGACTTTGAAAATTAACGTCCTCCGGGGCCAGGGACAAATCGGCGGCTCCATCATTGAAGTTAATACAGAAACCACACGCATCATTCTGGATGCGGGCGCCAACATGAACGAAAAGCGGTCGAGCATTTCCGTGCCGAAAATACCGGGACTGTTCGAGGGCACGCCAGCTTATGACGCGGTCTTCGTCTCCCACTACCATTCGGATCACATGGGCCTTGCCGAACATGTGCTTGACGGAATCCCCATCTATATGGGCAAGTCTGCATACAAGGTCAAGCGGGCGCTCTACGAATACAAAGGCCAGACGATGGGATTTACTCCGAAGTTCATCAAAGACGGCGCAGCGGTCACCGTTGGGGACATCACCGTGACGCCTGTTTTATGCGACCATTCGGCATATGAATCCTTCATGTTCCTCGTCAGCGCCTGCGGCAAAACCATCCTCTACTCGGCCGATTTCCGTTCTTCAGGACGACCGGATTTCGACGCGTTCCTCGATACGCTTCCAAGCGTTGATACCCTGATCTGCGAAGGAACTAATCTGCATTGGGACGAGGACTACCACGAGCCGACTGAGCAGGAACTTGAGGATCTGGCTGCCGGGAAGCTGATGGAGCATCACGGTCCCGCGCTCATATATCTGTCCGCGCAGAATGTCGACCGGATCATCACGGCATACAACGCAGCACGCCGGTCAGGACGGCGGTTTATCATGGATGAGCTCTCTGCCGTTGCTGCCGAAGCAGCAGGCCTCGATATAGAAGGATACGTCCTTCGCGCATCCCATTCGCTGGCAGATCTGGGTGACATCGTCGCCACCGGA
>JBGUKV010000216.1:0-8999 GCA_045114655.1 Candidatus Allocopromorpha sp. | reverse complement strand
GTTATTTCTGTGTTCCTCATCATCTTTTTCATGCCGCTGCAGCAGATTCATCCCGCCGCTTAAGAAGCGGGGGTTTTCTCTGCTGTTTTATGATAAAAACGATCGCCGCAGTCGCAATGATTCTGCCGTCCTCTTCTGCGACCCATTCGATCAGTTCGCCGCTCTTCATATACTTTTCGAAATACCGGTGGAGATCTTCGTCGATGTCAATATCCGGCGTCTGCCCCTCGTCCTGGATCTGCTTCTTGCGGGTCTCCGAAATCTCAGTGATGTCTTTCAGTGTTGCTGTTCGGAATTTCATGCCGCACGCCTCCTTACTGTATTTGCTACTATGATTATAGTATCACATCTCGGGGCCGGCTTCCATCTGGTGTAATTATCATGTATCATTGCCTCATTTTTCATCACTCATACGCTGATTAGCGCTGATCATCCCCCGTCCGCCGCCCCAGTTTCCAGAATTTTGAAATATTTTCCAAGCAGATTGTACAGGAATGTAAAACACAGCACTTTTGTGATGAAATCTCACCAATTATCTCGTAAAAATTACACTAACTCACCTGCAAATTATCAAATCATTGCAGCTGGAAAAAACTGGGATGAAAAACTGCGCTGTGGTGCGCAATTTTTACACCGGCTCGGCACCGAATCGCCCGGGCTCGGCACCGGTATGCCACCTACCCACCACCGACTTGCACTTTCAACGGCGTTTTGTTACACTTCTCGTGGCTTGGAGAGAAGAAATGCATGACAACAAAGACGACAAGCGAATATATATTCTGAAGGAGGAACGTCCGGCGAAGGCGATCGTGGCCCTCGGCGTTCCTTTGGTCATGGGCATGTCCATCATGGTGCTGTACAATCTGGTGGACACGTTTTTTATTGGGCTTTTGCATGACGATTACCAGATGGCGGCGGTCAATCTGGCCTACCCGGTCATGATGGTCATGATCGCGATCTCCAACATGGTGGGCGCAGGCGCCGCGTCCCTGATCTCAAGGAGCATGGGAGCCGAAGATTATGCAAAAGCCTCCCACACGCTGACGGCGGGTTTCGTGCTGACCGCAGCGGGCGGCCTGCTTGTTGCAGCACTTGGGCTGGTGCTGCTGCCGCTGATCGTCGATGTCCTCGGCGCGAAGAGCAACACGGACGTGTTCACATCCCAGTACGTTATGATTCTCTTCCTCGGCAGCGTCTTCATCATGGGCAATTACATCTTCGGGCAGCTTTTGCGCAGCGAAGGTTCTGTCAAATACTCCATTGCGGGAATGATCGTCGGGACGGTGGCGAACATCGCTCTGGACCCGCTCTTTATCTTCGCCTTCGGGCTGCAGATCCGGGGCGCGGCCATCGCGACGGTGCTGGGCAACGCCATCGGCATGGGCGTTTCCGTCTGGTACTACGCAGCCGGCAAAACATTGCTCAGACCCGCTGTCAAATACATTCGGCCGACTGCCGAGATCCTGAAGGAGATTTTCTGGGTCGGCGTACCGGCAGGACTGGAAACGCTGCTCACATCTATTGCATTTATCGTGAACAACAATCTGGCCGTATCCTACGGCGAACTGACTGTGGCTGCCATGGGCATCGCCCAGAAAATCATGTCTCTGGGCAACTACATCTATCAGGGCTTCGCGGCCGGTTCCCAGCCCATCATGGGCTACAATTACGGCGCAAAAAATTACCACCGTATGCTGCAGGTCCTGAAGGCCGGCATCCTGGTGGTAAGCGGAATCGAGTTATTTGTAATGCTGATTTACGGAGTCTTCGCTCCATTCCTGATTGATATCTTTACGAATTCGGGCGAGGTCATCGCCACCGGGGCGAAAGTCCTCCGCGCCATTATGTGCATTCTGCCCTTCGTCGGCGCTGTATCCATGAGCCGGATGTCATTCCAGGCCATGGGCCTGCCGCAGTACGCCTTCGGGATCACCCTGGTGCGGCAGCTGCTTCTGTACATCCCGCTGTTGCTCCTGCTGAACCACGCTTTCGGATTCAACGGCATGATCTGGGCGCAGCCGGTCACGGAGGTCATCATGATGGCCGCTTCCGTGACGCTTCTCGTGCGGGTCATCAGGCGACAAATGCCTTCCAGTTCTTCACACTGTACAGAGGAATGAGCGGGATCATGATCGGCACGGTCCTGACGTATTTCTGATAGACCGGATCGTCTCCGTAATTGCGTTCCTGCCGCAGTTCTAAACGCCGCGCGCCGCTGAACATGACGTATGTGATGCCCATAAACCCGATCACTGCGATGATCCACTGCAGCACCCCCTGCAGATACGGAATGCCCGAAACGAGCACGCCGGTCCACAGCAGCATCTCGCCGAGATAATTCGGACACCGGACGATCCGGTAGAGTCCCGTATCGACGAAGCGGTCCGGGTTCTTTTTCTTTGCGGCGGTCTTCTGCGCGTCTGCTGCAATCTCAAGCAAAACGCCCAGCGCCATCAGGCAAAGGCCAATCCAGGCGGCAACGCTGTCCGCCGGGATGAAAGACTGCAGATCGATCGTGAAAGCATCAGTCGCTGCATTCGGCTCGATATGAACAGAGGTCATTCCATCTGCAACTGCTTTTGCAGCATTCTCCAGCCGGAAGATGACCGGGCTAGTCTGCAGGAAATACAGTATCGCGCAGGAGACCCAGATGGCGATCTTCACGCCGGCCGGAATGGTTTTGCTTCTGTCGTTTTCGGGTTTGAGAATCTTATTGTAGGCTGCGCTCTTCACCTCGCGGATCATAAGATATCCGCCCAACCGCACCCCGTAGATGATAAACAGGATGCAGGCGATGCAGCTCACCGGCGTGAGCACTGCATGAAACAGGATCAGCAGCGTGATCCCGATGCCGGCCACGGCGAATCCGTAGCCTACCGAAAAGAAATAGATGTATCGCCAGAATCCTATGGCGGAAAGCAGTAAACTGACTGCCAGAAGTACTAAGTATGTCATTTGATTATTCCCGTTTCAGATACTGCGCGGAAACCGGAAACTCGAAATAAGTGTCCGGATACGGTTCATCCTGAAGTGTGAAATGCCACCACTCGCAGTCGATGGGTTCGAAGCCGTTTCGAACCATGACGCTTTGCAGGGTCATGCGGTTAGCGTACTGTTCGTCTGTGACCTGCCGGCTGTCCGGATGAGAGATTTCACTGAAGAGATCAAAGGGACTGCCCATGTCAAGCTCTTTGCCCGTGGCCATATCGAGCAGCGTCAGATCGACGGTGCTCCCTCTGGTATGGCTGGAACGGCTCGCAATGTAGCCGCCCGAAAAGAGTTCCTGCTTTTGCAAGTCCGGATAGAAATAGGGCTTCATGCGGATATCCTGGTCTTCGATGCCCCACAGCACGAAGTGTTTGACAGCGCACAAAGGCCGGTAGGCGTCAAAGACCTTCAGTCTGTAGCCTTGCACGTTCATTTCATTTGCGACTGATTTGAGTGCCCGCGCCGCTTCGATGGTGATCAGGGCAACGGGCTCCTCATAGCCGTCGATTCTCTCGCCCACGAAGTTGTAGGTCGAATGATACCGGATTTCCTGGATCACGCCCGGAACGTAGTCCGAAATCAGGACAAATCCGGACGGATCCATGGTGATTTCTTTGGTCATCTTACAGGTCCCATTCCTTCCAGAGTTCCGGGCTGATCTTTTCAAGTGAGTCGATCACGACGACACAGTCCGGCTGAACGTTTTTCATGACCTTGATCATGATGTTCTCCGGAATTGCCACGCAACCGCCGGTGTACGGCTTCTGCGGTCCCAGACAATGGAGGAAGATCGCGGAGCCTTTGCCCGGCGTTCCGTCTTCATTCCAGCTGATGTTCATGCAGTACTGATAATGATAGTTATAGTCTACGATGTGCTCACTGTCCTCGGTGTTGAGGTCCGGATAGTCTTTGATGCTGACCATCTCGTTGTAGTGGTATCCCTTTCTCTGATCGCCGGACCAGTAATCATCCGGCGTGACCTGCTGGTACTCGAACGCCGTGCATCCGGGGTCATTGTTGATACCGAACGCGTAGTTGAACTTGTAGGTTCCGACCGGGGTCATCGCATCCCCTTCTTTGGTCTTGCCCAGACCGTTCTTGCCGATGTATCCCGGCGTTGTAATGATCTGCTTCCAGTTGCCGTCCTCATCCTTCTGATGCATGGAAACGTAAGCGTCCGTCTTGCCGATGGCGGCTACGACAAAGAGCTGCTCCGCGTCCTTCGCCTGCTTGAGTTTACCGACAAACTCCGGTGAATCCTCTGCTGTGGCGATATCGAACTCCGCGTCCAGCGGATCCGCTACTGCCGCGTCGTCTCCTGCCGGTGCTTCCGACTCACTTGCGGAGCCGCATCCCGCGGTGAAGCAAAGGCAGGCAAACAGAATGGCGCTTACTGTAATCATTCTTAAAAACTTTGATTTCATAATGATCCCTCCGTTTTTTCTGTGTATGTTTCCATGTTAATCATACCATATGCAGGGATTAGATTATTCTGAATAATAGTTAAGAATGCTGTCGGCGTTCCGATGATTCCTTCTGTTGACCACATCCGGCGCGGAATCTATAATACTGTCAGACTATTATTGCAACTACAGCTGCCATTGCAGCGGAAGTTTACATATATGAAACAACGGTTTGCGCATTTTATCGTTGCCCACAGCAGGGCAATATTGATCATATTCATCATCCTGGCACTGGGATGCGGCGCACTGATTCCATTCGTCAACATCAACAAGGACATGACCAAATATCTGCCGAAGGATTCAGAGATGCGGCACGGCCTGGATCTGATGAAGGCGGAGTTCGGCGATGAGACGTCCAGCAGTCTGGAGATCATGTTCGACGATCTTAGGACGCCCGCAGAAAAGGACGCCGTACTGCAAAAGCTGGAGTCCCTGAAGTATGCAGAGTCTGTGGATTACAAGTCGGAAGCAGACGACGAGGAGCAGTACTACAACAAAGGCAAGTACACCCGGTATATCATCAACTGTGACTATGACCAGTACTCCGACGAAGCCACGGAACTCTGGAAGGCTGTGAACGAGACTTATCTGGAAGACGCGGAAGAGCGGAACATCGAGCTGGGCGGCACGATCCACTCGGCCAACGAATCGGGCCTGCCCCTTTGGATCATCGCCCTTGCGGTCGCGTTGGTCGCCCTTATTCTTCTCATCATGGCCAGTTCCTGGGTCGAGCCTGCCACCTTCCTGATCACCATCGGCGTGGCGGTGCTGATCAACATGGGATCGTATATCCTCTTCCCGAGCATCTCCAAGACCACCTTCGGGATCGTGGGCATCCTGCAGCTCGCCCTCAGCATGGATTATTCCATCATGCTGCTGAACCGCTACCGCCAGCAGCGGCGCATCTGCGCGGACAAGTATGAAACCATGGAACACGCCCTGTCTCTTTCTTTCAGCGCCATCACCGGCAGTTCCCTGACTACCTTCGCGGGGCTGCTCGCCCTGGTGTTCATGAGTTTCACCATGGGCGCGGACGTCGGACTCGCGCTGGCCAAGGGCGTTCTCATCAGCATGCTCTGTATCTTTACGGTGCTGCCTGCTCTGGTCCTGGGCTTCGATTCTCTGATGCTGCGGACGGCGAAACGCACGCCGCCCTTTGACCTTCCCAGGTTCTCCAACTTCCAATACAAAATGCGGATCCCGCTCACGGTGTTGTTCAGCGTGATGTTGATCGGCTCTTTCGTTCTGCGTAACGGCGTAGACTTTTCCTATTCACAAAGCTGGGTCACGGGGATCGACCATGTCTTCGGCCACACCAACACCATCGTCATGGTCTACGACGAAGAAGACGGTGCCGCGGCAGGCGCGCTTGCTGAATCCCTCGATGATTCCGCCGATATCTACAGCGCGGTCTGCTATGAGAGCACCCTCGGAAAGCAGCGCATCGCTTCCGGTATGCACGAATTCATCGATGACATGAAGGACGAAGGCAGCACCGGCGGGGATGACGCCTCTGCTGATATGAATCTGAGCGATTCCATGCTCAAGCTCATTTACTACGACTACCACGCGGGGGATCCGGAGTTCACCATGACGATCCCGGAGCTCGTGTCATTCCTGCGTGGCGATGTCATAAACGATCCGGACTTTTCTGACAGCATCGATCAGGATGCGAAGGATCAGCTCGACGATATGGCGAAGTTCACCGACTGCGGCGCTCTCACCACGAAAAAAGGCGCCAAAGGTCTGGCGGATTTCTTCGGCATGAAGAAGTCCCAGGCCGCGCAGCTTTTGCTGTATTACCAGATCAAAAACGGCAAGCATGGGGACAAGATGACCCTGCCGGATTTCATCTCCTTCCTTGTCGATGACGTGGCGTCGGATCCGGAGTACGGCAAGATGATCAAGAAGTCCCAGAAAAAGCAGCTTCGCTCCCTGCAGCCCTTCACGGACGAAGAAACGGTAGCCAGCGATGTGATCTATGAGGAAGCAGCAGAGATCCTCGGCATGGACGAGTCCCAGATGCGTCTAATATACATGAACCATTACGCAAAAGCAGGAGTGGCGTCTCAGAAAACCATTGCTGAAACTGCCGCGGCGCTGCAGGACATGGCGAAAGACCCGGCCCTGTCCGCCCGGTTCGGCGGCGAGGATATCGCGCAGCTCATCGCAGGCCTGCAGCAGATCGGCCAGATGGATCAGGTGGCATATGATATAGGCTCGTTGGCGCAGACACTCGCGGGATACGGCATACCCCTCGACGCGGGCACCCTGTCCGTGATCTACGCCTACAGCGATCTCACGCAGGATCCATCCCTGCACATGGCTTCCGTGCAGGACATCGTAACATTCATGCTGGAAGATGAAACCATCAGCGCCTCCCTAACCGCATCGCAGAAAAAGCAGCTTTCACGCCTGAAGAAGATCATCGATGTCTCTGTCTCCGACAAAAAACTCTCTGCGAAGAAGATGGGTGCGATCCTGGGCATGAAGTCCTCTGCCGTAAATCAGGTCTACCTGCTCCATCAGTACAAGGAAGGCCGGACAGAATCCTGGAAACTGACTCCGCAGCAGTTCGTCAACTTCCTTGTAAACAAAGTCCTGTCGGACAAGTCCATGAAATCCCGCGTCGGTGGCAAGGCTTCCGATTTGAAGTTCGCGCAAAAGCTGATCAACAGTATTGTGACAGGACGCCAGTACACCTACACCGGCATGGCAGATCTGTTCTCCGATTACAGCGGCGACGCTGCAGACGGCGCTGACTTCGACGCGGACAGTCTCTCCCTGCTCTACACCCTCTATGGTTCACGGCATTATTATGATGATACCTGGACTATGGATCTGATGCAGCTGGTGACGCATCTGGACGGGAGCATGCTCCCGCGCGATGCCTTTGCGAACAACATGGACGAGCAGGACATCCGCGATGTCCACGACATGCGGGAGGACATGGACGAAGCCGCGGAGCTGCTCAAGGGCAAGCACTACGGGCGCATGATGATCACCGCCATCATGGAAGAAGACTCCGATGAGACCCGCTCCTTCATGGACGATCTGAGCGCGCGCACCGACGCCGCCTTTAACGGGGACACTTACATGATTGGCAACACGCCCATGGCCTATGAAATGTCCAAGACTTTCCACCATGAGCTGAATAAGATCACACTTATCACAGCGCTGTTCATCCTGTTCATCGTACTGTGCACCTTCCGGCGTCTTGCCGCGCCGGTGATCCTGGTCCTGATCATCCAATGCGCCGTGTTCCTGACCATGGCGCTGCTGAACGTGCTCCATGTTGACATGCAGTACCTGGCCCTCCTCATCGTCCAGAGTATCATGATGGGCGCGACCATCGATTACGCCATCATCTATACAACCTATTACATTGAGAGCAGGACAACTGCGGCGGACGGCGCTACTGCATCCGGCTCCGGTGCGGGCAGCTCTATCGGCGCCGGTCTGGATCCGCGGCAGGCGATACGTGCCGCTTACAAAGGCGCCCTGCAGACCATCCTGACCTCTGCCACCATCCTCATCGCGGCTGTCGGACTGATCAGCTTCGCCTTCGCAGACCCCTCCGTCCGTCAGATCTGCCGCATCCTCTCCGTCGGTTCCCTGATCGCGACTGTCCTGGTCATCTTCATCCTGCCGGCCGTCCTGGCATGCCTCGACCGGATCGTCATCCGGCGGAAGGCAAACTAAAAAACTGCTGCGCTCATTGTTTCGCGCAGCAGCTTCTGTTCTGCTTTAGAACCGTCCAGCAACTGTCTTGGTTCTTATTGAATCCTGAACTATTTCTTCTGAAAATCATGCAGTGAGTAATCGATCGGTTTCGCGGATATCATGTCCGTGTCGTAGAACAGGGACAGGCGCAGCTTTCCCGCAATCTCCTTGAGGAGCCTGCAGCCTGCGATGCTGTTTCCCTTGGCGTCCAGAGAGGGGCCAAAGACGCCGATCCCGGCGCGCTTATCCGATACGGCGAGCAATCCGCCGCCGACGCCGGACTTAGTCGGGATGCCGACCTGGACCGCGTAAGTCCCGGAGCCGTCGTACATGCCGCAGGTAAGCATCAGGGTCTTGACGATCCGCATATTCTCACTGGACAGATACCGTCTGCCTGAGACATTTCCTACGCCGTCGTTTGCCAGGCGGTTCGCGAAGTTGGCCAGTGATTCAGCGGTCACATCCAGAGAGCACATCTTCGTGTAGAAACGTAGCGCGTCCTCTACATCGGATTCGATGATGTTCTTGCTCTCCAAAAGGTACGCGATGGCGCGGTTTCTGGAACAGGTGGACATCTCCGATTCGTAAACCGTCTTGTTCAGCACGATATCTTCGTCATCACAGAGTTCCTTGGCAAAGCGCAGCATGTCATGAAAGGAGACTTCCTCAATGAGCATCCCGGCCACGGCGATGGCGCCCGAGTTGATCAGCGGATTGTACGGTTTGTTGGAGTTCAGGTCCAGTTCGACAAGAGAGTTGAACGCTTCACCCGATGGCTCCGCCTCTACCTTCTCAAAGAGTTTCTGAGGGCCGAACAGTTCCAAT
>JBGUKV010000215.1:0-10793 GCA_045114655.1 Candidatus Allocopromorpha sp. | reverse complement strand
CATTCCGGTGTTGATGATCATGCTTCCACCTTAAAGATCCGTTTATTTGATCGTCGAGATCTGTTTCGCCGGGACGCCTCCGACGATGGTGTCTGCGGGGACGTCTTTGGTCACGACGGCGCCGGCTGCGATGACAGCGTTGTCACCGATGGTGACGCCGGGCAGAACGGTCGCGTTGGCGCCGATCCAAACCCGCTTGCCGATGCGGATCGGAGCCGGGTGCAGCTGCTGCCGCTTTTCTGGATCCAGATCGTGGTTCAGTGTCGCCAGGACAACGCCGTGTCCGATCAGCGCGCCGTCATCGATGTAGATGCCGCCCTGATCCTGGAATTTGCAGTCCGCATTGATGAACACCTGATTGCCGATGTGTATGTTCTTGCCGAAGTCGGTATAGAACGGCGGGAACAGGCCGAAGTTCTCCCCTACCGACTCGCCGATCAGCTCGGAAAACAGCGCGGCTAGCTCGTCCGGTTCATGATACTTCGTATTGATCTCCAGTGTGATTTTCCGAGCCTCGCGACTGTGGAACCGCATCTGTTCAATGACCGCCCAATCCTCGCCGATCGTATCCCCGTTGTTGAAATGCTCTAGTAATTCTTTTAAGTCCATCTATCTCAGCCTCCCCGGATCAGCCTCCCAGCACCTTCACGAAGTCATCCATCACATCCGAGATCTTGATCTGCTGCGGGCATACCTGTTCGCAGCTGCCGCAGTGCAGGCACGCCGCCGGCTGTTTGTCCGCCGGGATCGCGCCCATGGCCATCGGCGCGATGAACCCGAACAGACCAGCTTTCGTGGTCAGGATGTGCTCATTGTAAAGCTCGATCAGGCGCGGGATGTCCAGCCCCTGCGGGCAGTGCTCCGTACAATAGTGGCATGCGGTGCAAGGCACGGATTTCTCACCGGCGAGCTGCTCCGCCACCTGCATCAGCGCCTTCATCTCATCCTCCTGCAAAGGCAGGTCATCCTCGAATGTGGCAACGTTTAAGTGCAGCTGTTCCTCATTGGACATGCCCGAAAGGATCACCTTGACCTCCGGCAGGCTCTGCAGGAAACGGAAGGCCCATGCAGGGATCGCTTCTTCCGGACGCAGCGCTTTCAGCATCTGTTCCTGCTCTTCGTTGAGTTTGGCCAGCTTGCCGCCGCGGAGCGGTTCCATGACCCAGACCGGGATATCGTATTCCTTCAGCAGCTCCACTTTTTCTTTGCCGTGCTGGAACTCCCAGTCGAGGTAATTCAGCTGGAGCTGGCAGAATTCCATCTCATCCCCGTACGCTTCCAGGAACCGCTTCAGCACCGGCAGTTCCCCGTGACAGGAAAAGCCCAGATACTTGATGCGGCCGGCCTGCTTTTGCGCGAGGAGATAGTCCATGATGCCGTACTGCGGGTCGAGGTACTGCTCGATGTTCAGCTCGCAGACGTTGTGCAGCAGGTAGAAGTCAAAGAACTCCAGTCCGGTGCGCTCGAGCTGTGTCTCGAAGATTTCCTTTACTTTCGGCATGTTCGCCAGGTCGTAGCCCGGAAACTTGTCCGCGAAATAGTAGCTGTCTCTGGGGTATTTGCGCAGGGCCTCGCCCATGATCTCTTCGGAATGTTCGCCGTGGTAGCCCCACGCCGTGTCGTAATAATTGATGCCGTGCTCCATGGCGTAGTCCACCATGCGGAATGTCTGCGGCACGTCCACCTTCGCGTCATCTCCATCGATGACCGGCAGTCGCATGGCGCCAAATCCCAGCTGCGATAACTTCAGATCCTTGAATTCTCTGTACTGCATTGTGTCCTCCTCATCTCAGTCTTACTTCAGTGTGATCGTAACGTCGTGCTGCCCGAGCAGCTCCGCCAGTTCTTCTTCTGTTTTGTCTTTTATCTTACCCAAAGGCGTATACGCCCAGGAATTGGTTCCGTAAAATACAACGATCTTATCTCCAGCATACAGCATGATGTCTCCAGGTTCGGTCTCCATCTGCGTATCCTCTGCCGGCAGGCGCGTGCCCAGATCGCCCACCTGTTCGAAATCATCGTACATGGACATGTCGATGGTCAGCGGCTGCGCCTTCACCTGCCCAGCGAGTGCCGACACCGCCTCAATGTTTTCCCATTCGACGCTGACTTCCTGGTCGTCGATGAACAGTTTCATCTTCATGTCCGTTGTCTCCGTATCCGTCGTCTCCGTCTCCGCCCCTGCAGAGGAAACCTCCGCCGCGGACGTCTCCGTTTCTGTGGCTTTTGCATCGGTATCCTGTCCGTTCTGTTCTTCCGCTGGATCGGCTCCGCACGCGCTCATGACCAGGGCCAGAGCAGATACCAAAATCAATATCAGCAATTTCTGTTTCATAGTATACTCTTTCTTGCGGCTTTCCGCATCCTGCTGTATAATCACATGGTAATGCCTAAACCTGACTTTAGGTCAAGGATTATTTCATCAAGTATCATTTCAAACAAAGATGAGAGGTGCAGCATGTGTTCCTATAGTATCGGACAAGTTGCGGAAATGTTTGGGTTGCCTATTTCAACCCTCCGCTATTATGATAAAGAAGGTCTCTTCCCCGAGCTAGCGCGCAACGCCGGCAGACGGCAGTTCTCCGACCGCGAGATCGAGGCGCTCCGCGTGATCGAATGCCTAAAGGCTTCGGGCCTTGAGATCAAAGACATCAAACAGTTCATGCAGTGGTGTTCGGATGGACCGTCCACTTACGCCGCGCGAAGGCAGCTGTTCGAAGACCGCCGCAAAGCTGTCGAAGAAGAGATGCAGCAGCTTCGCAAAACGCTGGACCTTCTGAACTACAAATGCTGGTACTATGAGACCGCAATGAAAGACGGCACCGAAGACAATATCCAGGACATGCTGCCGGACAAGCTCCCCGCAGACATCCAGAAACTCTACGACAACAGCTTTAGATAAACCTATGGACCACATCATCGGAAACACATATACAACAACGATTGGGAACGCGCAGATCGGCCTGTACATCACAGGGCGCAACACTGTGCTGATCGACACTGGACGGGGCGAAAGCGCGACCATGCTTGCCGTGCTCCGGGAGCACGATCTGTATCCAACCGCGATCCTCAATACACATCTGCACATCGATCACATCGGATCCAACAAGCTTCTGCAGGACACCTACGGATGCGCTATTTACTGCACTCCTGAAGAGATCAAGGACAAGGACGGAAACGCCGGTATCGTGCAGCCCAATCCCGTGGGCGGCCCCTTCCGTTTCATCGCGCTTCCGGGTCACTCGATCGCCCATCAGGCGGTCGTCACGCCGGACGGCGTCTGCTTCCTTGGGGATGCCGTCATGTCCAAAGGCTCGAAACTGCCTTATCACTTGGATCCCGCAAAGGCCATCGCCAGCATGGAGCAAATCCTCAGTCTGCCCTACTCCTGCTATGTCCTGTCCCACGCCGGGATCTATGACAGCGCACAAGTCCGCCGCATCGCAGAAGACAATCTCCGCCGGGAGGATCATTTCCAGTCACAGATCCTTTCCCTTTTCGACGGCCGCAAAATCAAGACAGAAAAAGTGGCCGCCCTGTTTTTGGACAGCCTTGGTATATCCCGCGAAAAACAGGATATCAAATGGGTCACGGATACGGCCATGGCCAGGATCCGCCAGTTGCAAAATCAAAAGAAGCTGGCGATTCGGGAAGGCTACGCCAGCTTAGTGTAAGCGCTCTTTCAAACGCAAATCATTTCCCAAAATGAGAATCGATTTCCTGCATCCTTCCGCTCTGATCGACGCCGAAGGGACATCTCGCGTCACAGTGACCGCAGCCAGTGCAGTCTGCTGCTGTATGCTCAAGGGTACGGTAATGTTCTGCTGCCAGCAGATCTCCTGCTTTTGCGAGATCGTAGTACTTGTTGATCAGGCCGATGTCCAGCCCTGCCGGGCACGGACTGCAGTGATTGCAGTACACGCAGGTTCCCTCCGTATCGACCGGGTCGAAGGTCGCGATCACGGAATAATCCTTCTCTTCCTCCGGCAGTTCGTGGTATCTGAGCAGTTCTTCCACCTCCTGCGTGTTGCGCGCGCCTGCCAGTACGGACAGCACGCCGGGCCTGTCGAGCGCATAGTGGATGCACTGGGCTTTCGTCAGCGCGGCTTTGAACGGCGACTGCTTGGCGTCCAAAAGCTGCCCGCTGCTGAAGGGCTTCATGACCGTGATGCCGAGCCCTTCCGCCTCGCATCTGCGATAGACTTCGTTCCTGGCGCTCAGGCTGCCTTTGGCATACTCCCCTTCGCCGCTGTCATAAGCCGGGTTGATGGAAAACATGAGCAGATCCGCTCCCACCTCGTCGAGGATTTTCTGGATGACCGCCGGCGTATGGGAGGAAAGCCCGATGTGACGCACGACGCCGGACTTCTTCAGTTCATAGATGTAATCCAGGATCCCGTTCTTCTGAAAGGTCTCCCAGTCTTTTTCCTCATCCAGGCAGTGGATGAATCCGTAATCGATGTAGTCTGTCTTCAGCTCCGTAAGCTGCTTTTCGACAGACTGTTTCACAGTATCCGGGTCCAGGGACCATCCGTAGACCCCCTGGGTATATTCCGCGCCGAAGTGGATCTGGTAATATACCTGCTTGCGGACATCCGCCAGCGCCTCTCCGAAGATCGGATAGGTGTCGCCGTGCCCTGCTGCCAGGTCGAAGATGTTGATGCCGCCTTCGACAGCGCGCTGCAGCGCGCGGACGCCTTCTTCCAGCCCCGCTTCAAACAGATATGCTGTGCCAAGCCCGATTTCGCTGAAACTGTCGCCTGTTTTCCGGTTTATTCTGTACTCCATTGTCTTGCTCCTATTCCGGTTGTTCTTGCTTTTGCTCTTGTTCTTGCTTTTGCTTTTGCTCTTGCTTCTGACGGTCCGCCGTCTCCGCCGCCGGGGACGGCGCTCGCTCCGCACCGCTCTTACTCGGCTTCGTCCCTGAGCTGCTGCAGGATCGCGCTTGCGGTCGGCGGGCAGCCGTATACGTTCCGTTCGGCGCCCTGACAGCACCTTCCGACGCCCAGGCCTTCCGGCGTTTTCTCGCGGTATCCCTGCCCGATGGAGATCGGCCCCCTGATCCTGAGGCCCTCTTCGTCCGCCTGGTGCAGCGCCCTCACAAGAGCCGCGAAACAGGCAGAACAGGCGCTGTCGGCATTGACGTTCCGCAGAAGCCGCTTCACTTTCCCCGAAGGCTGGGGATACTCCGCCGCAAAGGCCGGCTCATTCAGCCGCCGGATATCCTCTTCCCTGACATCTGCGCAGCCGGCGCCCCACTCCTCCGCAAGTTCGATGTATGGCACGTCCTCCAGTTCCAGCCCCATGAGCTGGCAGCCGTAGGCGTCCATCTGCACCGGATCCGTTCCAAGCATCATCCGGTTCGTCTGCACGGGGTTGCCCCCCTCTTCGTAGTCCAGATCCCCGCAGATGCTGTCCACGATGACCAGGTCCGGCTTCAGCACCGCCGCCAGCGCCGCGATCGGCTCGATCAGCCCATCTGAATGGAACTGCCGCTTCTCATGATCCGGGATGCATCCCTTCAGGTTCTTGAGAGCGCAGGTCATTGCCGTCTGGCAGTGCCCTTTCAGGACCGGCATGTCGATGAGATAATCCGCATCCAGCGCCCGGCAGGCAATGTCCATGGGCCGCATGGCGGTTTTGACCCTCCTGGTCTCATCCTTCTTCAGATCATAGAACCGGACACCGTATTCCGCGCAGACCTTGTCATATCCGCAGGCTTTCACGGACCGCTGGGTTCCTTCCCCGTACCATGAACTCTCGATGATCGAAATGTCTGTGAAGCCTTTGCTCTGCAGGTACTCGATGCACCCTGACAGGACCCCCGCATGGGTCGTAGCGCCTCCCTCCGGGCTTGCCGCCAGGATCAGGTTCGGCTTCAGCGCAATCGATGCGCCGCGCGGGATCTGCTCTGCGATGTCCGCCGCCTCCATGAGCGCCTTTGTCATCTCATGAGCATCCGTGCCGAAAATCTCATAAATTGTTCTTTTCTTATCCATATCGCCTCTTGTTACCACACAAATCTTGTCACCACACGAATCTTGTCACCACACGAATCTTGTCACCACACGAACGGTATGATTTTCTTTGTTCTCTTCTTATACTCCCTGTATTCGTCGCCGAAGTCCTCTTCCAGCCGCTTTTCCTCCCGGCCGACCTGGACCATCATGATGATCACATACAGGACGAACACGACCACCGCCTGCCAGGACCGGAGATAGATCAGCAGTCCGATGTAATAGATGAACACGCCCAGCAGCATGGGATTTCTGCAAAGCCTGTACGGTCCGCGTGTCATCAGCTGGCTTGTCCGCGGCGCCACTTCATGGTTGAAGGCGTCCATCGGATTCCCCCTTCCCACCAGCCGCATGTAGACGATCGACCAGATGCTGAGACCGATCCCGCCCAGCGCCAGCACAGCCAGTACCGCCGTCTGCGCCATCCCCGGGTGGATGTCCCCGGACAGCTTCCACATAATGATCGGGATCAAAACCACGAACAGGATCAATCCCATGATGTATCCAATAAAATCTCGTATGCTCATGGCCCGTTTTCTCTCCTTTGCAGTACAAGTATACCACAGGAACGGCCATCATTCCCATCCGGAAAAGCAACTCCGGAGATGCCCTGCGGCGATTCTCCGGAGTTAAGACAGGTTGATATCATAGTATGTTGGTGTGCCTAGGCGCTTTCCCTACGCAACTTCCCTGCGCACTCCCGAACGGCGCTGGTGTACGCCTCCTCCTCTGCCGGGTCCATGGTGCCGGCGGACCAGCTGTGGTATCTGGCCAGCGCCTCCTGCTGCTTCCGCTCGGCTTCCTGCAGGATTTCCCTAAATGCAACAATATAGTCTTCGTTCATAATCTCTTCCCCCTTTACTATCCCTTTCAACGCTTCAGAACATTTGTTCTTCTTTATGGTTTGATTATACGCCACTGATTTGCACCTGTCAACTGCAATCTTCAGCGCGCCGTTCCCCTTGTGATTGGGAACGCACCTGTTATATAATTCAAGAGCAAAGGCAATACAAGGAATTGTGAAGGAGGATCAAAATGATTATTCGTTTGGGAATCGATGAGATCAACTATGAGGGATGTTTTCAGAATCTGATCCCGCAGATGATAGCGGACAGCAGTTCAAACACAGAGCTGTCTGAACTGGAGAAGCTGCTCCTCAAACTTGGCGATGACGCTGTTCCCGTGTTGAATAAACTGCTCGGGTATTTCGATACAGACGCCCGCGACCAGCTGTTTGTGTGGCTTTTGGAAGATAATCAGGAGATGTTCACCAGCACCGCGAACGACTCGATGAAAGAGCTGTTTGCCGGGGAGGCCATCGTGATCGGCGGCCTATACGGCCAGGATCAGCCGGGGCCAAAGCTCACGCTGTATGCGAAGGATGTAGCCATCGACTACAAAAAGCTCGTCGAGAGCCCGATGTTCAGCGGCGTTCTCGGCGGTGCTGCGAAGATCGCGCTGCAGATCTCAAGTCCTGAGAAACTCGAAAAAACGGGAATGAAACTGCTGTCCTCTGATATGGTCATGCCTACGTTCCTGTCCATCCTGTCGGACAGCCTGCAGAAAGCGGGACTGATCCTGACCCTCGGCGATGTGGAACTCCTGGAAGACGGTTCTGTAGACATGCCGGCTCCGACAAGGGATCCGTCCAAGGATGAGGGGCTGATTCCGGACGCCATTGAAGACCCGATCATAGACGCCATCGCGGCATGGCTCAAAGACAGTATCTAATCAACACAAATCAGCATAAAAGGACGCTGCAGCCAGCGTCCTTTTCTCATGCATCGATTGACTTAGTACCCCTTTACAGGTAATGCTCTCTGGTCACGTGCGCCCCAAACGGCATCAGCGACAGCTTCGCGATCTTGAAGTACTGCATTCCGAACGGGATCCCGACAATGGTGACGCAGAGGATCGCTCCCAGAGCCAGGTTGGTGATCGCCAGTTCTATCCCGGAGAATATGATCCACAGGATGTTCACGATGAAGGACACCGCCCCGCCGCCATACTCTACTTCTTTCCCGAACGGGTTCAGCGAAATCGAGCACAGCTTGAAGCACTGCTTTCCGATGGGGATCCCGATGATGGTGATGCACCAAAGGCATCCCGCTGCGATCCATCCCAGTGCGCTCACAAACCCTCCGAATATGATCCATAAAATATTACCCAGCATTCTCATTGGTATCATCTCCTTTCTGTCTCAATACCTCTTTTCTGGTCACATGATACCACGGAAACGGCTTATGCAAAATCGCATGATTTGCGGATTTCAGCCTGCTCTTCACGCAAAATCTACAGACATTCCGCAATCATTTCCTTGCTGCGCAATACCGCCATGCACTCTTTCGCAAAATCACTCTCGAGCCCGTAAACGATCCCGGCAAGTCCCCCTGCGACTGCACCAGTCGTGTCGGTGTCATCTCCCAGGTTGACCGCGGCAAGCACAGTGTCCTTGAAGGAATCATACTTGGCCAGCACCCACAGGGATGCCTCCAGGGTATGGACGACGAATCCTGTGGAACTGATTTGATCCTCGCTCAGCTGATCGATTTTGTCAAGCCTGTCAAAGGGTTTGCTATACTGCAGCGTAGGAATGATTTCCTGAATCGTCTCCCCTGCCAACAGGCGCCTCGCTACATGCACGTAGATCACGCAGGCCTGCATCGAGATCTCATGGCCGTGGGTAATGGCCGACACAGCACGGATCTCCTCGTCCGTGCAGTTCGTAAAGGCCAGCGGCAGGATCCGCATCAGCGATCCATTGCCGTTGCTGCGTTCCCCTGTCTGGGGAATGCCGGTATCCAGCGCCGTACTCGTCGCGATTCCAATATCGAACAACTCGCCATTGCAGTTGAAATCCTCCTCATGGGACCAGCGCAGGAAGTTGTCCGTAATATTTTCTATGTCAACCACTCCATCACAGTCCTTGAGGCTCTTTGCGGTAGCGATTGTCATCGATGTATCGTCCGACCAGGTCCCTGCCGGCTGGCCGTGCACCTTATACCCCACCATCTCCGTGCACTCGAAGGACCCGCGTCCCCTAAACTCGTACGGAACGCCCAGCGCGTCCCCGATCGCCAGCCCGTAAATCGCGTCTGCATATCTGTTCTTCTTTGTATTCATCATAGTACCACCTCCGTTTCTCATTCTTTCACCTGTAGTATAGCATGCGGATAGCTACATATGGTCGCCTGCGGGGCGACAATGAACACACCCTAGACTGCAGCCTTGCCCAAATGGGTCTTTTCACCGAAAAGCATGGGTCCAATGACCTACATCTTTTCGTTAGAAGACCTATAATTCATCTGCTCAAGATGAAAAAATAGGTCTTATCATAAAAAAACGTAGGTCCAAAGACCCACGTTTTTTTCAAAACCGACCCATTAATCAGCGCATTGGCGCTGATGGCGGGCTTTGATCCGCTTATTCTGCTGCCTTGAAGTTGTAGATTGGCCGCATGATGTCGATGACATCCACAGACTCTCTGATGACGTCGATGATGTCGTCCAGAGACTTATATGCCATCGGCGCTTCGTCCAGAGTCTGCGCGCACACGGATGTGGTGTAGATCCCTTCCATGGTACGAGCGTACTCATCCATGTCCAGGGTTGCTTTTGCCTGGGAACGGGACATGATTCTCCCTGCCCCGTGCGGAGCGGAGTAGTTCCATTCCGGGTTGCCCTTTCCGATGGCCAGCACGGATCCGTCACGCATGTTGATCGGGATCAGCACCTTTTCGCCTTCGTGGGCCGCAATCGCGCCCTTTCGCAGGATCATCTCTCCGGTATCAATGTAGTTGTGGATGGTGTGGAAGCCGTTGGTCCCAGTCATTCCGGTCATTTCCAAAATGATCTCGGCCATAATTTCCCGGCTTCTTCTCGCAAAAGCCTGACAGATTTCGACGTCATGCAGGTAGTCCTCCAGGTAAGTGCCGTACAGGAAGCATAAGTCCTCCGGAACGGTCAGTTCCCGGGATTCGGTTCCGAGCGCCTTGAGCGCCTCCTGGATCTCCGACTGTCTGCCCTGCTCCTTATAGGTCCGGATGATTTCCTCGCGCTTCGCGAGGTATTCTTCCCTTCCGCGGTTCAGATCGACGGCCAGCTGCTGGTAGATCTTCGCTACCTGATTGCCCAGGTTTCTGCTGCCCGAATGGATCACGAGGTACTTGGTCCCATCCGCTGCCACATCGATTTCGACGAAGTGGTTTCCGCCTCCCAGCGTTCCCAAGCTGCACTCCAGTCTCCCCGGGTGCTTCAGTTGTTCGTAGCATCTGAGTGCCTGAAGGTCGAATGGCTCACGTCTTCCTGCCCAAACGGTCTGTCCGGATGGGATGAAGTGCGCTGCTTCATCGACCTTTGCAAAATCAATATCGACTTTGCCCAGATCCACTACGTACATTCCGCAGCCGATGTCCACGCCTACGACGTTCGGCACAGCCTTGTCAACGATCGTCATCGTAGTTCCGATCGTACAGCCTTTGCCTGCGTGAACGTCAGGCATGATGCGGACTCTTGAGCCTTCTGTGATCTCGTAGTCGCACATGCGTCTGATCTGCTCTACCGCCAGGTCCTCAACGACCGTCGCGTAGCAAATAGCCGTAGTTACCTTTCCTTTGATCTCGAACATCTGTCATCCCTCCTTCCTGTAGATTCGTTCTATCTCCTAATACTGTAACAAACAATGACCCCCTTCGTAAATACCTGCTTATGCCTTTCATCCTCCCCTTCGGGATGCCGCATGCTCATCGATAATGTTCGTTCAATGGTGATGTGACGC
>JBGUKV010000214.1:0-3032 GCA_045114655.1 Candidatus Allocopromorpha sp. | reverse complement strand
ATTCCTGGGCGTCAACAGTGCTTACATTCCATTCGCAGTACTCAACTATGTGAACCCGCTCGTATCCATGTTCTATGGAGTAACAGGTATCACAATGGAAGAGATGACCGAGGAAGAATACCAGCACATTCTCAAGCAGAGAGAAGAAGACAAACAGGCAGCATTGGAAGCTGCGGAGGCTTAAACAAGCTCCGTTGCTATAAAGGGTTATATCTAATAACCTTCTTACTAAATAACAGGCACAGAAACCCGGCACCACCCCGGGTTTCTGTGTGTGACAGACAGAAACAGAGGTGACAAATGACTGCATCCCAAATCGTTGCGCTTGCCATATTTGTGGCTGTAATCGCTGTAATCGTATCAGAGAAACTGCACAGGGCAGCCTGCGCGCTGATTGGCGCAATGCTCCTGATCCTCATAGGGATCCTGGAGCCGGCAGAAGCGCTGGGCTTCATTGATTTCAATACGATCGGCGTGCTCATCGGCATGATGATGTTCGTCGCCGTGGTGAAGAACTCGGGCATATTCGAATTTCTCGCGGTGAAGGCGGCGAAAATCGCCAAGGGGAATCCCTGGAAGATCATGGTTTATTTCATGATCATCACAGCGCTGCTGTCCGCTTTTCTCGATAACGTGACGACAGTGCTTCTGATCGGACCGATGACGTTCAGCATCTGCAAGACGCTGGAACTCAATCCCGTGCCGTTTCTTCTGACGCAGATCATTTCCTCGAATGTAGGCGGTACGGCGACGCTGATCGGTGACCCGCCAAACATCATGCTGGGAAGCGCCGCCGATATCTCATTCCTGCAGTTCTGCATTTACGACGGACCGATCGTCGTGATCGTGATGGCAGCATCGATCATCACGTTCCGGTTCATTTATAAGAAGGGCCTTTCGGTTGCGCCTGAGAAGATGGAACTGATCATGCGGATGGACGAAAAAGAGGAGATCAGAGACCGCGTACTCTTTATCAAGAGCATCGTCATGATCTGCCTTGTTGCGCTGGCGTTCATGATGCATGACACCCTTGGCCTGAAGACAAGCATCATCGCCCTTTCCTGCGCGGCGTTGATGATTATGATCGGCGGGCAGGACGTGGAGGAAACCGTTCACGACGTGGAGTGGCCTACGATCGTATTCTTCGCTTTTCTGTTTATCGTCGTCGGCGGGCTGGAGAAGGTCGGCATCATCCATATGATGGCGGAGGGCATGATCAATGCGACAGGATCCCATTATGTGGTCCTGATGATCGTGATTCTCTGGGTATCGGCAATCTGTTCCGCGGTGCTGGACAACATCCCGTTCGTTGCCACACTCATTCCGCTCATCCAGACGATGTCCGCAGAGGGCATCGATGTCTGGCCGCTCTGGTGGGCAGTATCCATCGGTGCGTGCTTCGGCGGAAACGGAACCATTATCGGCGCGTCAGCGAACGTCGTGCTCACAGGCATATCGAACAGGCGGGGACACCCAATCACATTTATGGATTATCTGAAGATTGGACTTCCGCTGATGCTGCTTTCAATCATTTTGGCAACCGCGTATCTGCTGGTATTGTTCGGCGGATACTGGTCATAGAGAAGAAGACCAGAGAAGGAGGAGACCTATGAAAAAGAAACTATCGGTTATCACAGCTGTGGCGCTCATGCTCATAACAGGACTGTTCATGTTCGCTGGCTGCGGAAGCGCGCAGGGGCAGAACTTGGAAGACTACATGAAGGATCAGAGCGCGCTGAGAAGCTCTGTGGACGCGCAGCTGTCGATCCTCAGTCCGGACGCCAAAGCAAGCGTCAAGTACAGGGAAGACAACAAGGCTGAAGTCACAGTGCAGTACTACGCGATGACAGACGAGGAGATCGCTGCAATCGAACCGGACAAAGCCGAAATCAGATGCAAAAGCATTCTGAAGCCTGTTGTGGAGCAGTTTGAAGCAGACACCGGGAACAAGGCGGAGATCATCGTGACTGTGAAAGGCCGCGACCCGGAGAGCCATTAAGTGTTTGTGATCCCGGTCAGGATAAAGGCGCGCGGAATAACATGCCCCGGTCCGAAAAAACTACGGGCCGGGGTTTTCTCACGCCAAGGTGAAGAGCAACGGGTTTCAATATATAGGACCGACAGGCTTCTTATTATATATATCTCGCAATATGCGTCG
The DNA here is from genome assembly GCA_045114655.1 of Candidatus Allocopromorpha sp. Taxonomy (GTDB): domain Bacteria; phylum Bacillota; class Clostridia; order Peptostreptococcales; family Anaerovoracaceae; genus Lentihominibacter. The sequence continues at coordinate 874 of JBGUKV010000214.1, read as the reverse complement.
TTTTGTTATATACTAATTATGTATGTACCAGTGAAACAAACAACCTTGACAGGAGGGATGTATTTAGATGGATGGATCTATGACCGGGCAGATCATCGCGATCATAATCCTGATATTTTTCTCAGCATATTTCTCAGCGACAGAGACGGCGTTTACGTCCATCAACAGGATCAAACTCAAGACGCAGGCCGGAGACGGCGACGACAAAGCGCAGAAAGTCCTGGACCTGGCGGAGAAATACGACAAACTGCTGACAACAATTCTGATCGGAAACAACGTGGTGAACATTACGATGACGGCCATTGCAACTGTGCTGTTCGTCGGTATACTCGCACACAACGGCGCTGCGGTCTCGACCATCGTGATCACAGTTGTTGTGCTCATTTTCGGGGAGATCACACCGAAGAACATTGCCAAGGAGAAGCCGGAAGCATTCGCCAAATTCTCAGCACCGTTCATCAGCTTTCTGATGGCTGTGCTGACGCCGATCACCTTTATCTTCAGCAAGTGGAAGCATCTGATTGCCAGACTGTTCAAGCTGAACGAAGAGGATACCATCACGGATGACGAGATTCTGACCATGGTCGAAGAAGCTGAGACCGGCGGCGGGATCGATGAGGAGCGGAGCGAGCTCATCCAGAACGCCATCGAATTCGACGAACTGACCGCAGAAGAAGTCATGACGCCGCGGCCCGAAATGGTCGCCATCGATATAGACTGCACTGAGGAGGAACTGGCAAAGGTCTTTGAGGAGACCGGCTTTTCGCGAGTGCCTGTATACGAAGAAGAAATCGACAAGATCATCGGCGTCATCAACCAGAAGGATTTCCACTACCATGTGGTAGGAACGGATAAGCACATCGCCGACTATGTT
>JBGUKV010000213.1:0-8032 GCA_045114655.1 Candidatus Allocopromorpha sp. | reverse complement strand
AGTTGCGTTCCACGATACCGGCGCAGAAGGACTGACTCACCAAAATCTTTCAATGGAAGCATTCTTTGAAGGCATGATAGAGCGAGGTGATGTCGAGGGCATGGAGGAATGGTTTCGTGACAACCCGATCTTCCATTTTCGCATGACCATTACCGGAGATGAGCTGCGGGATGTGAGGGACTGCTTTATTCTCTGCTCCTCTCTGTATGCAAAGGCAGCCTACCGGGGCGGTCTCGACCGGGGATTTACGCTGCGCCTGCAGCTGAATGCAATTCGTGCTATGGAAGAACTGGATTCGATCAATGATATTCTTGTGCTCCAATCCAAACTGGCACTGGAATACACCCGAGAAGTGGCTCTTCAGCAGGAAACCACTGCACACACCAAACTGGTTCGCGATGCGATCCGGATCATCCAGAGAAAGGTGTTTGAGACCATCCGAATCGATGAAATCGCAAAAGAGCTATCCGTCAGCCGCGGTTATCTTTCAAAAGCATTCCATGCTGAAACCGGGCAGACGATCAGTGAATACGCGATGGAACGAAAGATCGCTGAAGCGAAGCGTCAACTGCGGTCTTCGCATCAAAGTCTTTCTTCGATCAGCGAAACTCTGAGATTCAGTTCGCAAAGCCATTTCACAAAGGTGTTCAAAAGAGTAACCGGCATGACACCGAAGCAGTTCCGTGATTTCAGCAACACGCCGGATTGATCGATGCATGATATAATGAATCAGCAAAAGAAACATGGATCAAGGGGGCTTTAGATGAAATCTGAGATTCCGAATACTGAAACAAGCAGAGCGCAGCACGTCTATGATCAGTTCAAGGGGCGCGCTTCCAGAGACGATGAGTTTCACGACTGGATGGGATACCGGGACAGGCTGACGGAGTTTGTAATCAGCTGCATCCCTTCCGGCGGCTCGCTCCTGATTCTTGGCGCGGGCAAATGCAACGATCTGGATTTAAAGAAGCTTGCCCAGCACTGCGGCGTTATCACGCTATCCGACTACCGGCCTGAAACTGCGGAGGAAGCCTTCCGCCAGTACGGGCTGTCTCCATCCGAGTATTTGAGGTTCGCAGAGTCGGATTATGTGGGGATCACAGACGAGGACTACCTGGCGTATACGGATCTGCTTCTCAAGACCATGGAAAAGCTGAGCGGCAGCCGGGAATCCCAGGATGGCAGTTTGGAATCCCAAGGCAGCAGTCTGGAAGAGATTGCCGGCCCCGAGCTGAGCGCGCTGAAGGAATGCCTTGAGCAGATCTACAAAAGAAACGAGGGCTATCAGATCGGCCTAGGTACTGCGGATAATGCAGGTACTGCAGTCTATGACAATGCTGTCGTCACGGGCGTGCACAGCCAGCTGAACAATTCCTTCCGCGGTCTGTTCCAGTATGTTCGTAAGGATGTAGAAGACAGAGGCGGTGAAATCAGATTTCTGGAAGAACTGAACACCGCGATTTTCAAAACGACAAGAAGGTACACAAAAAAACTAGTGACCCGCTTCAATGAGGCGGTCTTTGCCGCTGTCAGAGAAGGGGTCGTCTATGGTTATGAGAAGAACATTATCTATACTCCGGCCGGAGCGAATGAACCTGTGATTGGCACAGTGGACGGGGCACGTCAGGCAGGCGAGGCCATCGCGAACCTGCCTGCAGAGAAGACACTGGACTGCATCTGGCCCCTGTCCCGCAGAAGAGGCATCAAGTTCACGATGTCTGTCAGTTACCTGCTTCTGTAGGCCGACATACCTCCATCTCAAACGCCACGTACTGCTGTCCGTTGACCGTATAGGTTTCTCTGACTCCGGTCTCAACAAATCCAACTGTACGGTAGCAGTTGATGGCGTTCTCGTTCTTTTCGTAGACGCCGAGGGTGACCCTGTCAGCGCCGTATGTTTCAAAGGCGAAACGCAGCCCTTCCTTCAGCATGGCCTTCCCCACGCCCTGGTTGCGCCCGTCGGGCTTTACGATCCCGTATCCGAACCGCAGCTCATTCATCTTCCCACTGGGGTTTCTGGCAATGAAATACCCAACCGGCTCGTCTCCGTCGACTGCAGTGAACTGCGTGTACTCGCCGGTTTTCCGGAACTTTTCCTTCGTGATCGGATACTCTCCCAAAAGCCCGAACGTCCACTTGAAAAACGTGTCTTCGCTGTCGCACCAGGAGAGGATCTGTTCCTCATCCGATTGTGTGTACGGTCTGAGCCTTATCATTCTGTCACCTTCCTGTCCTACCCTACTTCTCCTCCTGCGCGCCGCTGCCGAACAGGTCGACGGCTTCCTGCAGGTGCTCTCTGATCTTCAGGTGCTGGGTGCAGACTTCTTCGCACTTGCCGCACTTGATGCATTCCCTAGCGAACTTTTTGCCGTACAAAGCGGTTCCCAGATTCTCCTGGTGCCTGGCGCTCTCCAGATCCCCGTACAATCTGTAGCAGTTGACCGCATACAGCGTTCTGGAAATCGCGACGTTCACCGGGCAGACTTTGGCGCAGTAGTCGCAGGCTGTGCATGAAATCAGGTCAATCTTGTCCAGCTCCTCTCTTGCCTTTGCGAGAACGGCTCTCTCTTCTTCCGTGAACCCGGTGAAGCCCTTCATGTAGGACAAATTGTCCTCCATCTGTTCCACGTTGCTCATTCCCGAGAGGACACACATGACGCCTTCCAGATCCGCAGCGAACCGCACAGCCCAGGAAGCGCACGATAATTCGGGTGCAAAATCCTGAAATACTTTTTCAACCGATGCGGGCGGGGTCGCCAGCATGCCGCCCTTGACCGGTTCCATCACGATGATCGGTATGTTGTGCTTTCTGGCCACCTCGTAGCAGCGGCGGGATTGAATGACAGGATTCTCCCAGTCCGCGTAGTTCAGCTGCAGCTGCACGAACTCCATCTCCGGATGATCCGTCAGCAACTGCTCCAGTTCCTCTGCCGTCGCGTGGGCGGAGAATCCGAGATGTTTGAACTTGCCGGCCTGCTTTTGCTCGAGCGCCCAGTTCCACAAATCGTTTCTGTCGAAGTAGCCCGTGCGCCACTCACCCGCGTTGTGGATCAGGTAGAAATCAAAGTACTCAAGCCCCGCCCTCTCCAGGGACTCATCCAAAAGCTTCAGCGCTTCCTCGCCCTCTTTGCCGGCGATCCAGCCTGCGTGTTTGCTGGCAATGTAGAAACTGTCACGCGGGTACCGCTCGACCAGCGCCTTGCGGATCGCTTCTTCCGACCCTTCGTAGGCCCACGCCGTGTCGAAGTAGTTGAACCCTGCGTCCATGAACAGATCCACCATCTGCTTCGTCTGCTCAACATCGATCCCCTCACCGTTCTTCGGCAACCGCATCAGGCCGAAGCCGAGTTTGCCGATTGTTTCATTGATCATCGCATTTTCCCTATTCAATCCAGCAGGTTCTCTCCTGCGCCCATCATCGGGATATCGACTGCCGTCGCGTCCTCCAGATGGAACATCATCATTTTCTTACCGGTCGTCTCGTTATAGATATTCTTCAGATCCGGCATCGCGTCCAAAGCGGCCTGCGCATACTTCGGATCTGATTCAAAGACAACTTTGCCTGTATAGCGCAGCCAGTGTCCGTCCGGCTTGCAGGCTACGATCTCGACCTTCGGATTTGCAACCATTTGCTTATAGACGTCCTTGAAGTCACCCACGCCGAACAGAACCTTGCCGTCCATCTCCATGTGCGCACCCAGCGGTCTCACTTTCGGCTGATCGCCGTCCGCCGTCGCCAGAAAAAACACACCTGCTTCACTCAGAAAATCGTTTACTTTGCTCACTTCTATATCCTCCTCTTATAATGATTTATCCACTTGTTCTTCGGCTTTTGCAAGCCATGCGTCCACCCTTACGCGGGCGTTCTCGCATATGTTCAGATAGAAAAACGAGTAGTCGCACCCGTGATAGCTCGCCGGTCCGAAAACCGGTTCGAATTTACTGAATCCGGGGATCGCGGTGATCGCGTACTTTTTCAGCCTGGGTTCTGTGACTATGACGGTCCCCCGCTCAGGATACAGTACCGCATCCGCTTTCACGCGAAGCTTGCGCAGTCCGTGAAAGAGAAGACGCGGTCTGAAGGATCCGAGATTCAGGTCTGCAGATGCAGGCACATCATCTGTCCGCCAGTTCAGCGGGTTGATCGCGATGGCGCCGGGTGAGACTACAAGGGAACTCCGTCCTATGTTGGCAAGCCCTTCTGTATTCCACGAAACCACAACGCCCAGGTCGTCCGCCGCCCGTGCCGCCTTCACATGCGGGTTCTCTTCCAGATAGGACTTCGTCAGCGAATCCCCCAGACAGTATGCTCCGATCATGTTCGCATAGTGCTCCGGATGCTCCCTCATATATTCCGACAAAACCATGAAGCAAAGTCTGGAGCCCTGGGAATGTCCTGCCAGGAAGTACGGCCGCCCCTGATTCAAGTTCTCAAAATAGTAATCCAATGCAGCGTACACATCCGTTCTTGGCTCGGCCCATTCCGCCGCGTCCACCTCTTCGAAGCTCATCTTCGGAAGCTTCGTGGCATTGACCTGCCGCCAAAAGGGCGCGAAGATATTAGCGACCGGCTCAAACGCCGCAGCCTGCTGCGACAGATTGCGCGCGGCTCCCTTCACCATGCTCTTATTGTCTATCGCGCAGATCACATCCGCCTTGGAGTCGTTACAGCTTGACGGATAAAGGAAAATCAAGTCCACGGGTTTCTCCGGAGCATCCGGCCGCGCCAGCCAATGTTTTCTCTCGGAATAATCCGGAGCAGTTCCAACAAATGGTTTCTTTATCATGTTCTTTTTCCCCTGTTACACCCTCCTCCTGATATTTCAATCCGGCTGCGCCCGGTTCCCGGGCGACATACCGCACACTATTCTCACTCGTCCCGGAACTCGCGTTTTTTGATCTGTTCCGCCCGCTCGATGATCTTCTCTTTCCAGTCATCATCCTGCGCCTGCAGCTGGTAGGCGTTGAAGCCGTAGCGTCCTGCCTGTGTGCATACGACCGATTCGTCGTCGATATGAAGAGAGATCCGGTAATAGCTGGGGAGCTTTTGCGGAAGGGCCTGCGCGCGGTTTCTCTGGACCTCCTTCAGATGCCTTTGCGCATTGACGATCCCGTCGAACCGGACTCCATAGCACCGAAACAGTCTGGAAATATACTTCTCCGACCGATAGGAGGAAGTATAGATCCAGACATCATATCCCATACTCTGAAGAGTGTTGATCAGATCCGGCGTGCCCAGACGGAGTCTTTCTTTGTAGATCTTATTCAGCGGGAACCGCAGCTCGGGTTCCGTCTTATGCGTATTCGGCGACACGAACAGGACTTCATCCAGATCAAAGGAAACACGCATCTTCATGGCTTTTGTCTCCTCTTATTTCATCCCGTTAAGGATATCTATCACAGCGGCAGACCATTCTGTTGGCTTCGCGGTGATGGGGTGTTCTTCGAATTCCTTTGACCCGGTCTTCGTTCTGAGCACCATGTGGCGGTCGATGTGGATCGTCTCTTTGTAATGATCTGAGATCATCTTTTGTGTCCGCTGCATCTCTTCTTTATGGCTTCCGGCCTTTCGGGCTGCTCCTGTGATGATGCCGTCGACCTTCAGGGAATACCGCTCGAAATACGCGTTGACATCGTCATAGGAGTAGTATTTCCCGGAATAGACCCACGCGTCGATCTTCTGCTTTCTCAGATAGTTCAGTAGAGCAGGTACCCCAAGGTGTATCTTCTCCGGATGGCGGATGCCGCCCAAAAAGCCCAATGGCTTTCCGGAGATCTGTTCGGCAGGATCATCATCAGACATACAGAAAACGACTTCCTCCAGGTCCATCGTTACCCTTCTGTCCCGGCTGGAATTCTCGATCATCCGGTGGATATCCTCCTCCTGGGTCAGGTTTACGATCCGGATCGGGACCGGATCAAAGGCCGTCTTGATGGCCGCTGCCCAGCGGTGATGCCCATTGAGGATCATATATCCGCTCGGGGAGACCTTTTCGACAATGATCGGGTCGTCTTTCCCGTCCGGCTGGAAGGCATCGTACTGGACGATTGTCTTCACATACTTGGAGATGATCTCATAATTCGGACCGATTTTCGGCATGCAGAATTCATCGTCAGGGTTCGGATGCAGGCTGCTGCATCTCGCTTTCCTGACGAGTTGTCTCTCATGCAGACCGGCTTTCACCGGGACCATGATCCCTTTCATCTGGCGGATGTCTTCGGCGATACGTTCTTCCAGCTGCGTTTTCTTTGTCACCATGTGGAACCCCATTCCCTCCGTTTTCGTGTAATAGCGCGTCCTTATTTTATCACAGAAGCCCCGTAAGCGTCATGCCTTCGGGGCTCCATTTGTTTTACTATTTCGTGCTGATCAGATTGCTCATCGTTTTCATGATCGCCGGAACTTCATATGGTTTCGAAAGATGATCGTCCATCCCTGCTGCCATGGTGATTTTGCGGTCTTCCTCGAAGGCGTTTGCCGTTACGGCAACGATTGGCGTTTTCGCTTTGCCCGGATCCTCGAGCGCACGAATCTGCCTGGTCGCTTCATATCCGTCCATGACCGGCATCTGGATATCCATCAGGATAATGTCATAATACCCTGCTTCTGCGGCTTTCACCTTATCGACAGCTACCTGCCCGTTCTCGGCGATGTCAATGGCCACGCCGGTTTTCTCCAGAATCGCAGTTGCGATCATCCGGTTCATTTCATTGTCTTCTACCAAAAGCACACGTTTCCCTGTAAAATCGTGCTGCTGCTCACCTTCTGCCGCGTCGGTTTTCGATGCTTTTGATTCCGGGGCGGATGTGACTTTGAACGGAACGTGTACAATAAACTCGCTTCCTTTTCCTTCTTCCGACTGAACGGTAATGGAGCCGCCCATCTTGTCAATGATGCTCTTTGTGATGGCCATGCCCAGGCCGGTCCCCTGAATTCCGCTGACTGTGGTTGTACGTTCACGCGTAAACGCGTCGAAAATCGTTGTGCGGAATTCTTCGCTCATCCCGATGCCGTTGTCTTTGATCCGGAAAACATATTCCGCTGTTTCTTCAGATTCAGAAGGGCGTTCCTCCGCGGTGAATCGGATCGTTCCTCCATCAGGCGTGAATTTGACGGCATTGGAAAGAATGTTGAGCAGCACCTGACTCAGGCGGAGCCTGTCGGTAACCACATTTCCATGCTGTATCCCTTCTGTATCGATGGACAGTTCAAGATTCTTCGCTTCTGCATCCGTCTGCGTGATCAGTCTGATATCATCGATCAGTTCCTTCAGATCGACGTTCTCTTCTTCGATATTCAGATTGCCGCTTTCGATCCGGCTCATATCCAGCACGTCATTGATCAGCGAAAGCAGATGGTGGCTCGATACAGAGATCATGTCCAGATAACTCCGCACCTGTTCGCTGTCATCCGCGTGTTCCGCCGCGAGATCTGTGAATCCGACGATGGCGTTCATCGGCGTTCTCATATCGTGGGACATATTATTCAGAAAAGCAGTCTTGGCCCGGTTGGCAGATTCCTTTTCCCTGATTTCCCGCCTTGAACGCCTGATATCCCGGACGAGGAATGCGATGATGAGCGCAGCAATGGCCAGGATCAACAGCACGAAAAGCGCGAGATGATCCATGATAATATCTTTGATCGTATAGGTGTACAGCTCGCTGGTATAACGATGGGCAATGCTCTGCGCAAAATCAGGTCCGACAAGATTGATCCCTCTGTTCAGAATCTTCAGCAGTCCTTCGTTGCCGATCTTCACGCCGTAGCATCGGTCATCGTTCTGGGCGAGCTGCTGCATGGACAGTTTATGGTATTTGCTGTTTTTCAGGATATCATTCGCTCTGAGTCCGTTCAGTGTCGTGCATCCCGCTTCCTCTGCCAGAACCGCCTCTAAGCAATCATCGATCGACGGATACATTGTGATCTCGGCATCCGGGAAATGTGTGAGGACGTAATAATACTGCATGCGGTTGTTTTGGTTTACCGCGAAGTGCCGGACCGCATCATCGGAGTATTCGCCTTTGAAAACGA
>JBGUKV010000212.1:0-25830 GCA_045114655.1 Candidatus Allocopromorpha sp. | reverse complement strand
GAAGTAATCAATGAAATCATGAAGGTCGCACTAACTGCACCATGCTCATTTGGGCATAGACCAGTGGAGTTTGTCGTAGTAAGAGATAAAGACACGATCCGAGAACTGGCAACCTGCAAGAGCCTGGGCGGAAGTCAGATTGTTGGTGCCGATGCTGTTGTAGTGGTGATGGTGAATCTCGAACGCGGCGAATTCTGGATCGAAGACGGCGCGATCGCTTCAGGATACATCCTTTTGGCTGCAGAACAATATGATGTTGGTGCCTGTTGGGTGCATATACGCAACAGAACCGGAAAGAGAAAGTCATCAGATGAAGAAGTAAGAGAACTCCTCAATGTACCTGATGGCTACGCCGTTCTTAACCTCATCGCCTTAGGCGGAAAGGGAGAGAGTAAAAAAGGCTATACAGAATCAGACTTTGATTTCAGCAAAATTCACCCTGAACGATTCTGAGAGGTAAGTTTGGATTTGCAGGGGGGTGCAGCCTGCGCAGTAGATGGCTTGCACATGCGTTGACCGATTAAGGATTATTGATACTATCGGTCAACAGGACCGGGATTCCCGGGGCAGATTTTGTTTATTCGAGGTTCTGTGTTGACCGAATAATCGAAAATCAGACTATTCGTCAACGAACTACGTCACTCAACGCTATAGCGTAGATATTAAATGCTATCTGGAGCCAAGAGACAGAGCATCTAAACATATCCTGTTGACCGACAGTTTCAATATGAGAGATTCGGTCAAATGCTCGTAAGAAGAGAGGGCAGATCCAATGGTCTTAACCAACACCTGTTGACTATTAGTCTTATATTCTATTAATCAGTCAAAAGCGTGAAACGCGATAGCGTAGTGTGGACTCCGGTACCCCTACCAACTCCACACCCCCCCGGTTTAGCGAGCCGATCTATATATATCTTCCAACATCCCTCACAGAAACAAATAGCCCTGAAGTAATGGGAAAAACCCTCTTGACAACGCAAATATATTGTGTAAAATATAATTGTATCAAACATAAATCCGAAAAAGGGGAATAACATAAATGAAAAAATCCGACTACAAAGAAATGATGAAGCTGGAACACCAACTGTGCTTCCCGCTGTACGCAGCAGCGAGGAGCGTGACCGGTCTGTACACGCCGCAGCTGAAGAAGCTGGGTCTGACTTATACGCAGTATATCGTGTTCCTGGTCCTGTGGGAAAAGGACGGGATCCCGGTGGGAGAAATCTGCGAGAAGCTCATGCTGGACAACGGAACGGTGTCGCCGCTGCTGAAAAAGATGGAGCAAGCCGGCTACATCACCAGATCCCGCAGCGCGGAGGATGACAGAGTTGTTGTGATCACCCTGACAGAGCAAGGCAGGAAGCTGCAGGAGCAGGCGAAGGATATTCCGGACGAGGTGGGAAGCTGCATCGATCTGCCGCCGGAAAAAGCGCAAACGTTATATGAATTGTTATATGAACTTCTGGATAATTCGAAGAATCATTCAAAGGGTAAATAAAAAAGAAAGTTCGAATAAAGGGAAGTTCGAAAGGAGAAAGAAAATGACAACGGTTTATGATTTTACTGTAAAAGACAGAATGGGCAATGATGTAAGTCTGGCAGACTACAGCGGCAAGGTGCTGCTGATCGTGAACACGGCAACGGGCTGCGGATTCACGCCGCACTATGATCCGCTGGAGGAAATGTATAAGGAGATGAGGGATCAGGGATTTGAGATCCTGGACTTCCCGTGCAACCAGTTCGCAAACCAGGCGCCGGAATCCGACGATGAGATCCATCAGTTCTGCACGATGAAGTTCGGAACCGAGTTCCCGCAGTTCGCGAAGATTGATGTCAACGGCGAAACAGCGGATCCGCTCTTCGCTTATCTGGCGACAGAGAAGCCATTCGAGACCTTTGGCAAGGGATTGAAGATCGCCGCGCTGAACAAATTCGCGAACGCAAACAACAAGAAGTTTGGCGACAAAGCATACATCAAATGGAATTTCACTAAGTTCCTGGTCGGCAGAGAAGGCAAGGTCATCGCTCGGTTCGAACCGACAGTCGACATGGAAGAGGTCAAGAAGGCAGTCCAGGCAGCCCTTTAATACTTCCCGCTGCTGCAAAAGCAAACAAGCCCGGACAGATCTAATATGGAGGAACGCTCAATGAGCAATGACAACAAAGGCAACAAAGACAAAGACATCAACATTCTGGCAGCCGACAGAGAGAAGACGATTGTAAGAACGAGTGTCATCGGCATCATCGCGAACGTGCTGCTTGCAGCGTTCAAAGCCGCGGTAGGTATCATTTCGAATTCGATCGCGGTCACACTGGATGCGGTCAACAATCTTTCCGACGCGCTGTCTTCAGTGATCACGATCATCGGCGCGAAGCTGGGCGCGAAGAAACCGGACAAGAAGCATCCGCTTGGTTACGGCCGGATCGAATATCTGAGTTCCATGATCGTAGCGGCGATCGTGCTCTATGCAGGAATCACTTCGCTGGTCGAATCTGTGAAGAAGATCATCCATCCGGAAGCAGCCGATTATGGAATGGTTTCGCTTATCATCATCGCCGTTGCCATCATCGTGAAACTGCTGCTGGGCAGGTACGTGAAGAAGCAGGGAGAGAAGGTCAACTCCGGGGCGCTGGTCGCTTCCGGAAAGGACGCCTCCTTCGATGCGATCCTATCGGCATCCGTTCTTGCGTCGGCAATCGTGTTTCTGGTATGGGGCATCTCGCTGGAAGCCTATGTCGGCGTGATCATTTCCATCGTGATCATCAAAGCAGGTATCGAGATGATGATCGAAACGCTGAACGATATCATCGGGCAGCGAAGCGATGCAGAGATGAGCAAGCAGATCAAACGTCTGGTGAACGAAGAACCGGAAGTCAGGGGCGCCTACGATCTGAACCTGTTCAACTACGGTCCGGATAAATACTACGGCTCTGTCCACATGGAACTTCCCGATACCATGACGGTAGACGAAGTGGATGTGCTGACCAGAAAGATCCAGTTAAAAGTCTATCAGGAGACCGGCGTGATCCTGACCGGCATCGGCGTCTATTCCTACAACACTTCCAATGATGAGGCGGCGGAGATTCGCAATGCAGTCCAGCATACGATCCTGTCCCATGACTGGGCGCTGCAGATGCATGGATTCTATGTGGACACCATCAATAAAACCATGCGGTTCGATGTTGTCGTCAGCTTCGACATCGACCATAAAGAGGCCCTCGACATCATGACCGGTGAGGTAAAGGAACTGTATCCGGATTACGACGTCCAGATCATCCCGGATGTCGATGTGACAGACTGACTGCAAAACCCGGTTTGCCGGGAATCAATTTAACGGTTTTCTTCGGGCTGCCTCGATCCTTGCGATCCGGGCAGCCTTTTTCTGCAGCAGAATATTCAGCAGAGACGCAGCGAGGATCAGCGCGATCCCGATGAACGTATTCCACAGGATGTGTTCCCGCAGAACGATCACCGCGATGATAGGAGCGATCGCCGGTTTCAGGAAGAAGGCGAAAGCGCCTGTTGCGGCACCTGCAAGTTCGATCGATTTGAAATAGAAGAAATAGCCTACGCCTGTGACAAGAACGCCTGTATAGAGAATGATCGGAATATTATCGGTGATTCCTGAGATGACGGGTCTTCCCAGAAGCAAAGTTACGAGCATCAGGATCAATGCGCCGAACAGGAAACTGATGCTTGTCTGCGCCATCGTTCCGATTTTCTGGACACTCTTCTTCCCCATGACGGTATAAACGCCGAAGAACAGGGCGGCGATCAGCATCATGGCCATGCCCTGCGGCGTATTACCTTCCTGCACATCCCATGGACGCAGCATGAACAGGATGCCGACCAAGGCGATCCCTATGATCAGAAGTTTGGTCCGGTTCATCGGCTCTCCCCCAAAGTAATGGGCGAAAATGATCGTGAAGAACGGATTGACACAGAACAGTACGGACGCAGTCGACGCATTGGAGCTCATGACACCAAGCTGGAACAGCACCATGCTGATGACAACACCGATAGTGCCGATGACTGCCAGCTCCAGATAATCTCCGACGGTAAGATGTATTCCTCTCTTTCGGATCTCTGCCATTCCGAAGGGCAGCAGAATGAGTCCGCCGATGGCGAACCTCAGATAGGTAAGCTGAAATGGATCCATGGTGCTGGCGCCGATTTTCAGCGCAACTTCCATCGTTCCGAATATGAATGCTGTCAAAAGAACACAGATATATGCTTTGCCCAATGTTTGCCTCCTCTTTTGTGTCAACGGTCAGATTATATAACAAACAAAAGCAGCAAACAAGAACAGACGCGGCATCAGTATGAAACAAAGAGAGGTTGCATTATCGGTTGCATAATGTGAACCGTAAAGCCATAATATATAGCAGATCAGACAAAACGAAAAGGAAGATACGACGAGTCGGAAACGATCAATATAAGAGGACAATATAATGAAGAAAATCACAGTACTGTTATTAACACTATGCATGGCCTTCCTGTTCGCGGCATGCGGTGGGACCGATGACCAGGCAGCAAAGACGGAACAGACCGACCCGACCGAACAGACGAAGCAGGAAGAGCAGACAGAACAGGAGACAAAAATGGATACGAAACACGCGAAACTTCTTTACATGGGACACGCCAGCATCCGGATCACAACGGCTGAAGACAAGGTGATCTACATCGATCCTTTTGCCGGCGACGGTTACGAGCCGGCAGCGGATCTGATCCTTGTGACCCACGGTCACTATGATCACACCGCACTGGACAAAGTCAAAAACCGCAATGCGGACTGCGAGATCATCACCTGGGAGGAAGCACTCGAAGGCGGGCAGCACCAGAGCTTTGACCTGCCATACGCTAAAGTGGAAGCCGTGGAAGCAGGCTATAACAAAAACCACAACGTCAGTGAATGTGTGGGATACGTCATCACACTATCGGACGGGACAAAGGTCTATGTGAGCGGAGACACGTCCAAGACAGAACAGATGCCGAGCCTCGCCGATCAGAACATCGACTACGCGTTCTTCTGCTGCGACGGCATCTACAACATGGACCTTGAAGAGGCTGCGGAGTGCGCAGCGCTCGTCAAGGCAAAGCATAATATTCCGTACCACATGACTGCAGCGGACAGCGGTTCGTTCTTTGACCGCTCAAAAGCAGAACAGTTTCAGGCGGATAACCTCCTCGTCATAGGAGAAGGGGAGGAAATAGAACTCTAGTACAGCTGCGGCCTGCGGTGCTTCAGCAGCGGAAGCTGCTCTCTGACAGCATCCACTCTGTCCAGATCGATGTCGCCGTAGATGATCTGTTCCTTTTCATCCGCATGGGCGATGAAGTCGCCCCATGGGCTTGCGATGCAGGAATTGCCGTAGGCGACATAGACGCCGTTTTCATCTCTGGCCGGGGCGTTGGCTGCGAAATACACCTGATTGTCCAGCGCTCTGGCACGCATGGTCAGATCCCAGTGGGCCGGTCCGGTCGTCATGTTGAAGGCCGCCGGGAGCACGATCAGTTTCGCGCCTGCCAGGGCCATCTTGCGGTGCCACTCGGGGAAGCGCACGTCATAGCAGATGGCAACGCCGATCTTGCAGAATTCCGTGTCCAGGATCGTCATATCTTCCCCGGCTGTCAGCGTATCGGATTCCATGAAGCGGATGCCGCCTTCCACATCGATGTCAAAGAGGTGCACCTTACGGTGGCGTCCGATCAGATCTCCCTGCCGGTTGAAACTGAAGGATGTGTTGTACACCTTGTCTCCATCCAGTTCCGAAATGGATCCGCCAATCAGATACACACCCAGATCAGCAGCCAGTTTCGACATGAATTCCACCGTCGGGCCGTCTGCCGGCTCCGCATAATCCCGGAAGTAATCATTGGAGTACGGGCAGTCCCACATCTCCGGAAGTGCAATGACCTGCGCTCCGTTCGCGGCAGCTTCCCGCACATGCTTTTCTGCGTTTTGTTTCGCGATTTCTTTATCTGCAGATCCTGCGATCTGACACAGTCCCAGTTTGAATTTCATCTTGTGACCTCCTCATGATCATTATATGCACATTATACAATACCCATGGGGCAGGTGTGACAGTTTTTTGTTTCACGTCTGCCTTTGCACTGTTATAATGAGAGCAAATTACGGATAACATGGAAAGGAGAATGCGACAAATGAAAAAGAAATTATGGATCATCCTTCTCTGCGCAATGGCGCTGGGCATGACCATGCTTCTGGCAGGCTGCGGTTCCGGCAGCGGCGGTGATGATACCGAGTCGACCGAAGCGACCGAGGAAGCGGTCACGGTGACCGATCCCGTCAAGGTCACTTGCGAGAACGGCGTGATGCTGGGACAGACCACAGACGGCGTCACATCTTTCAAGGGCGTGCCTTATGCGAAGCCGCCGGTAGATGATCTGCGCTGGAAAGCGCCGGAGGCACCGGATCCAAGCGACGAAGAAATCGAATGCTATAAATTCGGATATACGGCTCTGCAGTACGAGTGGCCGACAGAACCGGCATCTTCATTCCCGAAGAACGAGGACTGTCTGACTCTGAACATTTGGGAGAGCGAAGGCACAGCTGACGGAGAAGAAGCGAAGCCTGTCATGGTGTTCTTCCACGGAGGCGCTTACGGATGGGGCGGCACCACCGATCCGATGTACGATGGGCAGAATTTCGTCAAGGACAACGGCGATGTGATCCTGATCACATGCAACTACAGACTGGGCCTCATGTCCTGGGCAGACTTCTCCAAGATTCCGGGCGGCGAGGATTACAAGGATATCAACCTGGGACTGCGCGACCACATCGCGGCACTGGAGTGGATCCAGAAGAACATTCCTGCTTTTGGAGGAGATCCTGAAAACGTTACGATTTTCGGCGAATCCGCAGGCGGATGGTCAACGACAGCGCTGACCATTTCTCCGAAGGCGAAGGGCCTCTTCAAACGCGCCATCGCCGAGAGCGGCGGCTTCCCGGCAAAGGACAGAGAAGCAGCGCAGGAGTTCGCAGCTTACATCATGGAAGCATCCGGTGCGAAGAACATGGATGACCTGATGGCCATCTCCGGTGACGAATGGATGAAACTGGACAGCACCGAATGGATCGCGGATGAGTGCTGCGGTGCTGTCTATGACGGCGACATCATCCCGCTCGAAGAGGATATGGACGAAGCCATCGCGGATGCTGCGAAACGCGTTGAAGTAATCGTCGGAACAAACAACGATGAGTGGAACTACTTCCAGGAAGACTCCGAGGGCGAAACGGATGAAGAGAAGTTCGCCTCCTGGGTCGAGGGTATGGACGCAATGTACGATGAGGCTTATAAGGACGCCAGCGATGAAGGCAAGAAGGCACTGGAAGACCTGATCGCATATGAAGAGAGCATTGTTCCGGAAGAGTACGCCGGCGACAAGGACGTGAAAGCAGCTCTGGCCAAGTCCGGCTTCGTTACAGAGACCTGGAGATATGAGATCCTGAACTTTGCAGACCGGTTTGCGGACGCAGGCGGCAAGATCTACGACTACCTTTGGAAGGTTCCGTCCACCAGAGACAACATGTACAAGAGCGCAGTCCACGCAATCGAACTGGCATACGTGTTCAACAATCTGGAGGATGACATTTACGCAGGCGAAGTCGATAAGGCGACCGCCGAAAAGGCACAGGAAGCCTGGACCAATTTCGCCAAGACAGGCGATCCTTCCATAGAAGGCGCCCAGTGGCTGCCGTATGAGACCAGCGACCGTCAGACCATGGTCATCGAAAAAGACAAGTGGGAATGCGTCTCCGATCCGTCGAAGACCGCCCGCGAGTTCCTTGAAAAAGCCTATGGCGACGAACCATATCATGTCTGGTAAGAACGAGGCGCGATCATGACCGGAGTGAATGACAATTCAGCGGATTTTTATTACGAAGTCGGCAGATCCATGTACTTCAGGGAAGGCGGCCGCGGGCGGCACCACCAGAGAGGGTGGCAGTATCTGAACAGGGCGATGCGTGAGGGACATGTTGAGGCGATGTATCTGATAGGGTATACCGCTTACGTGAATCCCTTCTCTGAACAGATCATAATCACGGATCCGGAAGGCAATGCTATCCGCCTGACCAAAGCTGATGGATGGGATTTGATCCGTGAAGCCGCAGAGAGGGGATCGCTGCAGGCCAAGAATTACATGGATCGAATATTCGATAAAGATTTCTCCGCAAGGGAAAGCGGGACTCCTGAAAAATCCATGAATGATTACGTCGGCCCGCTCAAAGACTTTGACGGAAAACGCATCTCTATCAGAAGAGAAGGAACACTGACTCCCGTTGACGCCGTGCTCCGTTATGAGGATGGCGTCAACATCCTTGAGTTCAGTTTGAATCTGAAGTTCTACTATTATGATGATATTGAGGAGAGGGAGGAGTTTGAAGCGGCGGTCAGGGACGGAATCAAAGCATGGGAAGGAACGTATACAGTATTTGGAGGACAAAAAGTTGAGATCCGTATCCGCATAACGGATGAAGACAGACTGTTCGATAACGTGACATTCATGCCGTGCACGGAGTCTCTGGAGGAGATGATCGGCGACGCAGTGAAAATGCTGGAACATGCAGAAACAGATTTTCTGAAAAAAAGCCGACATCTGCTGGAGCATTCAGCGGGGGCTGCCTATGGAGGCCTGAAATGGTCCGTCCATTCGAGGAAGCGGGTCATAATAAGGTCCATGAGCGGGTTGTTTTCGAATCATGACTATGTTATGAATATTACACGGCATGAGTTCGGGCATGTGCTGGGCATCGGCGACCTGTACCGGGATCCCGGACAGAAATTCACCGGCATCCGCCCGGGAAGGTATTATGACCTTGACCCGTTCTATGTAGCAGATGGGAAATACGATCTGGTCATGTGCGACGTAAACGGCAGAATCAGCGGAAACGATATCGAAATGGTGATTCTCGCCTTCAGCGAGAATCGGATGCAACTGTATCAGCCCGGAACCCGGGGCGGTGTTATTTCAAAAGCACTGGGACGCGGCAATTGACCACAGCAAGCTATCAACGGAGGTAAAGAATATGGTAAATGATGAGGCTAAAATCAATGCGTTCAAAGAAGAATATGAAAGCTTTCTGGAAAAACTGGACGGCCTGGAGCGCAGCGATCACTGGGACAAAACAGAAATTGGGGAGTTGGACGCGCTGCTGGGATCGGATATCATCAATGTTGCTATCCGCCTGATGGCAGCAGACGGAGAGTATACCGGTAAAGAGATGCTGCGCGTCAATGAACTGTTTGGATTTGACTACAAGGCGCCGGAAATCGACACCATCTATGAGGATTACAAAGAAGGAATCGATCACGTCATCGATGTGGAAATCGAGGAAAACTATAAGATGCTGCAAAGCGCCCACGCAGACGCAGCGGCCAAGTATCTGTCCTTGATCAACATGGTCGCGGATATCATTGCCGACAGCGACGAAGAACTGGCAGAATCTGAGCAGGCAGTCATTGCGAAGCTGAAATCGATCGGGACTGTTTGATTGAACTTAGAAGAATGGAAAAGAGGCGCACCTATTGCGTGACCGATCGGATCATTCCGGTCGGTCTTATTTATTGTCTGATTTTCTTCTGCTTAAGAGTGTTTCCTGAGCCGAGACCCACTTATCTGCGATGCAGACGATCCAGGCTTCACGGGTGCGGGGGACGCGGGTGATGTTCAGCGGCCACATGTGGCTTTGGATGATGTGAGCGACTTGCGGGTCGATGTCGAAGTCTTCCCGGGCGTTGCGGAGCGCCGTTTTCGCGTGGGAGAATCCGTGCCATCCATTCTCGTCGTGATGGTTCTCGTGCCAGTCATACAAAAAGTAGTCATGCAGCATGGCTCCCTGCAGGAGGGCCTCCTCATCGGTCTTCAGATGCAGGAGATGGTTTATTCTCAGACTCAGACGCGCGACACTGCAGCAGTGATCATAGGTGGTAATACTGCCGTGCTGCGTGTAGTTTTTCATTTTACCGACCCTCTTGTCTTCCAGCAGAGAGCCCAATGCCTCGCGGAAGGCTTTTGCATCATCAGACTTCATTATTATGTCCTCACATTATGTCCTCATTTTTTGATAGTATATCACACGGATTCTCCCGGAGTATGGAGATAGGGTGAATAATGATTGTGATATAATTGAAGCCGGATCACAAGGGAGGAGATGATAGGAATGAATTACATTGTGATGGATCTGGAATGGAACCAGTCTAATACAAGATACCGGGCGGAGCGCAACGGCGTCCGTCTCGAAGGGGAA
Organism: Candidatus Allocopromorpha sp.; assembly: GCA_045114655.1. Taxonomy (GTDB): domain Bacteria; phylum Bacillota; class Clostridia; order Peptostreptococcales; family Anaerovoracaceae; genus Lentihominibacter. Next base: position 15,556 of record JBGUKV010000212.1, on the reverse strand, counting down.
ATCGTCGAAATCGGCGCAGTCCGCGTGAATGAGAATATGGAGATTCTTGAGCGCTACTGTGAGTTCATCAAGCCGGAGTGCTACAAAAAGATGAACCGGCGCGTGACGGAACTGACGGATATCACTAACGACATGGTCGATCATGCCAGACCCTTTGCGGAGGTCATGACGGAATTCCTAAGCTGGTGTGGGGAGGATGCGTTTCTAACCTGGAGCGAAAACGACATCATCATGATCGAGGACAACATGCTGTTCCACGGCATGAGCATCGATGATCTGCCAAGATGCTTCGATATGCAGCTTCTGTTCGACGATCAGATCACCCAGGAGGACAGATCTTTCGCGTTGAGCTACGCCATGTGGAAACTCGATATTAAACCGGAGCGGAGCCACGACGCGCTCAACGACGCCATCAACACGGTCGAAGTGCTGAGGCGGCTGGATCTGAGCGAAGGGTTTGAGGAGTATGAGATATAACGAAAGTGAGGAACGATTATGGAACTGTTAGAGTTAATGGCAAACCGCAGGAGCATTCGTAAATACACGGATGAGGAGATTCCGGAGGAAAAACTGAAACGGATTTTGCAGGCAGGGCTTCTGGCGCCGACGAGTATGGGCAAGCGGCCTTGGGAGTTTTTTGTCATCAGGGATCGGGAGATTTTGCAAAAGCTTTCGAAGGCGAAGCAGCACGGCGCAGCTATGCTGGCGGATTGCAATACGGCAATTGCGGTCTTTGCGGATAGTGATTTGTCGGATGCCTGGATCGAAGATTGCTCTGTCGTGTTGGGGTATATGTACCTGATGGCGGAAGAACAGGGAGTGGGCAGCTGCTGGGTGCAGATGCGTATGAGAAAGGACGAGGCAGGAAACGATGCGGAGCAGAATGTACGCGACATCCTCGGCATAGAACTGCCGTATCGTTTGGTTGGGATCATGTCTCTCGGAATGCCGGCGGAAGAGAAACCGGCGCAGGAATTGGGTCAACTGGATTGGAAAAAAGTACATAATTGATCAAATTCGTCATACAATTCAGAAAAATAATTGTGGTTGGTCCTGCATTGGAATACAATAGAAATATACTTTCGTAATATATTCTTTAAGGAGGAAACATGATGAAAGGGACTTCCATCAAATCGAGGCTGACTACTTTGCTTGTGGCGGCTGCTTTTGTCATCACAGGAACCCTGGCATTGTCGCTTTTGTTCACGGATGCGACATTTGCGGCTGAGGGTGATGAAACGAACTATGATTATGATGCCACCGCCGCTCCGGAGGAGCTGGAGGCTATGCCGGGCGTCTACAGAGTGCAGGTGGGCATGAACAGAGAGGCCGATCCGAAGACCATCGGCATTCCGAGCGTCGCCAAACAGAATCTGGAGAGCAACGCGACCAAGGAACTGCCTGCTATCATTATGGGCGCAGCTGTGAATTATGAGGTGCGGACCGGCCCGACGGAATTCACACCAATCGGCGGAGCCGAGCTGCTTCCGCCTTACAGCTATTTCCGGTATGGAATCACGGATGAACAGGCCCAGGAACCTGACGGTTCAACGTCCACACACAAAAAACTCAGCGGATTCGACGAGTCCTATTACATCGTGCGGATAGACTTGACCAACATCATAGCAGATGCGCAGAAAAATGCTGAAGAAGCAGGTGTGACCCTGGATGGCAAATACCTTCATGTCAGACAGGAGAACAATACGGCGCTGCTGGTAGCTACGGGCATGTCAGATAATGCATTTGTCTGGTCGGATACAAGCCAGACCAACAACAAGGGCGGATGCAAAGCGGCTGCTTATCCGCTTGCCGATGGAGCAGCGGCCATGAAGGATACGGCCGGCAGTGATAACCAGACGCCTTATCTGGATGTGGTTCTCCTGTCATCCGAGAAGAACGTTGCCGGCGCTGACGCAGGAGGACAGGAGGCGCCTGTCTCCAACGTGGACATCTCTTTCTATGTTGATGACACGAAAGACTATAAGCCTTGGCTGAAGGCACTGGATCCTAACAACATGCCGACATTTCCGCTGGATGTAAAAGACGATCAGGGCAAAGTGCTGGGACATTATGAAAACGAAACAGAGTACAACCAGGCCTTGACGACCAAGTTCTTTGATGATAATAACGCAATATCAGAGAACAGCGCCACCAAGTACCGGCTCATGGGTGAAGATCTGGAAATCGATGTGGCAATCGATGTTAACGCAGAATCATACGAAGGGGGAGAAGATTCACAGGGGATCGACTGGATGAGCGAAAACATGGACTTCTGGTCCATGGAGAAGGCCATTGCCCATGATGACTATGACAATCACACCATCATCATGATCTGTGAGGTTCCTGTTCTGAATGGGCTTTCTATTTCCGGGACGAAGGAACGCTCGGTCGTTCTGGACGTCAACAGTTTTGATATTCAGATCGCCAACAACACAGAAGAGGGAAAGGCCGGACTGGTCATTGGAAACAATGCGTCTTTGAGAATCAAAGATGGATCCAACACCGCCGGTGCTGAGCTGGCCATTGGCAATAACGCCACTATGGTCATCGAAAAGGGCGGAACTATGATCATCGATGAGACCTGCACAACAGAAGCAGAATTCGACGCGGCATCCACCGTAGATCCATCGACGGATCCCCAGCATTATCTGAGTGGCGAGATCACCATTCAGGAAGGTGGCATGCTGATCAACCACGGCGTGATCAACATCGAGGGAACAGAGGGAAAACCTCTTGATCCAACCCAGCAGGACCCAACCATAAGAGACAAACAGTCCGCTGATATTTTGGTGGAATACGGCGGCTTATTGGATAATTACGGTTGCCTTTCTCTGAAGGGTGTTCTCTACGTCATGGGAAATTTGAACAACTATGGTCAATTCAACGACATTCTGAGAACATATGACCCTGATAAAAATGTTGTCGAGTATCACCGTGGAATCCAGGTAACATGGAAAGATGATGTTACACAGGAAGGTGTGGTACCCGGCGTGCTGAATGTAGGTATCGATGCGCAGGGCAACATTGAAAAAAAGGCAGTAGTGTATAACTACGGTGACATCGTTTTGGCGCCGGGAACACTGAACCTTTACGGTACATTCAACAACTTAAAGCATCCGGATGTAGATATCGATTATGCAGGGCATCTGTATCTGTGCACGGTAGATGAGGCAATCATTCCATTTGTTGATCCTAACGATCCGCTTGTGGTCGAGAAAAGAATCGCGCTGGATTCTCCGATAGAAAGCGTGTTCAATCAGGAGAATGGCATAGTCCACAATGACGGCGTGATCGACAGCGCCAGAGTCAAGCTTCTCCACAACGGAATTTTTGGAGAATTGATTCCGTCAGAGCAGGAAATCGCTGAGGCTACACAGGCAATCACTGAAGCGCAGACAGCAGTCACACAAGCACAGGAAGCGATGGACGCATTACTCCAGCAAGAAAATCCTTCCAAGGAAGATATTCAGGCGGCTTATCAGGCTGTAGTAAATGCGCAGAATACCTTGACAGCAGCAGAGCAGAGGCTTACAACAGCAGAAAAAGCAAAAGCAAAAGCACAACTGTCAGAACTCGATGGCAAGATTGCAGAATTAACAAGTGAGCTAGCAGAAGTGTCTGTCGTCGACATCTCCAACTACGCAGCGACCCTGAAGAAGACATCTTATGAATACACCGGCAAGGAAATCAGACCTGCAATTACTGTTTCCGGTCTGACGGCGGAAGATTATACGGTCACGTACTCCAACAACAAGGCAATCGGTAAGGCGACCGTGACCATCAAAGGAAAAGCGGACAGAAACTTCAAAGGCACGATCGTGAAGACCTTCAAGATCACCAAGAAAACCAACACCCTAAAGGTCAAGGCAAAGACAACGACCCTGAAGGCGAAGGTGCTCAAGAAGAAACAGCAGACCCTGAAGGTGGCAAAGGTGATCAAAGTTACCAAGAAAGGCCAGGGCAAGCTGACCTATGCCAAAGCATCCGGCAGCAAGAAGATCACCATCAATAAGAAGACCGGCAAGGTCACAGTGAAGAAAGGCCTGAAGAAGGGCACTTACAAAGTGAAGGTCAAAGTCAAAGCTGCCGGGACTAAGACCTACAAAGCGGTGACAAAAGCCGTAACATTCAAGATCGTAGTCAAGTAGTAAAGATACTTAGCTCTCCGCAGTATTTGAGAGCTTGCTGTTGGGATAGAAAAACAGACCAAAGGGAATCCGGGAACAGGAAGAACCGGATTCCCTATTATGTTGTGGCGAAAGGGAATCAACCGGTCGCATCTAATTGACGTTATCATAGTCAACCGATATAATTTAAAGGTTAAAAGAGAAGCAAAGGAGGGCTCAGCATGATCAAACTGTTCGTTACAGGAGACGTTCATATCGGCAAGAAATACGACCGATATCCGCATATAAAGGACACTCTGATCCAAAGCAGATTTGACTGTCTGGACCGGGCAGTTAAACAGGCAGAAAAAGAAACATGCGACTATTTCGTGATCACCGGAGATCTCTTCGACAGACTCAACGCGATCAAAGTCGGAGATGTGAAGAAGGTGGTTGACATTCTCGCCGCATTCAATGGCAGCGTCATAGTCCTGCCGGGAAATCATGATTTTTATTCCGGCGAAGAGAAGGTCTGGAAGGATTTCCGGGCGCAGATGGCGAAAATGGACCATAACATCACGCTCATAATGGAATATAAGGAATATACATTCGAAACAAGCGGAGAGACGATTACATTTTATCCGGCTTTTTGTGATTCCAAGCATTCCAAAACCAATAAACTGGATTGGATCAAACAGACAGAAATGAATGATTCCACATACCATGTTGGAATCGCCCACGGATCGATCGAAGGCCTGTCTCCGGATATGAAGAACGAGTATTTTCTCATGTCAGAAGGAGAACTGAAGAGCATCCCTGTGGATGCGTGGCTGATCGGCCACACGCATATACCGTATCCGGCGGATCTGCCTGCCGAGGGTGATGCAGAAGGATACCGGATTTTCAACGCGGGCACCCCTGCCCAGACAGATCTGAGCAACAATACCGAGGGTTACTGCTTCGTAGTGAGTCTGAAGAAGGTGCAGGATAAGACAGTCGTTGCCGCTCATCGTTACAAGAGCGGCGAAATACGGTTTTTTGATATTGATGCAAAGGCTTCCGAAGGCAATCTTGAATCTGTGATAAAGACAGCAACAGAGAGTCTACCGGATGAATCGGTTATCCGGCTGACTGTCTCCGGAACGGTTGATGAAGCAGATTACCTGAACCGACAGAATATATATGAAGCTGAGCTTGATCGATTCCTGACATTTGAGGTGGAGGACAGCGCGCTTTGCGAGCGGATCACAGACGAGAAGATCCGCGCCGAATTTGCGGAAACAGGATTCGCGGCTGAATTTCTGCTAAGCATCAAAGACCCGCAGGAACTGAAAATGGCATATGACCTGATCAAACGGCATCAGGAATAAGGAAGGGGTACAATATGGATATCAAAAGAGTCAGTTGTGATCAGTTCGCAGGCCTTCTGGACCGCGAGATCGATTTGGATAAAGGACTGAATATTATCATCGGAGAAAACGAGTCAGGCAAAAGTTCCCTTGTCGATTTGATATACAACCTGTTTTTTCAGGGCACGTCCCTGGATATGCGCAGCGATAAAGCCTTTGTCGGACAGTATTTTCCGAAGACCACCGGCACGGTCAGCGGAGATATCATCGACGGAACGATCAGATTCGGAACTGAGGAAGGCGTGTACAAACTCGCAAAAGAGTGGACCGGGAAGGATAGCCGCTGCAGACTGACTTTGCCTGATGGGACGGTGATACGTGATGAAGAGAAAATCAATGAAGTTCTGTCAGAAATCCTTCAGTATGGGAGGGGCGTCTATGACGAGATGGTTTTTGCGTCACAGAAACGCGACCAGACGCTGCTGCGGGGGTTGTTAAGCGATAAGTCTTCAGGAAATGTCGATGAACTAGCGGCAACAATTGCCAAAGCAGTGATGCAAACCGGCGGAATCGAACTGGGCGAAGCGGAAGCAGAACTGAATAAAACGATTGGTGAGCTTGATGCCAGATGGGATTTCGGAGCAGACGCTCCTGAAGGCGGCCGTAAGAGAGGCATCCAAAACAAGTGGAAGGTTGGCAAAAAAACAATTCTGCATGCGTACTACGAGAAAGAGGAAATCCTGGCCCTGCAGAAGGAAGCCGAGCTGGCGGAAAAAGATGTTGAGCAGATCAATGCAACGCTAAGGGAACAGAAGGCTAAACTGCAGGCCGAAGAGCAAAGGCGGGATGCTTTCGTGAAGGTCCGCGCTGTGATCAGTGAGCAAAACAGCAACTGCAAACTGCTGGACGCTGTCAGGAAGGAAGCTGGCGCAATGCAGGCTGCCATCATGCAGTGGCCGGAAGCAGAAGAACAGAAGAGCAGAGCGGAAGAACTGAAAAAACAGTTCGATCTTGCCGCGAAAAAGCAGAAGTATCTTTCGGTTAAAACACAGGTTGAAGAGAAAGAAAAACTCGAGCAGGAACTTGCAGGCATCGGGAATATTGACGGAACCGATCTGGAAACTCTCCGGAAACTGCCGCAGGAGATCCGGATGCTGCAGACGAAGCTCAAAGGTCTGGACCTGATTGCGCGCATCAATCAGCTGGGAGAAACCGAGATCCAGGTAACCTCTTCGGTGACAGGTCGGCCGGTCACGATAGAAGACGGTGCTGTCCGCATTACGGAACCTGTGACGATCACCATTCCGGGGGTCGCGGAAATCGATCTGGCTCCGGAAGGCGTCGATGTGGAAGATATCCGGAAACAGCTTGATGCAGCTTCGCTGCGGCAGCAGGAAATTTATGCGAAATACGGAGTCGAATCGACAGATGAACTGGAAGACCTGAATCACCGAGCCGATGCCCATATAGTAGCTATCGATAACATGATCCTAAAAATCGACAGTTTACTGCAGGGAGAAGCCTGGGAAAGCCTTGAACAGGAAGGTAGGGCGCTCCCGGAGAATCTGCCTGGATTGCAGGAAGTCAGAGACGAAATTGCAGCGCGATGCGAATCCGATGTCAATCTTTTTATCGGCAAAAAAGAGGGGCAGATTACAGAGTACGCAGGTAGATACGGAAGTTTTGACAATCTCATTATGCTTGAGCAGGAGAAACGAGAGGAACTGCAGACCTTGGAAGAGAAGGTGGCCGGTGCCGCGGACATTCCCGAGGAGTTTGCAGGGATTGGCGATCCAGACAAATATGAACAGGAATTGAAAGCAAAGCTGGATAGCATCAAGGGTCGAATCGAGGACGCAAATGCAGACCTGCGGGAAGCGTATCAAAAACTGGGCGAGAAATCAGCAGAAGAGTATTCTGAAGAATATACAGCGGCCTTGGAAGCCTTCGAGCGGACTAAGGCAGAACACGCAAGATGGGTGCATATCCGCGACATATTCCTGCAAGTCAAGGAGAACTACAAAGGCGATCCGATGGGCGATATCGAGGAGAACTTCAAGCACAATCTGTCGATTCTGACCGACGGATCCATTCAGGTGGACTCCGTCCGGGAAGACCTGAAGGCCTCCATTACAAGCGGGAAATCAATTTTGAGTGAAGACATCCTTTCGGAAGGAACGAAGGATACCATTTCCCTCGCTTTCCGGCTCGCGATGCTGAAACACCTGTATCCGGATGGCGGCTGCATCGCTGTCTTTGACGATCCGTTTACCGATATGGATCCGAAGCGGACACAGGTCGCATGCCGGATGATCCAGGAATTCGCGCAGGAGAACCAGGTGATCTTCATGACGTGCGACGACAAGTACAAAGACCTTCTTTCCGGAAATATTATAGTGATATAAACCATGAATCGCTTTGCGTATTTATTACCTTTGATAGCAGGTGCCTGCTGGGGGTGCACGGGCATATTCGTCCGTACGCTCGATGATGCAGGGCTGGACAACATCACCATCACCTTCTCAAGGGTCGGGGTGATGTTTCTGATGCTGCTGATTGCAACTCTGGTGTACGACCGGAACCTGCTGCGCATCAAAAGACGCGACCTGCTTTTGCTGGCGGTGATCGGAGTCGACGGACTGGTCCTGATGAATATTTGCTATAATATTTCCATCACATCGCTGAGCATGTCGCTGGCGTCGATCCTGCTGTGCACAGCGCCGGTGTTCGTGATCATTTTCGGATCGGTTCTGTACGGGGAGAAAATCACGCTTCTGCGGGTGGCTTGTATGATCGGGGCGCTTATCGGATGCGTTCTGCTCAGCGGGATCATCGAGTCCGGCGAACTGAAATGGAGCGTGCTCGGACTGGCTATGGGCGTCGCTTCATCGATCACCAACGCGGCTTACGCCATCACGCTGAAGGAGGCAACGGATGTACGAAAGCTTCATCCGCTGACGATCCAGCTGTACACGACGCTGATCGGCATGATCATCATGATCCCGATGACAGATTTCGGGATGATCGTGGACTTCGTTGCGGTATCTCCGGGGAAAGGAATCCTGTTCCTGCTGGCCCACGCATTGGTCGCGTCGCTTTTGCCGAATCTGCTGTACGCAGTCGCGTTTCTCTATGTGGATTCCAGTGTGGCGTCGATCCTGGCCTCAGGGGCAGAGCCGACCTCGGCGCTGCTGTTTGGTTTATTTGTTTATCGTGAGATACCGACTATGTTCGGCATCATCGGCATGATCATCGTTGTTGTTTCCATGATCGTGCTGAGCAAGTCGGATACCAAGACAGAGAATATAGAGACTATAGAATAATACATAAAAGGAGACCAACATGCTTTTGCTTAATCTGTTTACTGACCCGGTGGCGTTGATCATTTCCTGGATCTATCATTCCATCGCGTATTTCTGCATTCTGAATAAAATGGGCCTGAAGAAGCGTGATTGCGTGATTCCGTTCCTGGCAGAACGGCAATTCAGCAAGCTGCTGTTCCGGCGCATGCGGAGTTTCTACAGACCGTTTATAGTCGCGGTCGTGCTCATGCTGGCGGCGCTGTACCTGGGTGTTGATGAAAACCTGGGATGGGTGTACGCCATCTCAGCATTCATCGTTTACGGCGTCTTTGTCATCCGGCTGTACTGGCGCATGGCCAAGGCCTTCGGTAAAGGCAGGATTTTCGCGATCGGGATGATTCTTGTGCCTGTGATTTTCCTTCTGGTCCTGGCGTTCGGCAGATCCCGGTATCAGGGAATCGCACTCAAGCCGGTGCCGGAACACTCAAAAGCGGGACGCTTTGTGCGCAGGACAGGCCTGGTGCTGATTTCGCTTGCGGAGATCACCGCCCTGGTGCTCGGCATCGGATTCCTGACGCTCCGAACACTGCCGCCGGAAATTCTGGTTGATCAGAATCTGTCAGAGATCCACGACAAGACCAAGGACCTGCAAGGGGACGACCAGTTCCTGACGCGGGACGACATGATGGGCAAGGCCGCCGCATCAGTGGCTGACATGAAACCAAGCAGAGCGCGCTTCTTCCCGGATCATTCCGGTGACAAGAATGTCGTCGTCATGTCTTATGTGATCGGCTCCAATCTCGAACACAAGGCAGGACTGGCTTCTGCCAACATCACGCAGATGATTGAGGCGACAAAGCAGGGCGACGGCCTGACCTTCGTCATGGAAGCAGGCGGCACGAACCGCTGGTTCACCGACGGCATCGATGCAGCCAGCTATGGACGATATGAAATCAAAGAAGGGAATCTGACAAAGGTGAAAGCATTGTCGGATGACATGAGCATGTCCGATGAAAAAAGTCTGGAAGATTTCCTGAAATGGACGAAGAAGAACTATCCGGCGGACCGTTATATGCTCGTGTTGTGGGATCACGGCGGCGGCGTATGCGGCGGCTACGGTCAGGACGATATCAACAGTAAAACAGACGGGGACAACCCGTTCGGCTGTCTGCAGATGAACGAGATCCTGAATGCCATTAAGGCATCGGATACGAAGTTCGACGTGATCGGTTTCGACGCCTGCCTCATGCAGGACATTGAAATCGCGGCGGCCATGGAACCGTATGCAGATTATTATCTGGCGTCGGAAGAGGTCGAAGGCGGCTATGGATGGTACTATACCTCCGCTTTCGGCAAGCTGGCTGCGGATCCGGGTCTGTCAACGGAAGCCTTTGCGGAAGACTTGCTCTCTACCTACGATCAGCTCAACACGATCGTAAAGGACGAAGACGGCAAGCCGGATACCGGCGCGACCCTGTCTCTCATCGATACGACGCTGGCCAAGCCCGCGTATAAGGAATTCTGTGACTTTCTTGAGCACGCGGATAAGCTCATCAAGGAAGATCCTGACGCCTATGCGGACTTTGCAGTGGCAGGAACAAACGCCTACAATTTTTCAGATGACATGCAGATCGATCTGGTGGACTTCCTGACGACTCTGCGCAAGGCGGATTATAACAATACCTTAGGTTCGGACAAGGAGATAAAGAACCTGAGCGATACCATACACAGCTGCGTGCTTTACCGCAACAAAGCCTCCGCTTCCGGCATCAACGGGATGGCCTTTGCTTTCCCGTACAAGGCAATCGGGTTTTACGGCGATACCAGCAAGCAGCTGAAGAACATGTCCCTGAAGACGGAGCGGCGTGTGTTCAATGATATCTTCAGCATCATGGCGGCCCAGCAGAAGAAGGCCGCGGAGCAGGAGGATGCAGACAGTAGTTCTTCATTCTGGGAGGAAGTGTTCGGGTCTACAGACTACACCGAGGAAGAATGGTATGTGAAAGGCTTTGAAGATTATGAGGACGCGCAGGCGCTGGTCGATATCCCGCTGAAAGAGACCGCGGACGGATATGAGATCCAGCTTCCGAAGAAACTCTGGAAAATCATTGCAGACTGCCGGACGATGCTGTACCAGAACGTATCGGATGCGTCAGGTGAAGGAATGCGGTATCTGGGGACCGATTATGTGGGCGGCGAGGACGCGGCCGGACACCCGATGGTCACCATGGATGACAATTGGGTGCACATCGATGGACAGGTCGTCTGCTATGAAGCGGAACAGGTCCGCGAGACTGAGGATGGCGACATCTACACAGGAAAAGTCAAAGCCCGTCTAAATGGGAAACGGGACATTACCCTCTATATAGAGTGGGATCCTGTGACGGACGACACGGCGCCGCCGGTGGGACATGTCACAGGTTATGATACTGAAATAAGCGAAAAACTCGGCAGCTATATGGACACAAAGGGGTTGCTGAAACTGAAGTCGGGTGATAGCATTCAGTTCGTCTTCGACACTTATGACGCGGAGGGGAACCTGATTAAATCAAAGCCTGAAGGTAAGAAGGTCCGCGTGTCGAAACAGGACAGGCTGACTGTAGAGGACGCGCCGCTGGAGGCCGGTGATTATACGTTCGGCGGCGTGCTGACGGATGTTTATCAGAGAGCCATGACTACGGAGATGATCGAGGCGCACATCGGAGAATAGAAAGAAGAATCACAGAATGGATCAGAGAAAACTGAGAAAATATGAACATAGTCTGGCCATCAGCGGCGCGGGAATCATTGTATTTGCCGCATGGAACATCATCAAAGCAGTACTGTATTTTGTGCTGACGCCCTTGGAGGAAGTAGCGAATTCCTTAACAGATGAACAAATACAGATGTACGCTCTTACAGAGTATTCAAAGGAAACGTTGGCTTATATCTTGATTGCTGTTATTCTGCTGCTCCTTGTTCTAAGTCTGGCGCTGCGGTATTACATCGGCCGGGCAGCGATCCAGGAAGGCAGACGGATTCGGAAGCGCAGTCCGCTGTATATTGTTTTGGCGATCATACTCTGCTCATTTCTGATTGACGGCACCATAATTAATGGTTTCGTGTTATCTGCAGACGATAAGGTGGCGATGGGGTTGTACGAGAACGCCAGGGCTTCCATATTTGTCGACATAACTTCGATCCTTTGCCTGATCGAGATGATTGTTTCGGCGATCATGGTGCGCAGGCTCAGAAAGGGGGCGAAGTGATGCAACTGGACTTCCATTACTACGCGACCTACTGCGCAGCGTACCTGGCAGGTTACTCCCATGAGGAAAGCATGGACATCTGTTACAGCGCCCAGTTTGTGGACCACTGTTCCAAAACTCTTCTGCGCAAAATCAAAGGCCCCCAGGCGGCGGCGACGACACAGCTGCAGCTGGAGCTCATGGATGCGCGGACAGACGTGCCGGGGCTGCAGGATATCACAAGGATCTGGGCGGCGTTTCACTTCCTGCCTGCTGACCTGTACGCTCCGTCAAAAGGCGGCAAACGTTACCGCAGCAAATACCGCCTCATCTGCGGACCGAATGGGAAACTGGTTGCCCGGACCGTGGAACTTGCCAGAGGCAAAAGCCTTCAGGCAACAGGGATCGCCATGCATGTTCTGGCGGACACCTGGGCACACCGTTATTTCGCGGGGACACCGTCTCTGGTCATCAACAATACGAACTATTACTTCTATGAGATTCTCGAAGAAGGCGGTGCTGAAACTGAGCGCCACATCGCGTTCCGGCACAGCCCGGGTACCCCGGACGATCTTGAAGATGGGAAATATACAAACAGTGTACGGCAGAACAACGAGAACCATATTATGAATCTGGGTCACGGCAGAGCAGGGCATCTGCCGGACTACAGCTTTATCAAGTATAAATATCTTCCTGCCTGGGCCGATTATGAAGAAATCATCAAAGATAATCCGTCCGATTACATGCATGCTTTCTCGCAGATGGTGCACGCTCTCCGCTGGCTTCGGACTGCGTCCCCGGAAGAAGACTTCCGTACGGACGTCTATAACGGCGCGCTTGTGACACCGCATCTCAAAGAAATCCGTGAAATACTTAAACGGCGGCAGACTGATGCTTCCGCAGATTGGAAGGCTTTTGCAGAAAAACTGTCAGGACGGGAAGTAGAGGACTTTGAACTGGAGAAATACCAGGAAGAATACAAAGAGGCGCCAAAAGATGAGAAGGACGATACGTTTCTCGGAACATTCATCAAAGCGGCTCTCACCCAGAAGCGTATGGTCACCGAGGAAATCAGCGCAGCGGGCATCAAGCTGGCTGGGGAATGGAGGTGACGGAGCATGACGAAAGCAAGACGCATTGGTAATATCATCACCGGGCTGATCATGGTTGCGGCCGCCTTTTTCCTGGCAGTAGACGCGGACAAAACATATCCGGCAGTGATCCTCATACTGGGCTTTTCACTGCTCATCGCGAGCATCCGGTCACTGGTCTACTATATCTCCATGGCGCGGCACATGGTCGGGGGAAGAATCATACTGTACCGGGCGATCATCATGCTGGATGTGGCGCTGTTCACACTTTCGCTGACGGATGTTCCCCTGTACTGCATCGTTCTGTATCTGGCGTGGATCCATATTTTCGCTGCGTTCGTAGATATCATGCGGGCAGACGAATCCAGGCGCCTGAAGGCACCATCCTGGCGTATGACTTTTGTTATAGGGCTGGTCAACCTCTGCATAGGAGTCCTTTGCCTGCTGTTCATTGGCAACGTTAAAGTGGCAGTAGTTATCTACGCATTGGGACTTGCTTACGCCGGGATGACCCGCATCATACAGGCCTTCCGCAAGAATAAAACGCTGTACGGCGACGCGCCGGCGGTTTGATGCCGAATTTTGCAATAATTGTTGCACCAAGAAAGGGGTTTTGGTGTATACTTATGATATTATAAATCAGAAATAACTGATGGGAGGAAATACTGAAATGGAAATCAAAAAAACTCTGGAAGGCGAAAAACTCACAGTAGCAATCAGCGGAAGACTGGATACGACTACAGCACCGGAACTGGAAGAAGCGCTGAAAGAATCAATGGATGGAATCACTGAACTGGTGATTGACTTCACTGAGACAGAGTACATCTCATCTGCCGGACTGCGTGTTCTGCTTTCTGCACAGAAGACCATGAACAAGCAGGGAAGCATGATCGTTACCGGTGTTAACGATGTGATCATGGAGATTTTCGAAGTGACAGGATTCGTCGACATTTTGGATATTCAGTAGTTTTGCCTGACGATCCGGCAAGGTGTTTCTTGGCAAACCAGACGGAGGGTCATCAGAATGTGCGCAGTCAACGAAACGACACGGGACAATTCAATAACGCTTGAAGCCACAGTGAGGAATCTCCCGCTGATCATGGCTTTTCTTGGCGAGCGCATGGATGCTTGGGATTGTCCGTTGAGGAAACGGATGGCCATAGAACTTGCGGTAGAAGAGGTCTATGTCAACATTGCCAATTACGCCTACGCACCCGGAAGCGGTGAGGCGACCATGCGGGTCGAACTGGAGACTTCCGATGCTGCGCGAACGATCGTGATCACGTTCATAGATCAGGGTATCCCTTATGATCCCCTTGCGCGGGAAGATCCGGATGTGACCCTGCCTACCGGCAAACGCCGGATCGGCGGTCTCGGCATATTCCTCGTCAAACAGCAGATGGATGATGCCGCGTATGAATACCGGGACGGAAGCAACGTGTTGACATTGAAAAAGTTTTTATAGCCAAATTGGAAAGGGCGTACTTTGGAAGGGCGTACTAATGGACGAGAAGAAAATGAGAAGTGAAGTCGATGAGATCGTGGAACTGGTGCTGAAGGACTACGACCAGGGACGTGACATTGACAATATGAATATTTTCGACCAGCCGGACAGGGACGAGGTCATTGAAATCGTCAATAAACTGCTGGGCGTATTGTTCCCGGGCTACTACAGGGACAAAGGCTACAGGTTCTACAACATGTACAGCAAACTGACGCTGCAGTTTGAAGACATTATGTACTATCTGTCTCAGCAGATCGCTTTGGCATTGGCCTTTGACGGCAAGTACGGCAGTCTGAAGGACGATGAACTCGAAGAAGAGGCCCAGAAGATCGCCATCGAATTCTTCCGCAAGATCCCGGAGATCCGCGCGAAGATCAACACGGACATCCAGGCGACCTACGACGGGGATCCGGCGGCATATAATAAAGAAGAAATCGTCTTGAGCTATCCGGGATTGCTGGCAAGCACCATCTATCGTGTGGCCCACGAACTGCACTTGCTTGGCGTGCGCATCCTGCCGCGCATGATGTCGGAATATGCGCACAGCATTACAGGAATCGATATCCATCCGGCGGCCCGGATCGGGGAGTACTTCTTCATGGACCACGGCACCGGCATCGTGATAGGATCGACTTCGATCATCGGAGAGCACGTCAAAATCTATCAGGGCGTTACTATTGGCGCGCTTTCGACGCGCGGAGGACACGCTCTCAATGGAACCCGCCGCCATCCGACTTTGGAGGATGATGTGACCATTTACTCCGGCGCGTCCATCCTCGGCGGCAACACCGTCATCGGCAAAGGCTCCATCATCGGCGGCAATGCCTTCATTACAGAATCCGTTCCGCCCGGCTCCCGTGTGAGCATGAACAGCAATACCTTAAACGGAAGCGCCGAAGCAGCAGGCGGCATGCGCGTCGAAAAATGCGAGACCACCTGTGATGACTGCGATAATGACACCTGCTGGGTCGCCAACG
>JBGUKV010000211.1:0-7138 GCA_045114655.1 Candidatus Allocopromorpha sp. | reverse complement strand
TTGGTATCCGGCGTCAGATTCTTGTCAAGGAATGTATACTCACGAACTACATTTCCGTACTGATCTCTGACCGTTTTCCCGTTTTCGTCTTTTTTGATTTTGTACTCACTTCCGGCAACTCTGCCCGCCAAAAGGTCACCGCCGCCCTGCGGGAAGTCCAGATATTTGTAGATCAGGAACTCCTGCGGCGTATCGGTATTATAGGTCCAGGTAAGCGCTGTCTGGGTGTCCGTCGTATTGTCGAAATCCTGCGTGATCGGATCCGGAAGCATCGGCGGAGACAAAACGTCATCCACGATATAGGTCACGACCGGGAAATCATAGTTGAGGCCTTCCCCATTCGTGAAATCTATCGTGTATTCAAACAGTTTCCATGAAAAGTCATATCCGTAATCCTTGGCAGAGCGCGGCATATTCGCAACCTGACAGGAATACTCTTCCGTCGTTGTTGTGGAGAGGGTCGATCCGTCTGCCCTGTCAAAGCCTTCGTGAATGCCGACCCTGATCGTGATAATGTTTTCTACGCCGCCTTGGCCGCCTGCATCGACTTCCTGGAACATGCCTTCCATGCGGTTATCAGATCTTTTGGACTCCGTATTAGTCACCGTAAACGACTGGGAAACGCTGCCCCCGCCAAATGCGATTCCTGCGAAATCCGGCGCAGCGTAAAGCATGGTTTCTCCATCATCATTCTTTTTAAGATGTTTTTTTGCCGCGTCCGGAATGTCACTGTCGTCCTTCGGATAGGTCGAAGGATCGCCCGGCCTGGAGCTGTAGTAATCCTTGACATCCGGCAATTCGTCGGAATACTCTTTCTGGATTTCAATATAATCTTCCATCGTCAATGTCTGGGTCACGGGCTGGTGCGGATTCTTGATATACATCGTTTCTGTATATTCTGTCAAGGTTCCGTCATCATCCACCATGACGCTGGTCACATTGTATTCGAAGTATTCACGCGGCGTCGACTGCAGAACAACAGCATCTTCACCGCCCGCTGTTTCATAGGACATGGTGAATTCTTTTGTTGTGCTGTTTCCCCACTCCCAGGTCCACTTCTTTCCCATATCCCCGTCTACAAAGAAGTGCGCCGCAGCAAAATCAATATCACCAACAATACCTACCTCGAGTTCCTCTGTGTATTCATATCCCTGATCCGTTCCGCTGCCGGATCCGAATCCTGTCGAGCAATTGCCCAACATGGAATCGTCATAATTCGCAACATCCTTGAAGTATGGGGATGACGCCAGAACGGCAACGACTTTCGGATTCTCATATACGATTTTATGGCTTCCTGTATATTCGGCCACCGTACCATCAATGTCCGTATCCGGCACCCCCCAGATAAACGGCGCGTTCTTCGTCGTTGCTTCATAGAGCCACGATTCATTCTTTCCATTCATGGTCAGACTGTCCAGATCGTCTCCGGATACCACCAGTTTGGTTGCGACTGCTTCCATTCTGTCTCCGCCTGATTGGGTTCTCGGTTTGGATACTCTGTTGATGAGTCCATAGTCGAAATCGCCGCCGGTGAAATTCGCGGCTTGAGCACCGTATTCAAAGTACTCCCATTGTTCGTTACTATGTTCACCTGCGCCCATCATGTCGGCCATCGCCCGGCTGCCCTTCGGGATATCGTGGTTATCCTTGTCTTTTTCGGTGTTCCTGTCTTCCAACTCATCCTCGATGGCGAAAGACCCGTTATATGAGTACAAAACGCTGTCCAGGTAGATTCTCTTATCACTCTGCTCGCCGAAGAACTTCCCAACAGCAATGTTGGCCTTCATCACCGGGGTACTGTAATAATTCTGATCCCATCCGTTCGAGGATGAATAACTCCCATCTTTCTGCACTTCACCATCAACGACTTTCATATCCTGTATCTGTTCCGGAACCATCGTGCCGGAGCCGCTGTCGTAGAGGAATTTGCCCAGGACGCGGGTTGTGTTAGCACCCTGTTCACTTTTCATCTGCCCGCCAAGAAGCAATTCTTCGTTGCCGTCGTCATCCAAATCACCGAAGGCGCAGGATACTCTGATCAGATCGTTGTTATCATACGAGATCTGTTGGGATTTCTTTAACATCTGCCCTTTATTGCTTCCATAAAGCAGAACGGAATGGCTCTCGATCGAACGGAGGATCTTATCAAATACCACTTCGCCGACTTCAGAACCCGTGCTGGAAGCACCATAAGAAATGATCAGGTCGCATGGACCATCGTTATCCGCATCTCCTGAAACCAGATCGATGTTATTGTAAAAGTTCTTCATATACTGAACAGCGTCATGTCCCTGGGCGTCTTTGCCCATATATCCAATGATCTTAGAGGATTCTGACGTGACAGGCAGAACATAGTTCCAGGAAAGATTCCAGGCATCCGCGCGGAATGGATCCTGCGCGTCCTGGCCATTGACCAGATCGAACACAGAAACTTTAGCTCGCTCATTGTCACTGGCTGCCGGAACATATACAGCGATCTCATCGACAGTGTCATTATCATAGTCTCCGCAGGTGACCTGGAGTTGTGACTGAACCAGATACGGAACCGTGATGCGGTTCTCAATAAAGTTTGATAATTTGATCGGGTCGGAATGATTCCCGGTAAGGGGGTCAAAGATCATCAGGTAGATATTGTTCCGTTCCGAATGCTCTGGAGAATACACTACCGGATTATAGTTCGTATATACTACCGCAAGTGCCGACTTCCTGCCGGTCCCTTTGACATCGCATGCCGCGCAGTTGGCGAAGGTGTCCTGCGTAAAGTCCGGCGTGTCGACTCTTTTCGCTGTACTCGGGTCCATAAGCGTATTATATTTACCATCCAGCTTGGCATTATGCCCGTACAAATGGGCGTCAGTGTGCACGGTCACGAACTGGAACAGCTCATAGACTGCATTCATGTTCATCACATCAGATCCGTAAGGATTACTTGTAGAATCCGGATCGTAATCCTCCGGCATCTTCGATGTGTCGATCCCGATGCTGTTGAGCAGGCCGCCGTCCTTGTCGTAGGTGACATCCTCATCATCCTGGACAGATCCGACATCCGCATAGACCGGACTGCTGACTCCATTAAACATAAACGCCCCTGTTACTGCCATCACAAAGGCTGTAACAAAAGCTATCGTGGTTCTGAATACTTGTTTCATGGCTTTACCCTCACATCCGTTTCCTGTTGATTCAACGGTTTTTTCTATCCACTTTCCGACGCGCATGCTGCGCATTTAAACTATATACTATATAAATACCCGAAGTTCGGGAATCTCCCAACCAAAAAACAAAAAAAACAAAACAAAAACAAACAAAAACAATAAAAGTACTATTATCTATTATCAATTTTAACATCAACCAGGGCAAATTGGAAACGCTCCCATTGAAAAAGGCCCCGCGGCGCTTGTCGGCGCCGCAGGGTCTTCTTATGCATCATATTCTGTTTATTTGTTCTTTGCGATCTCGTCAAGCTGCGCCTGTACGTTCTCGAAGGATGTGGATCCCTTCGACACCTTGGACGCAATGACGTTTCTGATGGCGACTTTGTCGTAGACGTCGCTGTCGAAGACCTGCGTGAACTGCTTCAGGTCGTCGAGCCAGAGTTCTTCAATCGGCTTGTTGTTGTTGATGGCGTACATGACGATCTTGCTGATGATCGTGCCGACCTCTTCTGATGGGATGCCCTTCTCCATCAGGTACTCCGCCAGTTCGGTCGCGTTCATGTAGCCGTACTTGGCTGCTCTCTGCATCTCGCCTCTGTTGATCTTCATGGTCTTGATCATTTCAACGAACAGATTCAGGCAGGCTTCCACAGTGTGGGCCGCGTCCAGCATAGCGTACTTGTCTTCCTGCATGTCTCTGTTGTAGGACATTGGCAGTCCTTTGAAAACGGTGAGCAGGTTGATCATATCTCCGTAAACTCTGCCGGTCTTGCCCCGGATCAGTTCTGCAACGTCCAGGTTCTTCTTCTGCGGAAGCACTCTGCTGCCGGTCGTGAACTGATCGTCGATTTCGATGAATCCGAATTCAACGGAGCTCCACAGGATCAGATCCTCGCAGAATCTGGACAGATGCATCATGGTGATGGAACAGTCATTGATGAATTCCATACCGAAGTCTCTGTCGGCAACGCCATCCATGGCATTGGGCAGGATCCCGTCGAATCCCAGTTCCTTCGCCATCTTCTTCCGGTCCGTATCCCATACGGTTCCGGCCAGTGCTCCTCCTTCCGGAGGCATCACATTGATGCGTTCCAGGCAGTTTTCAAATCTTCTCAGGTCCCGCTTGAACATCTGGTAGTAGGCCAGCAGATGGTATGCCAGCGTGATCGGCTGGGCTCTCTGCAGATGGGAGTATCCCGGCATGATCGTGTTGACATGCTCCTTCGCCAGGGCTTCCAGTGTGTCCAGAAGATCCTGCAGCAGTTCCCGGATCAGATCGTTCTCCGATCTCAGGAAGAGTCGGGTGTCGATCACGACCTGGTCGTTGACGCTTCTGGCCCAGTTCAGCTTCTTGGCGACAGGGCCGATTTTCTCTGCCAGAACCTGTTCGATACATCCGTGAATGTCATCGTACTCGACCTTGAACTCGACCTTGCCAGCCTCCACGTCAGCGAGAACTTCCTTCAGACCTTTGACCAGCTGATCGCATTCTTCTCCTGAGATCAGTTTGTTCTGTTTCAGCATGCGCGCATGCGCGATACTTGCTGCTACTTCTTCGTCATAGAGCATATTGTCTACGCCTATGGACGACATAAACTCTTTCGCAGTCTGTTTCATATTATCACCTCTTTTAGTTGAATGTGATTACTGTTCCTGTTTTTCCTTCCAGCGCGTCAACTGCCTTGTCAAGGGATGTGATGATCGCCTTCTTGCTCGGGAACTGTCTGACGAACTTCATGGCCGCCTCGACCTTCGGAAGCATGCTTCCTGCAGGGAACTGTCCCTCTTCGATGTATTTCACACCGTCAAGCAGTGTCATGTGATCCAGATCCTGCTGATCCGGCTTATTGAAGTTGAGGGAGACCTTCTCTACTTCTGTCAGGATCATGAGCATATCCGCTCTGACCTGTTCTGCCAGAAGCTCAGCCGCGAAGTCTTTGTCGATGACTGCCGCAACGCCGTCCATATGACCGTCCATTCTTTCGAGTACCGGAATGCCGCCGCCGCCGCAGGTAATGACGATGTTGTCTTCCCACAGCTGCTTCACGGAGTCGATCTCAACGATGCGGACAGGCTTCGGGGAAGCAACGACTCTTCTCCATCCTCTGCCGGCGTCTTCCTTCATAGTCCAGCCTTTTTCTTTTTCCAGTTCTTTTGCTTCTTCTTCCGTGTAGAATGGTCCGATTGGCTTGGTCGGGTTCTGGAACGCAGGATCGTTCTCATCGACAACGACCTGTGTCGCGACGGTCACGACCGGAACGTGTCTGTTCTGCATGTTCAGCGCGTACCGCAGGCACTGCTGGATGTGATATCCGATGTAACCCTGGGACATCGCGCCGCAGACATCGAACGGCATGGACGGAGTGACGTCCTTGGCCGCTTCACTTGCCATGACGATGCGTCCGACCTGCGGTCCGTTGCCGTGTACGACAGCGATTTCATATCCCATACCGCTGATTTCCGCAACGCGCTTGCATGTATTTTTAACGACTTCCAGCTGAGCTTCCGCTGTTGCAGGGCCTTTGCCTGACTGCAGAGCGTTTCCGCCCAGCGCGATTACGATTTTACCTTTGCTTTCTGCCATTGTACTACTCCTTTTCAATCAATATAGAACTACAGATCAACTCTGTTTACCGGGCAGCTCATGCATCTCGGGCCGCCTCTTCCTCTGGAAAGCTCCGCGCTCGGAATGGAAAGGACTTTTACGCCTTTCTTGTCGAGGAGCTCGTTGGATACATAGTTTCTCTCGTATGTAACGACAGTTCCCGGTGCGATGCACAGGGTGTTGGAGCCGTCGTTCCACTGCTCTCTCTGGGCAGCCAGCAGATCTCCGCCGCCGCACCGGATCAGCTCGACAGCCGGGATCCCCAGCTCGAGGGCCAGGATGTTCTGCAGCTCGTCCTTCATAGCGTTGAACTTCAGCTCGCCGCCTTTGCCCATGGTGATTTCATACACGCCCAGCGGTCCTTCGATCTCAGGATGGATCGTGAACTTGTCGTAGTCGACCATTGTGAATACGGTGTCGAGGTGCATGAACGCTCTCGTCTTCGGGATATCGAATACCAGGACCTTCTTGAATGTGGACTTGGCCAGCAGGTTCCTCGCGAAACGCTCGATGCCTGCGATGGTCGTTCTCTGGGAAAAGCCGATGGCGACCATGTCCTTTGACAGGACGAGTACGTCTCCGCCTTCGATGGAGTGATCCTGATCGAGATCGTACCACTGCTTGTTCTCTTCCGTCGCAAAGTCTCTGTTGTACTTGTACATGTATTTGAGAAGCAGGGATTCTCTTCTTCTCTCCTGGGTGTGCATGTGGTGGATGTTGATGCCGTCGCCCACGCAGGCGCCCGGGTCTCTTGTAAAGTACAGGTTCGGCATCGGATCTGAGATGTACGGATAGTCATCATGGATCAGATCCATCAGGGAGTGCACTTCGTCGGACGGCACTTCATTCTTCTTGATGCCGGCGATGAGTTTCGCGACCATTTCTTCCGGCGTGAATGTCATGAGATAGGAGATCAGGCTCTCCCGCATGCCCTTGGATGTGATCAGGGAAAGATCGAGGAAGTCTTCGATCAGACTCTGCTGGAGCTGCGGCGTGCTTAATGCCTTTGCAGTCTCCTGCACATAGTAAACAACTTCAACGCCGTTTTCTCTGAGTACTTCGGCGAATCTGTCGTGTTCTTCCTGCGCGACCTTGAGGAACGGAATGTCATCAAAGAGGAGTCTCTCCATGGTGGACGGCGTCAGCGCCTCCAGTTCCAGACCCGGACGGTGCAGCAGAACCTTGTTCAGTTTGCCGATTTCCGAATAATTGTGGATTCCAGGTATCATTGTTTTACCTCCTGTTCACGGTTATCTTGTGCCACAGGCCGGCATGAAATGCCGGCCTGATGTATTATCTGCGATCTTATCTTCCGATTGTAGCAACCATGACGGCCTTGATCGTGTGCATTCTGTTTTCTGCTTCGTCAAATACCTTTGAC
>JBGUKV010000210.1:0-2434 GCA_045114655.1 Candidatus Allocopromorpha sp. | reverse complement strand
GAACGGTTCATGATATCCACAGAATACTCGCTGAAATTGCAGAAAACTGTTCCCAGCATCATGCATACGAGAAGGGACGAAAAACCGATCTTCACTCCTGCGCCAAGTTCAAATTCCCTGGACGCCATAGCGATCGTCATGATCACGAAAGAGATCGTCAGAGACAGGCGGTTGGAGTTGGAGAAGAAAATCTTCTCCAGCACCGTGAGCAGCGTTCCCATCACCGCTCCAAGTATCAATGAAAAGACGATTTCCAGCAGCGGATTGACAATGACCGAAATGAAGTCCAGCGTTCCGCCGACCATAGCCTGCGCTATGCCAAAAGATACAGAGAACACGACCAGTCCCACCGCGTCGTCGAGAGCAACAATGGGAAGGAGCAGTTCTGTGACCGGGCCCTTGGCTTTATACTGTCTGACGACCATAAGGGTCGCTGCCGGCGCCGTCGCTGAAGCGATTGCGCCCAATGTGATCGCCACGGGAAGCGGCAGCACTTCCGGACCGAGTATAAAATGAAGCATGATCAGAACCGCATCAACAAGCAGTGTCGCCATCAGCGCCTGGATCACGCCGATCACCGTTGCTGTCTTTCCCGTCTCCTTCAGATGCGCGAGACGGAACTCATTGCCGATATCAAAGGCGATAAATCCAAGGGCAACATTGCTGAGCGCACTTACGGCCTGAAGGTCCTCCATCGTATTGAACCCTACTCCGTGTATGCCCAGCCTTCCCAGCATAAAAGGTCCCACAAGGACGCCGGCGATCAGGAACGCCGTCACGTCCGGAAAGTTCAGTTTCATATACTTGAAAACACGGGTCATCATCAACCCGGCAAACAATGCCAGTGCGGTTTCCAATAACATGCTCATATCGTTTCCTCTTTTCTGTAATGACTGATAAGAATAGCTTGTCAGCAGGCCTTCTGCAATAAAAAAACCGCCAGTCAGTCATGAGCATAGCATGTCCATCCTGGCGGTTTCCTTTTGAACGCCCCGATTATAGCACTTGCATTTGAAGATTCAAGTTTCACGGGAATTTACATCAAATGAGACCTAATAGAAGTCAAAAATGACCTGTTTTTCTGTGCTGTTTTATTTCAGAATCCATATCCTTCTAGTATAATAAATATAAACTATATTTAAACTGAGTCTGATTTCACATGACTTATAGGAGGGTAATTATGATTAGAAGAAGTGATGATAAGATCAGCATCAGGAAGCCGTCTCCCTTTAACGGTGTCGGTGAGATCACTGTGAGAAGCCTTTTGAACGGACCTGAGGAAATGGAGAATAAGGGACGTGTATTCGGGCATACGACGGTGTATCCCGGAAGCAAGATCGGCCTCCACACGCACAAAGGAGACGCTGAGACCTATTACATCCTTTCCGGCAGCGGCAAGTACAATGACAACGGCACGATCGTTGATGTACAGCCCGGCGATGTATACTATTGCGGTGACGGCGAGTGCCATTCCATCGAGGCCATCGGCGAGCCGATCGAAATGATCGCGCTGATCCTGTACACAACCTGATAATACTGATTATGAGATGCCCCGGCGAGGCTTTTGAGAACAGCAATTTTTATAAAGCCCCGCCGGGTTTTTGCGGCAAAGGAAAAGAGGCCGGGAAAGAAATGGAGGACATTTCTTCCCGGCCCCTTTATTTAGCATTTCGCTCAGCTGAAGTAGACAAGTTTAGCGTTGTTGTAATAAATGTCTTCCAGCTCTTTCTGTGAGAATACATTGGACTTCTCAAGATAGTCCGTAAGGTGCTCGTAGGTATCCTGCGTAGCAGCGAACGGAGCATCTGTGCCCCACATCATCCTGTCAGCGCCGATGATATCTCTTGCTTCCGCCAGAGTATCGACTGTCTCGGGATAAGGATAGACGTCGGGGGACATGATCTTGGGCATTGCGGCGATGTCGAACCAGACATTGGCCTGGCTGAGCATCTGCAGTTCTGCCTTCCACTCTTTCTTCTTCTCCCTCATGGGAGCAAGAAGGTGGCAGATCACGACTTTGAGGTCAGGGCATCTGTCAGCAATGCGCATCAGAGCGGCGGTCTGGTGGCTCTCCATCAGAATATCGCCGACATCCAGCGCAACCACGCCTTTATGCTTCTCGATCAGTTTGTAGATCTCCATCATCCTGTCGCCGGACAGATCGAAGGGATCGTGGCAGCCCATGAGACCGCCGCCGGAACTGACTTCAAATTTGACGAGATGGAAATGCTTCTCTTCCAGGAATCTGTGCAGTGTCTCCATGTGGTTGGTCGCGAAGGGCTCAACCTCACAGGAAGGGCAGAAGCGGTCGGGATACTTCTCAAGAAGCTCCTCGTGATAGATATTCTGGAAGCCGTACATACTGCCGTTCATCAGAACAGCTCTCTCCACATCGTTGCGGTCCATGATCGCCAGAGCCTGCTCAGCTGTGAAG
>JBGUKV010000209.1:0-21540 GCA_045114655.1 Candidatus Allocopromorpha sp. | reverse complement strand
ATACTGGACGGATACGGGATCAATCCGAGAAAAGAGGGCAACGCGATCGAAGCGGCGAACAAGCCTCATCTCGATGAAATATTCGCGAAATACCCGGGGACGACGCTGAAGGCCTGCGGGCTGGATGTGGGGTTGCCGGAAGGGCAGATGGGAAATTCCGAGGTCGGACATCTGAACATCGGCGCGGGCAGGATCGTGTATCAGGAGCTGACAAGGATCACCAAGGCTATTCAGGATGGGGATTTCTTTGAAAACCAGGCTTTCCTGAAGGCAATCGAGCATGTGAAGAAGAACAATTCAACGCTCCATCTGCAGGGGCTGCTGTCGGACGGGGGCGTGCACAGCCACATCACCCATCTGCTGGCCCTGATCGACCTGGCGAAGAAAGAAGGCGTTGAGAAGCTTGTAGTGCACTGCTTCCTGGACGGCAGAGACGTTCCACCGCGGTGCGCCGAAGAATATATGGATCAGCTGACTGCGCACATGGAAGAAATCGGCCTGGGACAGGTCGGTATCGTGAGCGGCAGGTACTACGCCATGGACAGAGACAAGCGCTGGGAGCGCCTTGTGAAGGCTTATGACGCCATGACTATAGGCGAAGGCATGCACGCAGCCACAGGGCAGGAGGCGATCAGAAACGCTTACGAGAGAGACGAAAACGACGAATTCGTCCTGCCGACCATCGTGGACTGCGACAACTATCCTGACGGGTTTGTGTGCGACGGAGACGCGATTATCATGTTCAACTTCCGGCCGGACAGGGCGAGGGAGATCACCAGAGCCTTTGTAGATCCGGAATTTGATGGTTTTGCATTTGAAAGAAAGAAAAAGGTCAGTGACATCTGCTACATCTGCATGACGCAGTACGACGCGGAGATGCCGAACGTCACCCTGGCTTATCCGCCGGAGACGCCGTCCAACACACTCGGCGTCTATATCTCCGGTCTGGGCATGAAGCAGCTTAGAATCGCCGAGACTGAGAAGTACGCGCACGTCACGTTCTTCTTCAACGGCGGCGTTGAGGAGCCGGAAGAAGGGGAAGACAGAATACTGATTCCGTCGCCTTCTGTGGCAACATACGACATGCAGCCGGAAATGAGCG
This sequence comes from Candidatus Allocopromorpha sp., assembly GCA_045114655.1. Classification (GTDB taxonomy): domain Bacteria; phylum Bacillota; class Clostridia; order Peptostreptococcales; family Anaerovoracaceae; genus Lentihominibacter. Next base: position 20,438 of record JBGUKV010000209.1, on the reverse strand, counting down.
CGCCGGAAGTCACGGCCAGAGTGCTGGAAGAAATCGCGTCGGATAAGTATGACATGATCATCCTGAACTTCGCCAACGCCGACATGGTTGGGCATACGGGCGTCATGGAGGCAGCCGTGAAGGCCATCGAGACGCTGGACGTATGCGTGCCGCAGATCGTGGAGGCAGTTCTGGCGAAGGGCGGACAGATCCTGCTGACCGCAGATCACGGAAACGCGGATGAAATGCTGGACGAAAACGGAAATGTGATGACCGCGCACTCCCTGAACGATGTGCCGCTCGTCAACATCTCCGCAGACCCACTGCCGCTGAAAGACGGCGGCAGACTGTGTGACATCGCGCCGACCATGCTCAAACTCATGGGCCTTGCGATACCGGAGGAAATGACGGGAACCCCGCTTGTATAATGAAGAACGCCACTCAGTATTAAGAATGAACTGGACGAAAGAACAACGCGATACAATTGAAACAACCGGAAGAAGCATTCTCGTATCCGCAGCGGCGGGCTCGGGCAAGACCACTGTGCTCGTCGAGCGGATCAAGCGGCTTCTCATAGACGAGGGAACCGATATCGATCGGTTCCTTATTACTACGTTCACAAACGCCGCCGCGGCAGAGATGAAGGAACGGCTCGAGAAGGCTTTGCGGGAGGAGATGAAGAAACCGGGAGCCGATAAAGCCATGCTCACCCGGCAGCTTTCGAAACTTCCCTCCGCCAGCATCGGCACATTCCATTCCTTTGCTTTTGACGTGATCCGCCAGTACTTCTATCTGATCGATATCGAGCCTGGTTTCAATGTCGCGGACGATGTGCAGGTGAGCATCATGAAACAGGAAGCTGTGGACAAGGTGTTCCGCCGCCGCTACGAGAACAATTCGGACGACTTCCGCGCATTCATACTGAAGTATTCGGGCAGCCGCAATGACAAAAACCTCAGAGAGAGGGTGCTGGAAACCTGCAAAACCCTGGCAAGCATACACGGCGGCATCGAATGGGCCCATGCAAAAGCAGACCTTTTGGGCGGGGAGCATCCGCTGGAAGCCACCGGCGGGTACAGATACTTTGCCCGTATGATTAAGCGCGGGCTGAAAACCGCCTGCAGACACTACAGCAGGGCAGCGGAGCTGGCATATGGGTCAGGACTGCCGTTATGCCACGACGCAGCTGCAGAGAATACAGAGAAACTCGAAGAACTGATCAAAAAAGCAGAGGAGGCTTTTGCTTGTCCGGAGGAGGAACTGCGGGAAACGCTGGAAACCTTCAAGGACTCGCTGACAGCCTTCAAGGCCAAAAGCATGGCGTACAAAAAGGACAATGCGGACGAACAGACCACAAAAGTCCTAAAAGACGAAGCAAAGGCGGGATCGGACGAGCTGAGCGCGCTCCGAAAGGAAGTCTACGGCCGCAGCTTCGACGAATTGGAAGCAGAACTTCGCGGGGTGCATGAGGACACCCTTTATTATATCGACCTGGTGGCAGAGTACCTCTCGGAGCTGAAAACGATGAAGGACGCGGAGAACATCATTGAATTCGATGACGCACTCCACTATACCATCGACATCCTGCAGCACGAAGAGGCGGCAGCTGAGCTGCGGGAGAGATTCGAATACATCTTTGTAGATGAATACCAGGACAGCAATTACCTGCAGGAGGAGATCATCAACAGGATCGCCAGAGAGGACAACCTGTTCATGGTCGGCGACATCAAGCAGTGCATCTATAAATTCCGCCTGGCGGAGCCGGAACTGTTCCGCGACAGGGCGCTTCGGTTTGCGGAAGAAGAGACGTCAGGGCTGCTTTTGCATATCAGCAGCAACTTCCGGAGTAAGCGAAGTGTGACCGAGGCAGTAAACTGCGTCTTCCGGGCAGTCATGCCGGGCTACGACAGCAGCGCGGAACTGCACTGCACGGCAGGCGAGGAACATACGGGATTCCCGCCCAGGATCCATCTGATCGTGAACGGCGCATTCGATGACGACGCCCCGGAAAAGAACGACGCCGAGGGGGCTGTGGTCGCCGGGATCATCCGGGAGAGGCTGGGCACGGAAGTCTACGACACGAAGAAGAAGTGCGCGAGACCTCTCACCCTGCGGGATTTCGCTGTCATCGTCAGAAACAACGCCGAGGTGGAGGCACTGGAGCGGTATCTGATCAACGAGGGCATCGCAGCCTACGGTGAAAGCGGCGGCAAGTACTTTGACACAGTTGAAGTGCAGGTTTTCCTCAACTTGCTCAGAATCATAGAAAACATGCGGCAGGACGTGCCGCTTATCTCCGCCATGCGTTCCATCGTGTTCGGGTTCACCGCCAGGGAACTGGCGCAGATCAGGATCGCGTGCAGGGACGGCAGCTTCAGCGATGCGGTGCTGGCGTACGCGGCGCCGGCGGAGGATGCGTCTGGGGTGCCGGACATGTCTGGGTCGGCGGAAACGCCAAGGTCTCCGGAAGACCCGGGGTCGCCGGAGGAGCCGGGATCGCCGGAAGACCCGCTGCGTGAGAAAATCCGCGCGATGATCCGCACGGTAGACCTGTGGAAGGAAATCAGCAGGACTGTGCCACTGGAGGATCTGATGAAAGAGATCCTGTACGGGACAGGCTACTATGATTACTGCAGCGGCCTGCCGGTAGGAACGCAGCGCATTTCGAACCTGCGTCTCATCATCGATAAAGCCTCCCGCTTCGAGGAGATGAGCCACAGCGGTCTTTACGGATTCCTGCGCTACATCGAATCCATGCAGTCTTCAGATAAAACCGACTCCGAAGCGAAAACAATCAGCGAAAGCGAGAACGTTGTCCGGGTCATGAGCGTACATAAAAGCAAAGGCCTGGAATTCCCGATTGTGATATTTGCGAACGCTGCCAAGCAGACCGAACGGGCGGATTCGGGCGGGCCAATCAAAATCCACCGCGCCCACGGCATTGGTCTGCCGATCGTGAACCGGCAGGAGCATTGGCGCAGAACGAGCATGCTGCAGAAAATGATTGCCGCGTCTTCCCTGGAGGAAAAGATCGAGGAGGAGATACGGATCCTTTATGTTGCTCTGACCCGTGCGAAGGACGGTCTGGAGATCGTAGGCACCGTCAAGGAAATGGAGCAGCTGGAAGGCGGCGTATCCACCAAAACCTTTCTGGATATGCTCTACGAGCCGCTGATGTCCAAGGAAGATACGGAACTGATCCTTTATGAAGATGCAGGTCAGCTGGAACAAAGCCAGGCGGTGCGGCGGCACTCCCCGGCTCAGCTGTATTCTCTGGCGGAGTCCTTCAGCAATCCGGACCTCGAAGCGCTGGCCGATGCGCGGCTTTCGTTCGAATACCCGCATCAGGCGGAGATGCAGATCAAGCAGAAGTACTCGGTCACGGAACTGAACAAGGCGATGGGAAGCAGGAGCGCTGACAGTGGTACAGGCAGCGTTGGTATAGGAGCGACCGATACCGGTGTGGCTGACGCCAGGGCACACGGCGGTGGTTCGGACCGCACTGATGTATCAGAAGCCGACCTTCCGGAAGTGGAAGCCTTTGATCCGGAAAAGGCGCACCGTCCATCGCGCGGACTGACTGCGAGCAGCGGACTCACTGCGGCAGACCGCGGAACGCTCATGCACCTGCTCATGGAGAAGACCGAGTTCGCGGCATTGGCCGGGGCTGCCGCGCCGGAAGTGCTTGACCGTGTGCAGGAAACGGCAGACATCCTTCTGGCGATGGATATCATCTCTCCGGAAGAGTACGACGCGCTCTCCATTGACAAGGCAGCCGCATTCTTTGGGTCAGATATTGGACGACGTGCGGCGGAGGCAGCTGCAACTAAACGACTGTGGAAGGAGAAGGAATTCATCTACAGCATGGACATGACCGGCGATACCAGCACCATTGTGCAGGGCGTCATCGACTGCTTCTTCGAGGAGGAGGGGAGTCTGGTTCTGGTCGACTATAAGAACAGTTACATGGGCGCGGGCCGGACCGAGGACGACATCCGGCAAACCTACGCTGCGCAGATCGATCTGTACCGCCAGGCGCTGGAAGCCGCCACCGGCAAGCCGGTCAAAGAGGCATATCTGTTCCTGTTTGACACAGGGAAGTTTGTTGAGATGTGATTTTGTCCGGCGGAATTTTTGAAAAAAGTATTGACATAGAAGGGCACAGGTGTTACCTTATGTATAGAAATTAGCACTCGAACACGTTGAGTGCTAACAACAGGAGGGCCTAAGATGGATTTAACAGAAAGAAAACTGAAAATACTGCAGGCCGTCATTGCTGATTTTGTAAGAACTGCTGAACCGGTAGGGTCCAGGACGATCTCGAAGAATTACAGCTTGGGAAGCCCGGCGACGATCCGTAACGAGATGTCCGACCTGGAGGAGATGGGGTATCTGACACATCCGCACACTTCATCGGGCAGGGTGCCGTCTGAGAAGGCGTACCGTCTCTACGTCAACGAGATGATGAAGAAGCGGGAACTGTCCCAGGCAGAGAAGGACGCCATCGCGAGCGAACTCTACCAGAATGTAACAGAGCTGGACAGCCTGATCGAACGGGCGGCCCACGTGCTGTCAGAGATCACAAGCCTTACGGCTTTTGCATTATCGCCGGGAAAGGAGCAGGATACGCTTCGGTATATCAATCTCCTGCCGGTCGATGACTATTCGGTGGTGTTGATGCTCGTTTCGGACAGCGGCAAAGTCAGCAACACAGTGGTGAGACTCAAAGCGCCAGCCTCGGAGGATACGCTGCGGATCCTGGCCAAGAACATGACCTACAACTACAGCGGCAAGACGCTGAGCGAGGCGCTCAAGATCGATATCATCGAGAACTTCCGGGCAGATGCGGCTGCCATGTCCATGTTTGAGCAGTCCATCGCTCCGAGCTTCATCAGGACACTGGAGGACATGCTGAATGTCAACCTGTACATGGACGGGCTCACGAACATATTCGCCCTGCCGGAGTACAACGACATCGAGAAGGCCAGAACGTTCTTTGAGATGATAGGCCGCAAGGCGGAGATCACGCAAAAGCTCATCAGCAGGGGTGAAGGAGTGGAAATAACAATAGGCGGTGAGAATCAGGACGCCGACCTTTCGGACTGCAGCGTCATTACGGCGACATACCACGTTGACGGCAGACTGGTCGGCAAGCTGGGCGTAATCGGCCCGACCAGGATGAAATACGATGAAGTAACATCCGTAGTTGAATACCTTACCGATAACATAAGTAAAGCATTCATGCTGACGGAAGGAGACGATGATGACAGATAGCACAGAAAACAGAGAAGAAATACTAGAAGAATCTGAAGAAGCAAAAGCAGCAGAAACGGCTGAAGCAGCCGATGAAGAAGCAAAACAGGAAGAAGCGGATGCGCCGGACGAAGGCGGGGACGCTGATTCCGGAAAGGAGAACGGAGAAGAGAAGGAGGAAGAGGTTAAAGAAGAGGGGAAGGAAGCTGGTCAGGACGACAGTGAACTCAGATACCTGAGACTGATGGCCGACTTCCAGAACTACAAAAAAAGAGTAGAAAAAGAGAAAAAAGATCTCTATTCCTACGCAAACGAGAAGATCATGACCGAACTGCTGGCCGTGCTGGACAACTTCGAGCGGGCCCTGGACCATGACACAGGGGAAGGTTTCAGAGAAGGCATCGAGATGATCTTCAAACAGCTGACGGATGTCCTTGAGAAATCCGGACTGGCTGAAATACCGGCGCTTGGCGAGGAGTTCGATCCGAACGTCCACAGCGCGGTGATGACAGAGGAAACTGAAGACTACGAAAGCGGCAAGGTTTCCGGAGTAATGCAGAAGGGCTACACACTGAACGGCAAGGTCATCCGGCCTACCATGGTGAAAGTAGCGAACTAAGAAGAATGTCGCTTTCGAAATAATAACAGGAGGAAAAGAAAATGGGAAAAGTAATAGGAATTGACTTAGGAACAACCAATTCGTGCGTAGCGGTACTGGAAGGCGGCGAGCCTACCGTTATCACAAACGCAGAAGGAATGAGAACTACACCATCCGTTGTAGGTTTTGCGAAGAACGGAGAGAGACTGGTCGGCGAGACAGCTAAGAGACAGGCAATCACAAATCCTGACAGAACAATCTCCTCGATCAAGAGACACATGGGTGAAGCTTATGATGTCATGATCGACGACAAGAGATACACACCGCAGGACATCAGCGCCATGATCCTCGCTAAGCTCAAGGCAGACGCTGAAAGCTATCTGGGCGGCCCTGTTACAGAAGCGGTCATCACAGTACCGGCGTACTTCACAGACAGCCAGAAGCAGGCTACTAAGGACGCAGGCAAGATCGCAGGTCTGGACGTCAAGAGAATCATCAACGAGCCGACGGCTGCGTCACTGGCATACGGCATCGACAAGGCGGACGAGTCCCAGAAGATCCTGGTATACGACCTGGGCGGCGGTACATTCGATGTATCCATTCTGGAACTGGGCGGCGGCGTTGTAGAAGTACTTGCGACAAACGGCGACACCAAGCTGGGCGGCGACGACTTTGACGATGCTCTGCTGAACTTCATGGCAGACACCTTCTCACAGGAAAACGGCATCGACCTGAGACAGGATAAGATGGCGATGCAGAGACTGAAGGAAGCAGCAGAAAAGGCGAAGAAGGAACTGTCAAGCGCACAGACGACCAACGTCAACCTGCCGTTCATCACAGTCAGTGAAGCCGGCCCGCTCCACATGAACATGGACATCACAAGAGCCAAGTTCGAACAGCTGACATCACACCTGGTCGACAGAACCATCGAACCGATGAGAAAGGCCATGGCTGACGCAGGCGTTACCAACAACGACATCAACAAGGTCATCCTGGTCGGCGGATCCACAAGAATCCCGGCTGTTCAGGAAGCCGTTAAGAAAATCACCGGCAAAGAGCCGTTCAAGGGCATCAACCCGGATGAATGCGTCGCGATCGGCGCTGCCATCCAGGCAGGCATCCTCTCCGGAGACGAAGAGATGAGAAGCGACATCCTGCTCCTGGATGTTACACCGCTGTCACTTTCCATCGAGACACTGGGCGGCGTAGCTACCAAGCTGATCGAGAGAAATACAACGATCCCGACAAAGAAGAGCCAGATCTTCTCAACAGCAGCAGACAACCAGCCTGCAGTAGACATCCACGTTATGCAGGGTGAAAGAGATATGGCGGCAGGCAACACCACACTGGGAAGATTCCAGCTCACAGGCATTCCGCCAGCCCCACGTGGAGTACCGCAGATCGAGGTTACCTTCGACATCGATGCTAACGGTATCGTAAACGTCAGCGCGAAGGATCTGGGAACAGGCAAGTCCCAGAACATCACCATCACTTCTTCAACGAAGCTCTCCGAAGATGAGATCAACGCGAAGGTCAAGGAAGCGGAACAGTACGCTGAAGAAGACAAGAAGAGAAAAGAAGAAGTCGAAGTCAAGAACCAGGCAGAGACCCTGATCTACGAGACAGAGAAGAACGTCAAGGAACTTGACCAGGCGCTTTCAGAAGAAGAGAAGAACGACATCAATGCTGCGAAGGACGCTCTCCAGAGCGCACTGAACGCCGGCAACATTGACGACATCAAGGCTAAGACGGAAGCTCTCACAGAGAAGTTCCACACGATCTCAGCTAAGATGTACCAGCAGGCGCAGCAGGCAGGCGGAGCAGGACCGCAAGGCACTCCGGGACCTGACATGAGCGGCATGGGCGGCATGGGCGCAGGCCCGGGCGCTGCAGGAGCAGGTCCGCAGAGCGCACCATCCGGTGACGACAATGTCGTAGACGCTGACTTCGAAGTTGTCGATGACGACGAGAACAAATAAGAACAGACTAAAATAAACGCAAAGGAAGCAGGGGGCCCGGATTCTGTCCGGCCTCCTGTAAGTGTAAAAACAAATGGCAGATAAACGTGATTACTATGAGGTCTTAGGTCTCCAGAAGGGCGCGTCGGATGATGAAATCAAGAAGGCGTTCCGTAAGCTGGCGATGAAGTATCATCCGGACAAGAACCCGGGAGACAAAGAGGCCGAGGAAAAATTCAAAGAGATCAACGAGGCGTATGCAGTCCTGTCCGATCCGGAGCAGAAGTCGAAATACGACAGATACGGCCACGCAGGCGTAGACCCGAACGCATTCCAGGGATTCGAAGGCTTTGGAGGCTTCGAAGACATCTTCAACATGTTCGGCGGCGCGTTTGGCGGCGGCGGATTCGGCGGGTTTGGCGGATTCGGCGGCGGTCAGCGCAGCAGGAGCGCGGCACGTAAGGGAAGCGACATCCAGAAGACGATGACCATCAGCTTCGAGGACGCTGCTTTTGGCGCGACCAAAAAGATCAAACTGACCAAGTACGTCAAGTGCAAGACCTGCGGCGGCACCGGAGCAAGTCCGGGCACATCCAAGAAGACATGCCCGAGATGCGGCGGCACCGGCGAACTGCGCACACAGCAGCAGACTCCTTTGGGATCCTTCATGAGTGTTTCGCCATGTCCGGACTGCGGCGGCAGCGGGCAGATCAACGAGTCTCCGTGCGCGGATTGCGGCGGCACCGGCAGGGTTAGGGACACGGTCAATATTTCCGTGAACATTCCGGCAGGCGTGGACAATGATTCCGTCATTCCAATCAGGGGACAGGGCGAGCCCGGCATCAACGGCGGCCCGGACGGCGATCTTTACATCGTGCTCCGCGTCAAGCCGCATAAGCTCTTTGAGAGAAAGGGCACAGATCTTTGGCTCGACATTCCGATCTCCTTCGAGCAGGCGGCTCTTGGCGATGAGATCATCGTGCCGACACTGGAAGAAAAGATCAAATACAAGGTACCGGCGGGCACGCAGCCAGGGACAGTGTTCCGGCTCAAGGGCAAAGGCATCAAGAGCCTCCGCTCCAACCGCAAGGGCGACCTGTACGTGAAGGTCTATCTGGAAGTGCCGACGAAGCTGAACAAAGCGCAGAAGAAGGCCATCCAGGAGATGGGCAAGACCGTCAATGACGAGTGTTACTCAAAGAAGACCGGATTTATGAATTCGATCAAGGAGTTTTTCTCGTGAGATATATACAGATAAAACTGCATGCCAGCCGTCAGGGCATCGAAGCTGCCATGCCGATCTTTCTCGAGAGCGGGGCGGACGGCGTATCCGTTGACGATCCCGCGGATGTCAGCGACATCATGGAGAAGAAGCATTCCTATGACTGGGACTTCATCGATGAAAGCCTGACGCAGCATCCGGACAGGGAGCCGGTGATGACCGCCTGGTTCGATGACACGGAAGAAAACCGTCAGACCGTTCAGGACATCAAGATCGCACTGATGAAACTCAAAGCCGAAGAACAGTATCAGACCTTCGGGCCGGATGCCGACTTCGGCCGTCTCTATGTGGAGACAGAAACAGTGGACGACGAGGACTGGAAGGACAACTGGAAGGAATTCTTCAAACCGGCGAAGGTCACGGACCGCATCGTGGTGAAGCCTACGTGGGAGACATATGACGCAAAGGCAGGAGAGCTTGTGCTGGAGATCGATCCGGGAACGGCGTTCGGAACGGGCACACACGAGACGACGAGCCTTTGCATGAAACTGCTGGAGAAGTATGCGGCATGCATGGAAAACGTCAGGGTCATCGACGTGGGCTGCGGATCGGGGATCCTTTCGGTCGCGGCTGCGCTGCTTGGGTGCAGATACGTGCTGGGCACGGAGATCGACCCGCTGGCTGTGGAAACGGCCAGGGAGAACGTCGAACTGAACGGATTCTCCGGCAATGTGAAGGTGTTGGAAGCGGATCTGCTGCATGGCGTTCCGTACAAGGCAGATGTGGTTGTTGCGAATCTGATGCACGATCTGGTGATCCGGTTGGCGCCGGATGCCTTTGCGCATCTTGACGCAGGCGGCATCTTTATCTCTTCCGGGATCCTGGTGGAAAAACGCGATCAAGTGCGGGAAGCGGTAGAGGCTGCCGGATTCGAAATTCTGGAGATCCCGGAAGACGGCGAGTGGTGCGCCATCGCGGCGCGGAAAGTTTAGCCTGAACAGAAAGGCGGCGACATGAGCAGATTTTTTACAGACCCTGGGAATATCGGGGCGAATACAATCACAATCGATAACACAGACGACCTTCATCATATGATGAAGGTTTTGCGCCTCAAAGAGGGCGATGAGGTGGATGTCTCCGACGGGGTCCAGTGGGAATACCGCGCCCGGATCGAATCCCTGAGCAGGGAGGAGGCGGAACTTCTCATCCTGGACAAGCAGGCCTTTGCATCGGAGCCTTCCGTGAAGGTCACATTGTTTCAGGGAATCCCGAAGCAGGGCAAGATGGAGACCATCATCCAGAAGTGCGTGGAACTGGGCGTGTACGAGATCGTGCCTGTGTTCATGGACCGGACGGTTGTCGTGGACCGGGGCAAGTTCGGCAGGAAGATCGAACGATGGAATAAGGTGTCTGCGGAAGCCGTCAAGCAGTGCCGGCGGGGCATCGTGCCCCACGTGGCTGATCCAATCAAGACGGTCGACATGCTGAGAGACAGGGATAACAGCGGCACACCGGATATGCTGGAGGACTTCGATCTGGTGCTGCTCCCTTATGAGAACGAGAAGGGAACGACCATCAAAGACGTGCTCCGGCAGGCAGCGGGCGGACAGGAAATGGTAGCGGGCGGCAGTTCGGGGAATGACGGCAGACCCGGAAGCGGACGGCCCGAACGCGTCGCTGTCATCATCGGCCCGGAAGGCGGTTTTTCCGACGAAGAGGCCATTGCGATCATCGGGGCAGGAGGCAAATCCGTTTCCCTCGGGCGCACGATCCTGCGCACCGAGACAGCCGGCATGGCGGCCCTTGCCATGATCATGTACGAATTGGAACTGTGAATGGCGATATCTTTTCAACTGCTTATTGACAGAATCCTTTTCGGGCTGATAATCTCTGAATTGAGAGATGCTTTTGAAATCAAAGGATAAATGCAATATGAAGATAATGGATATAGGAAAACGAAAAACCAGTGTTATCGTCGACGTTGCGATCTTCTTTTTGATTGCCATATTCCTGACGGGTTCTTTGACATATATCTTTGAGACACTTCAGGCAGATACCAGCGTTACAAAGCAGACGGAACTGTACGCCACGGAAATTGCGAGCGAAGTCAAACTCGCGATGCAGGAGTACCCGGCGTATCCGTGGCTGCTTCAGTACTGGTATACCCATTCAGATACGATGGATATCGAATACGATGCAGTGATGGACGGCAAAAGCAGGACGGCGGAAAAATGCCGCACCTTTTCACAGCGGCATCCGGATCTGCAGCTCAGCTATCTGGATGAGGAGCAATGCAGAGCTCTTCCCGCAGAGGATCAGCAGCTGTATGCTGAAATCATCTATTCCTGGCTCCTTACCCGCGTGGATGAAATCAAGGCGTCTTATCATGTGGATTACCTGTTCTGTGTGATCTCCGATGATCCTTTCCAGAAGCAGTTCTTCCTTTACAGCGCTGCGCAGCCGGGCGTCGTTCGCGGAACCGGAAGCGATGAGGCCTACGTTGTCGGAAAGACAGTAGAAGTATCTGAAAGTCAGATGGTAGGAATGCGCAACGCCACGCAAAACAACAAGAATCTGGCAAACGCCGGTGATTACGTGGACTATTACGAATATATTGATTCCTTCGATGGTCACGACGTTTTTATCGGTCTGACGTATGGCCTTGCTGAACTGCGCGGCACCATTGCGGTGAGGACGCGTGTCGGAACGCAGCTTGCGATCATACTTCAAGTCGTACTGGCCTTGATCTGCCTGGTGATGATCATCGCATTTCTGGTGCGTCCGATCAAAAAGATGCAGAGAAGCATTCGTGCCTACAGTGAAACGAAGGACAGCGCGGCCGCCTGTGCAGATTTGGAACAGATACGCTTGCGCAATGAGCTGGGACAGCTTTCGGAGGATGTAGCTGATCTCACGAAGGAAATCGATACGTATACGAACCATATCATGAAGATCACGTCGGAGAAGGAACGAATCGAAACGGAGCTGGATCTGGCGAGACAGATCCAGGCGTCCATGCTGCCCAACAGTTTCCCGCCGTATCCTGACAGAAATGAGTTTTTGATCTATGCCTCCATGGATCCGGCAAAAGAAGTCGGCGGAGACTTTTATGACTTCCAGCTGATCGATGACGACCATTTGTGCATGGTCATAGCGGATGTTTCAGGAAAGGGAATTCCTGCAGCGCTCTTCATGATGGCGTCAAAAATCATTTTATCCAATTATGCAAAGGCCGGAAAGTCACCTGCCCAAATCCTGATGGAGGCAAACGATGACATCAGCACGAATAATAAGCTGGAGATGTTTGTTACTGTCTGGCTTGGCATTCTGGAGATCTCCACCGGAAAGCTCACGGCGGCAAACGCCGGCCATGAGTATCCTGTTTTGAAACGCCCGGACGACGGATTCGAGCTTATCAAGGACAAACACGGCTTCGTCATCGGCGGGATGGAAGGCATGAAATATACGGAATACGAAATGCAGCTCGAGCCGGGCTCGAAACTGTTCCTCTACACTGACGGCGTGCCTGAGGCAACAAACGCCGGGAATGAATTGTTCGGGACAGATCGAATGATTTCGGCACTGAACGAAGGAGCAGGTGAAGACCCTGAGCAGATCTTGCGGCATGTGCGCGGTGCTGTGGATGAATTTGTCCGGGACGCGGAACAGTTCGATGATCTGACGATGCTCTGTATTGAATATAATGGACCTACAAGCTATAATTGATGCATCGGAATGAGGAAGGGAGGCTGAGAATGAAGAAAACAATTGCAATAATGCTTGCGCTGATGACAATCTGTCTATTCTCCATTACGGGTTGCGGCGGAAGCGGCAATACCGAAGATACAACAGAACCTGAAGGCCCGCAGCTGGGAAAGGTAGAGGCAGATCCGGAAGGAACGATCATGCCGTTCGCCCTGACGCTGGGCATAGATAAAGACGGTGTCATCAACTTCACTGAAACAGATGAGAACGCAGCATGTGAGAAGTGGGATGCCGAAAGCAAAGAGTTCAGCGAGGCGAAACTGGACAATAAGACCGTCAAAGGCAATTATGTCAGACTGATCGATGAAAACGGAAATGAGAAGGCGGACAAGGTCCAGGTGGTCGGGTTTGAGGATTCCTTCGGATACTGGGATGCTGATATGGCCTGGGCCGAGGGCGTAGGAACAGGAAATGAACCGGCCCTGGATGATGCGACAGGTCTTGAGGTCTATGGCGATGAATCGACGATCCCATACGGCGAACGGCTGCTGGGAGGATTCGGGATCACAGATTACTGCGGGACCAATGACTTTGAGAATCAGAAAGATATCAAATATTGGTCGGACAACGATTACTATAACACAGTCTCCTCTGACACACTCACCATGCTCCCGGGCTACAAGACGTACCTGCAGCCGAACGACTGGTCCTGCGGATGCTGCGCGGGATTGAGTGTATTGGAATGGTACGGGCAGCGCAACGGTATCAACGATATTGATATAGGAATGCTCAGGGAAACCTGCGAGCTGGAAGTCGGAACCGACGTCAAGTACCTGCAGAACGCGTTTGAGAATCTGACGAAGCTGGGAATCACCGGCGGATGGACATTCCAGTCCTCTCTTGATGAGCCCGAAAAGCTCCACGATTCGAAGTGGATCCAAAAGGAACTCAAACAGGGACATCCGATCATGGTCGAATGGAATCCGTTCGGATGGCACTGGCAGACGATCATCGGCTATGACAACATGGGCACGGAGGACACGCTGGACGATGTCGTGATCATGATGGATTCCTATGACACCACAGATCAGCACAACAACGGGTACGATGTGGAACCCTATGAGCGTATGGCTTACGGGACCTGCACATCCTACTACGATGATAAAAAGGGAACTAAGGAAGTCGGAACGGTGACAGGGACGCAGTTCCTGATCGCAGTCCCGGATGAATGGGAATACGATGCAGAGAAGGGTGTAGGCATTCAGGCAGACAAGTCCAATGAGGCAAACTTCACAGACGACAACAAGATGCCCTACGGCAAAACAGCAGAAGATATCAAGAAGTATTATTCTGACGCCATCGATGACGGAACAATCGAAAGCCTCGGAAACAATGGACTCGGCGGAGCCGCCGAACAAGGTTATGAGAGGTCCGGAGACCATAATTACTCACCGTATTACAAGTTCTTCGATTTCTACAATCTGAAGAGTTCCGATACGCTGCACATGCTCACCAATTTCCAGACTTTGCAGCAGTCTACTGAAACGAGCGGCGGCGGAGCAGCGGCGGCTATGGTCACCAACTGGTTCGGCAAGAATGAGGGTGAGACCGATGTCTCCCTGATGCACGCAGTCAATGACGGAAAGCTTGAACTGACTCATCTCAAAGGGATGAAAGATATGTTCAGATACATGAACGAAACCCATAATCAGGACTGGGTATGGGTAGATACCGATGACCTGAAGAACGCCGACGGTGAAAAAGAAACCGACGGCGAAGAAAACTACGTCGGCGATTACTGCCTGCAGGCGGGCACCCTGAAAGACTGGCCGGGCCTGATCCCGTATCTCCTCGACCACGGCATTCCGGTCATGGTCGGCTGGGACGAGTGGGGCGGCCACTGGCAGGTCGTCATCGGATACGATGATATGGGTACTCCTGACAGGACCCAGGACGATGTCATCATTCTGGCAGATTCCTACGACACCACCGACCACAACCAGGACGGCTACGTGATCGATGGATTCGAACGTCTCGTATACGGATACTACTCTAGCTTCGAGGACAAATACAGACACAACGATTTCATAGCCGCATTCCCGGCGGAAGGCCATGAAGACGTGATCGAAGCATTGGGGATCGAGCAGTAAACTGAGGACAGACACGCATACAGACACTCAAAAAGAGGCGGTGCATGACGCAGCGCCTCTTTTCATGTCCTGGTTGTTTCCGGTTGCTTCATGTTGCTTCATGTTGCTTCCTGTTGTGTATGGGATTTCCGTTCAACCACTGGCCGATGCCCGCAACCCTTGATACTGCGTTTGGCCGTTGGTTAGATTGCTCGAGTATGTCTTCCTCAACCAACGGTCACCCCCTGAAAGCCTTGATACTGCGTTTGGCTGGTGGTTGGATTGCTCGACTATACCTGTCTCAACCACCGATCGCCTTCTGAAACCCTTGGTACTGCGTTTGGCCGTTGGTTAGATTGCCCGACTATGTCTTCCCCAACCAACGGTCACCTCCTGGAAGCCTTGGTACTGCGTTTGGCCGTTGGTTAGATTGCTCGAGTATGTCTTCCTCAACCAACGGTCATCTCTTGAAAGCCTTGGTACTGCGTTTGGCCGTTGGTTAGATTGCCCGAGTATCTCTTCCTTAACCAACGGTCACCTCTTAAAAGCCTTGATACTGCGTTGAACTGATGGTTGAAGGACTGAAGATGAGGGTCACTGCAGTTCAAGACAGTCTGGTTCTTCCTTATATCGGTCTTCACGATATCGGTCCTCACGGTCAAAAGTACAAATCAATTACGTAGTATCAATGGGTCCAACGGCTGCTGTTTGTACTTTAGCAATCCCGGGTTCATTGTTCCGGACGAATACAAGTACAATTACCCCGCCAACTCCAAGTTCGCAGGAGCAGTAGTAATACCGCCCGCCTCATCGTTTCTTCCACTCGCCAAATCCAGCGCCGTATATTATAATAAGTCATTATGAAGGTCGCTTTTCACACATTAGGATGCAAAGTCAATCAGTACGAGTCGGAAGCTATGGCGCAGATGTTCCGCGGATGCGGATGGGAGGTCGTCGGTGAGCGTGATTTCGCCGACGCCTATGTGATCAACACTTGTACGGTCACGGCCATCGCAGACAAGAAGTCCCGCCAGTACATCCGACGGATGAAGCGGGTGAACCCAGACAGCGTGATTGCTGTCACGGGATGTTACGCGCAAATCAGCCCGGATGAGGTCGCGGGGATACAGGGCGTTGACATCGTAACAGGCACCAATGAGAAACACACATTGATCGATCATGTCGAGGAACTGGCCGCACGGAAGGCCGCGCGGAAGGCTGAACAGAAGGAGGCGCAGAAGGAAGCGCACCATGCGGCGGCAGGTGGAAACGCGGAAGATGTCCAGCGCATCATCCATCCTTATGAAGAGCTCGGCGTCTTCGAGGAAATGGGCATCGTATCCAGCACGGAGAACCGCACCCGGGCCTACATCAAGATTCAGGAAGGGTGCAACCGGTTCTGTTCCTACTGTGTGATCCCGTACGCCAGGGGTCCGGTTCGCAGCCGGGCGCTGGAGGACATCGTGGAAGAGGCGAAGTCGCTGATTGCGGTTGGTTACAAAGAACTGGTGCTGACAGGCATCAATACGGCCCAATACGATATGGAAGGCCGGGATCTGTACGCGGACAGTAACACAGGAGCCTGCAGTGGGACCGAACGGACGGCGTCAGGAACCGCAGACAGCACCGTAGGAGACAGCAACGAAAGCAACGGCGCAGGAGGCATCGGCGAGGCCGAACCTTTCGGCGTGGAGAAGGCTATCGCTGCCATCAACGCGCTGCCGGGCGAGTTCCGCATCCGGCTGAGCAGTCTGGAACCGGCTGTGGTCAACGCGGACTACGTGAAGCGGCTGTTCCGATATGAGAAACTCTGCCATCACCTGCACATGTCCGCCCAGAGCGGCAGCGACGCCGTACTGCGGGCTATGAACCGGCCTTATAACAGCGGCCAGTATATGGAGATGGCAAAAGCGGTGTGCGAGTTCGATCCGTGCTTCGGGCTGTCGACGGATATCATCGTCGGGTTCCCTGGCGAGAAGGACAGTGACTTTGAAGACAGCTGCAAGCTGGTCGCACGGTGCGCATTCTGCAAAACCCATATATTCAAGTATTCCAAGCGGCCGATGACAAAGGCTGCCGAGATGAAAGGACAGGTCTCGCCGCAGGTCAAGCAGAAGCGCAGTGAACGGCTGCAGAACATCGCCGCGCAGGCAGCCCGTTCGTTCTTCAAGATGAACATTGAACTGGCGGAGCAGGGCAGGACCGAGCAGGTTCTCTTCGAGGAAGTCGTGCAGGCAACAGAGGAAGGCGCCGGCATCATGAAGGGGGACGATCTGCTGACCGGATATACAGGGAATTACATCCGCGTGTATGTGAAAGCCGGAAATGTGAAAGCCGGCAGCTTGGGAGACGAACAGCTCGGCGGATTTAGAAAAGTCAGACTTGAGGAAATCTACAGTGACGGAATCGCCGCAAGTGTGGTAGAATAACGATATCAAATCACGAAAAGGAGAGAAGAACATGAGCGACTGTTTATTCTGTATGATCAGAGATGGCGAGATCCCATCGAACAAAGTTTACGAAGACGATAAAGTTCTCTGCTTCCACGACGTGGATCCGCAGGCGCCGGTACACTGCCTGCTCATCCCGAAAAAGCACATCGCATCCATCGATGATGTGACCGATGAGGACGCGGATATCCTGGCTTATATGATGCTGAAGATCAAGGATATCGCTGCGGAGCTGGGCCTTGAGAACGGCTACAGAGTCGTGATCAACTGCGGTGAGGACGGACTGCAGACCGTGCAGCATCTGCACCTGCACATCCTGGGCAAGAGAAAACTCGCATGGCCTCCGGGCTGATCAAAAACATACTGAAAAATAGGCTTGCATTGAACGGGTAATGTCTGTATAATAATGGACGTTGCAGGATGACCTTTGTCATAAGACAAGGACCGTTTTCAAGACGAAAAAACTATAAATAGTCAGGAGGTGAAACGGGATTGGCACAGGTAATCGTAAGAGAAAATGAAAGCTTAGAAAGTGCTCTGAAGAGATTCAAGAGATCATGCGCCAGAGACGGCGTCATGGCGGAAGTCAGAAAAAGAGAGCATTACGAAAAGCCAAGCGTAAAGAGAAAGAAGAAATCTGAAGCTGCTAGAAAAAAGGCTAATAAAAAGTACTAAGCGAAAATATGCACTTGAAACGGCATCAGTTTTGATGCCGTTTTCTTGTATCGGAGGAATAACAATGTCATTAAAAGAAACACTGAACAACGATTTCAAAGAAGCAATGAAGGCGAAGGACAAGATCCGCAAAGATACGATCAACTTCGTCAGAGCTGCGATCAAGCAGACGGAAGTGGACACCAGGGAAGAAGTGGACGATCAGGGTATCGCTGCGATCCTGGCCAAGCAGGTCAAGATGAGAAAGGATGCCCTCGCAGACTTCGAAGCTGCGGGCAGACAGGACATGCTCGATCAGTATAAGGCAGAGATCGACGTGCTGATGGAGTACATGCCGCAGCAGCTGACAGAGGAAGAGATGCTGAACATCGTCAAGCAGACCGCGGCGGATCTCGGAATCGAAGAGGGATCCGGCAGAGCTTCCATGGGCAAGCTGATGGGCCCGGTCATGGGCAAAGTCAAAGGCCTTGCTGACGGAAACGATGTGAAGAACATCGTACTCAAGTTCCTGGGATAAAACCATGACGGGTTTTCTGCCGACCAACAGAAAAGAAATGAACGAGAGAGGATGGGAGCAGGCTGACTTCGTGCTTGTCACGGGCGACGCCTACGTTGACCATCCTTCTTTTGGTACGGCCATTATCAGTAGAGTGCTTCAGTCGCGCGGCTATAAGGTCGCTATCCTGGCGCAGCCGGACTGGCACAGCGCGGATGATTTCAGGAAGTTCGGCCGGCCGCGTCTGGGATTTCTCATCAACAGCGGCAACGTGGACTCCATGGTCAACAACTTCTCCGTACAGAAGAACCGCAGGAAGCGGGATGTGTACTCTCCGGGCGGCAAGGCAGGCAGGCGTCCCGACCGGGCAGTCATCGTCTACAGCAACAGAGCGAGAGAAGCATACAAGGACGCACCCGTCATCATCGGCGGTCTGGAGGCGAGCCTGCGCAGGTTCGCCCATTACGATTACTGGGACGATAAGGTCCGGCGCTCCATTCTGCTGGATGCAAAGGCAGACCTGCTCATCTACGGCATGGGAGAGCGGGCGGTCTGCGAGATCGCCGAAGCGCTGGACGCCGGCATTGATGCGGGCGATATCGGATGGATCCGCGGTACCTGCTATAAGGCGAAGGCGCCCCATACCACACAGCAGGATGCGGCCGGCGCGCTCTATCTCGAAGACGATGACGTGCTTTTGCCTGATTTCGGCAGCCTCTCAGGAAACGATGAACGCGCCAAAGCAGCCTACAGTGAAAGCTTCCGGCTCCAGTACCGCAGCAATGATCCAATCAACGGCAAACGTCTCATCGAGACCTATCCGGACGGCGTCTGCATCGTGCAGAATCCGCCTCAGCCGCCGCTGGAAGAAATGGAACTGGATGATCTGTACGCGCTGCCGTATATGCGGACTTACCATCCGTCCTACGAGGCGGAAGGCGGCGTTCCCGCCATTCAGGAAGTGAAATTCAGCATCACCGCCAACAGAGGATGCTTCGGCGGCTGCAGCTTTTGCGCGATCACCTATCATCAGGGACGGGAGGTCAGGAGCAGAAGCAAAGGCTCCATCGTCAGCGAGGCGCAGCTGATGACCCGCGATCCGCAGTTCAAGGGTTACATCCACGACGTGGGCGGACCGACGGCGAACTTCCACCATCCCTCGTGCCAGAAACAGCTGGAGCACGGCATGTGCGGCAGCAAGGACTGCCTGTTCCCCAAGCCCTGCAGCCAGCTGGATACGGATCACACGGACTACATCGACGTGCTCCGCGCTGTGGGCGAAGTGGAGGGCGTGAAAAAAGTCTTCATCCGTTCCGGCGTCCGGTTCGATTACATCATGGCCGACATGAAACGAAAGGGAAAAGGCGGTTCAGGATACAGATTTTTGGAAGAATTGTGCGAATGCCACATCAGCGGTATACTGAAGGTGGCACCGGAGCACGCCGCGGCGAAGGTCCTGCGTCAGATGCACAAACCGGGCATCGATGTCTTTGACCGCTTTGCAGATGAATATAAGAAGATCAATAAGCATCTGGGACTGAAACAATACATGATCCCGTACTTTATTTCATCTCATCCGGGATGCACGCTGCAGGACGCGGTGGACCTGGCGCTCTATATGAAGAAGACCGGCTTCGTGCCCGACCAGGTGCAGGATTTCTATCCGACGCCGGGCACGCTGTCCACATGCATTTACTATACAGAAAAAGATCCGTTCACCGGACGCAATGTCTATGTGGCGAAAGATCCCGAGGAAAAGAAACTCCAGCGGGCGCTGCTCCACTTCAACAAGAAGGAAAACGAGAAGCTGGTGAGACGCGCTTTGGATCTGGCGGGACGAAAAGACCTTGAGAAAGTACTTCTGGGAGGCAGGAGACAATGAGCAGGATCAATGAAGTGGTGAAGGCGCTGACCCAGTCGCGGCGCATGTACCAGAGAATCATGAAACGGAAGCGGTACACGAAATTCTACAC
>JBGUKV010000208.1:0-4955 GCA_045114655.1 Candidatus Allocopromorpha sp. | reverse complement strand
GCTCTCCGCGAGCTGGACTGCTACAACTGCGCGTTCTACAAAAGGAGGGCCGGCTGATGATACCTGAAGTCGAAGCAGCACGATGGCATAAGGCCATCATGTATCAGGTGCATCTCTTCTGGCAGAAGTTCAGAGAGAGCCCTCACATCCTGATGAGCCATGACCTATACGAGATGCTCTACCGGGATGACCACTACAGAGATTCGTTCAGACTGTACAAAGGACTTCGGTACTGCAACTGCCCGTGCACAATCGTCAAAGACTGGCCGGAGTGGGAAGAAAAGGTCCGGTTCTTTGTTGGATATGAAGGGGGATTAGAGTGATGGAAACTAACTGGATCCGGTTCGACCCGGACGACAAACTTACCTGGCCGGAGATGGAAACGGAAAGCTACGGCAAGCCCGTCTTGGCGTGTTCCGATGGCCGCATCTACATCGCATACATGGTGCACCTGACCGATGAGTTCGAATGGTCTTTGACCAATGAAGCTGAAGACGTAACGGTCCCGATTGATTGTGTGACCGCATGGATGCCACTGCCGGAACCGTTTTATGCCACGTTGAGTAACAGACGAATGAATCCGTATTTACGGGAAACACACGAATCTCAAAGGGGGACTTGAATAATGGAAGACAACTGGATTCGGTTCGATCCGGAGGACAAACTTACCTGGCCAGAGATGGAAGATGAAATCTCCGGAAAAACAGTTCTTGCATGTGATGATGAGGGCCATATCTATATCGCCTATTTGTTGAACATGATCGATAAAGACCCCATGTGGTCTCTGACCAATGAGTCGGAAGACTTGGAAGTTCCAGCCCATTGCGTAGTCGCATGGATGCCTTTGCCGGAGCCGTACGACAGGTCCTGGGAAGAACCGATGGGAACGTGGCTTTTCAATCACCTCGGCGGAGACTACACATGCAGTGAATGTGGAGAGACGTTCAGCGACGAACTGCTTTATATCAGCCGCAGCAGGGAGCCGGGACTTCCCAGGCACTGCCCTGGATGCGGATTTCCAATGAAAACTGAGGAGGACGAACAATGAGCGCATGGTTTGAAAGACAGAAAGAGAAAGACAAGAATTTCCGCGCCCAGCAGCTGGACGCATTCGAGAAGCACCGCAGTCAGCTCCAGCTCGAAGTGTTGGAGAAGCGGAGCGAATACCGGGAATTCCCGACCGAGAAGAACCGGAAGTACATCGAGACCCGGGAGCGGGAGATCGAAGAGATGGACGAATTCATGGAAGCCAGAGACATGGACATGATTCGGAACTATAAAGAGGAAATCAACGACCTCTGCAAGATGCTTGCCGATATGTCCATCTCCTTCGCAGGCGCCGCGCCCAGCTCTTATGTTGAATTCAAAAACGCAAACGCCAAGGTCCGCAGGGTCCTGATCATGCATGGAGGTGCCTGATATGTTGAACCACGACAAGGTCATCCGAGAGATGAAGCAGACCGTCTATGATGCTATGGACGCCTACGGCATGCTGGAGAATGAAGACCCGGCATGGGCTCTGTTTTACCTGGGAAAAATCGAAGGTCAGATCACTGTCCTCGGCAACGTGCTGGACGACGAAGAAAAGGCACGAAGTGGAAAGGGGGAGCGAGGATGACGACTCTCGAAGATCATCAGCCTGTGCACGCACATTGGATCCCGAAGAGAGACTTCGGCGGTTTCGCCAAAGAGTTCGTTTGCTCTCATTGCGGAAAAGTACTCCATGTTGAAGATTGGACCAACAAACCGAAGGCATGGCAGTGTCCGTATTGTAAGGCCGTGATGGATGAGAAAGGATATGAACTGCATGACAAGGGATAAAGCTCGCGCATATTTCAAAACCAAAGGCCTTGCATACAGCGACATCAAGTATGCTGACCTCTTCTTTCTTGAACTGCTTCTGAACGAACAGTTCAACAAGCAGCTGAAGGAGAACTTCTTGGCTTGTGGATTGAACAAGCCGATTTATTGGCTCCACGTCAATTACAGCGACTACAATGCCAGGTACGACGAGAATGACCGTATAACATGCGCATTTTTGACCGGAGAAGGCTCCTATTTCGACGCAAGAGAGGTGATCAGCTTCAATGCGGACGGATTTATTGGTTTCTGCGGAGAGGCCTCTGACGAAAATACGGAGCCCGTTTTGGCAGCCTTCGTAAAATGGTGCGATTGTCTGGCGGGAAAGAAAAATCTTCCACCTGTGGAACACCCGGGCATCTGACGGCAAAGGAGGCAAATAGATGACCACCGTATCTTTCGAAGAACTGTGTCAGAAGATGCACGAGCTTGCTGAAACTGCGAAAGCGGCCTTCGAGGCGATGGTAGAAGCACTACAGCGCATCGCCCGGTATCTTTCGGAACTCTGGCGTAACGGTATTGAGCCCATCCTCGGTTACAACTCCGAGTTCTCCAGGACACATTGCAAAAAGCACACCCTTCGGCGGCCGGCTTATTCTGAGACGGTATTCGCCGGAGGCAAACCATACAACAGGAGGAACCACCATGAACATGACCACCGAAGAGGCGCTTGCCGAATGGGAAGACATCAAAAAACGGCAGGCAGAGCGGCGGGCAAAGCTGGAAGAGGCCGAGCGAATCGCCGCTGAGAACACCGCTGTGACCAACTCTGCTTCCGAGGTTCCTGCTTCGGATCCGAAACAGGGAGCGGGTGGATCCAGTGAGTTCCGGACCATCTTCACGGCTCACAATGACGGATGGTTCGACTACTTTGTCTGTGCTCATTGTGGCGCCAAGGTCCTGAAGGTCCCTGATTACTGTCCTTCCTGTCACAGGAAGGCTGCCAAAGACCATGATGGGAAGGAGACACGGGAAAACACCAATGCTTAACTGTGCAATAATCATGGGCCGGCTTACCACCGACCCCGAGCTTAAAACAACGCCAAACGGCATCAGCGTCACGAGCTTCACCGTCGCTGTCGACCGAAACTATCAGAAACCGGGTCAGGAACGGCAGACCGACTTCATCAATGTGGTTGCCTGGCGGCAGACTGCCGAGTTCGTGACCAGGTATTTCCGGAAAGGCCAGATGATCGCCGTCCAGGGATCTATTCAGGTCCGCGGGTACGAAGACCGCAACGGAAATAAGCGGACTGCTGTCGAAATCGTTGCTGACACCGTCTCCTTCTGTGGATCCAAGGCGGAAACAGGAGCGGGCGGACAGAATGCCGGTGCACCCGCTCCCGCAGGCAATCCCGCTCCGCCGGTACCGGCATATCAGCAGAACTCCGGAGCGGGCTACAGCAATGCCACTCCTGACGACTTCTCATCTGTCGAAATGGACGATGAGCTGCCGTTCTGACGGAGGCGTGTATGAGCAAGAAGAAAGAATGGACACTCGACGATGCAATCGAGCTGTTGAAACAGAAGTACGAATACGCGCTCAGGCAGAAATGGATCAACTCTCCTCTATGCTGGGCTCTCTTCCACACATGGAGTGAAGTGGACCGTGCACGACTGAGTGCTCACAAAGAAGACTAATCTATCCACTCCCGCCGGAGCGTGAAGCCTTTCACCATCTGACATCACCATACATTCATCCATCCATGAGTTACAACGCACCATGTGTTAATTCACATCTAAGCTTCTCATTAGGAGGTGGATCGTTCCGGCGTTTTTTTTCAAAAAGGAGGTCAATACGGCTCATGAAATACGAGCACACTTTAGTTTTGGATGTGTCCTTCATGGAGATTACAAAGCTGATGAAGTGTATAAATTCCCTTATGTGGAAGTCGCTGTAGTAGAAGCAGAGGAGGAAGAACAATGAGTGACAATGTAAACCATCCGGACCACTATACGGACGGAAACATAGAAGTAATCGACTTCATCGAAGATAAAAAGCTTGGGTATCACCTGGGCAATGCCATCAAGTACATCAGCCGTGCCGGCAAGAAAGATCCTGACAAATACATCGAGGACCTACAGAAGGCTATCTGGTATTTGAATAGGGAGATTACCCGGAAGACTCAGGAGCTTAGCCTTGCGAATCCGATTCCAGCCGACTTTTTGACAAGTGGCATCCTTAAAGGCGTTGGAGGCTATGAGCTGGACTTTAATCACTCTTTCCCGATTCTCAGACATGGTGAGAAGCTTGGAGAGATCGACGGGAAGGACTTGGTCGAGGCAATCGAGAAGGCAAGACAAAATGGAGAAGCGCCATGCGAAGAAGACTTCTGAATATCACGAGAGAGGATCTACTCGTCTTCCTGACGTCACTGTTCTGCATGGCTGGATTCATCGCCGCTCTCATCGCAGTGTTCGCGGATCCATACGGTCAGCATGAGGATGTGACCGGAATGATTCTCGCCCTGCTGACCACGGCAGCTCTCATGTTTTATGTGGCACTACTCATCGAAAGAAGGGAAGATGATCATCCTATGAGCTATGAACACCAGGCAGCCGGCTTCCATGCCAACATGAACGGCAAGCAGCTGGAAGCCATGATCCGAGCATCCTTGGCTTACTACAGAGCCAAGGGTATTGCCGACTGTGAGAAGACACCAGAGCCAGTGAGGCAGATCACCAAGATGGATGGGAGCGGGCGCTTCCGTGCTATCTACGAGAAGAAAGCTCAGCCTGATTTCTCGGGCACTTACTATGGCGGATACTCTGTAGTGTTCGAAGCGAAGAACACTCAGCAGAAGAGCATTCGCCAGGATAGAGTGACTCGCGAACAGGCTGCCACCATGGAGCGGGCGTGGGACCTTGGTGCCATCGTCTTTGTCCTGGTCAGCTTTGAATTGTCCCGATTCTACAGAGTGCCGTGGTATGCATGGCGCGACATGGAACAGCTATTCGGTAAGAAGAGCGTGAACGAACAGGACCTGAAGAACTATCGACTTCCGATGTCAGAGAACGGAAGCATCAGGATCTTCGACGACCTGGACGGGAAGTTCTTCAACCACAATGCACCAGGCACGGAAGGGAAGAGGACC
>JBGUKV010000207.1:0-26907 GCA_045114655.1 Candidatus Allocopromorpha sp. | reverse complement strand
CGTCGGCAGCCGCGCTAAAATCGCATGTGCCGAGAAGCACACCCAGAAACAGAAGTATCAGGATACTGCGGCCAAGCAGCCGCATCTTGTTCGTCCACATCGATCCGCACCTGCCAGAATGCTTAAAATATAGATTTGTGAAAAACCCCGCAGCCATTTCACTGGCGCGGGGTCTTATGTTCCTGGTGGTCTGCGCGGGGCTCGAACCCACGACATCATGGTTGTGACCCATGCGCTCTCCCAGCTGAGCTAGCAGACCGAGCCGTCCCCAGCATTATACAACAAATTTGGGGATATGGCAAAAGCAAATCGAACTTATTTTTGCTGCCCGTATTTAACGGCCAGCATGAGCGCGCCCATGTCGGGCGTGGTGGCCGGTTCGACGTAATGCATACCGTGCGCGCGGAGGATCTCGTCGAAGGACTGCGTAACGGCAGGACCGATTTTGAAGACGCCGCCGGTGCCGCTGACAGGAACATCCTCATCTCCGAAACCCAGCTTGCCGCGCAGCACGAT
The DNA here is from genome assembly GCA_045114655.1 of Candidatus Allocopromorpha sp. Classification (GTDB taxonomy): domain Bacteria; phylum Bacillota; class Clostridia; order Peptostreptococcales; family Anaerovoracaceae; genus Lentihominibacter. The sequence goes on along the minus strand of JBGUKV010000207.1, from coordinate 26,391 downwards.
GGCCAGATCGGCCAGTTCTTTCGCACAGCCTGTCAGAATGGCTTTGGCATATGGATCGCCTTCCCCGCACAGACGGCTGACGATCGGTGCCAGACCTGCAATGCGTGGGCGGTCCAAATGCCATTCATTGACCACGCGGGTGACCATCTCGTCGTCGGTCTTCAGGTCGAGCGCTTCGTTGACCGCGTCATATAACAGCGTCTTTTCGTCTCGGCCGTCGCTTTGACGGGAATACTCTTTAAGAAGGTTCCAGGCAATCCAGTAGGCGCTGCCTTCATCGCCGCCCAGGGCGTAGTGCCACCCGCCGCAGCGCATGAACCTGCCGGCGGCGTTGCGGCCGCTTCCAATGGAGCCTGTGCCTGCGATGATGTTGATGCCGGGCGCGCCGCAGAGTGCGCCTTCCAAAGCATTGGCGCTGTCGTTTTCCGCAGCGAAGGGCATGTCGCCAAAGCCTGCTGCCATTGCGCGGTCGACCATAGGCTGATCAGATTCCACATCCCCGAAACCGGCACATCCGGCAAAAGCAAAAGCGACATCGCCGGGCCGGATGCCGGCGTTTTCACAAACCGCCGTGACACCTTCGCGTATGAGACGCTCCAATCCGTCAAAACCAATCTGCATATAATGACATCCGCCGCCGGTGTATTCACCGATCACTTCGAGACCGGATGTGCCCGTGCCGTCAGGTTTGGTTCCTTCGATTACGCGGCCGGCCAGAAACTTTGTTTTGGTTCCGCCGCCGTCGATGCCGATGTAGTATTTCGTTTCAGGTGTGTTCATTTCAGTGACTTCCTTTCTATCAGTTTGGTAGGGAAGAGGATGCGCCGGATAGACGAATCCTTATCTTTTATGACTTGTATCATGCGTTCGACTGCCGCCTTGCCGATGTCCGATGTCGGAACTTCGATGGTGGTAAGAGGAGGCACCAGGTGCGAACTGAGGTCGATGTTGTTGAATCCGATAACGCCAACATCACGGGGACAGCGGTAGCCATCGGCGTAGAGAGTGCCAAGCACGACTGAAGCCAGAGAATCACTGCCGGCGAAGATGGCGTCAGGCGGCTTAGGAAGTCTCATGAGTTCCTGTGTTTGCTGTTTGCAGAGATCCAGATCCCAGCCGCAGTCTTTGACCAGCTCCTCGTCATATTCGAACCCCGCGCGGCGAAGCATCTCTCTGTATATTACCATACGGATGGTTTCGGGCAGAGGCATCGCCGGAGAACTGCCGCTGATGAGGGCGATTCGCTTGTATCCGCGGTCGAGAAGGGCGTTCATCACCTGCCAGTTGGCAGTTGTGTGATCGAACCCTACGTTGTCGAAATCATATTCGGGTTCATCTTTGTCGATGAAGATGATGTGCGGGATATGCGTTTCGAGCGCTGTCATGGCTTCCGGCGAGACATGCTCCATCAGGAATACGCCATCCAGTCCGGCACCAATGATCTCCTGCAGAATCTGGGGATTGTCCAGTTCTCTAAATGACTTGACAACGGCAATGGTGGCGTTCCTGCTTTTGCATGCTTCTTCCATAGCGACAAGAATATCGACAAAGAAAGGATCCGAGTATTTGTCAGTCGTATCGGAAAGAACGCAGCCAAAGCGGAACTGATTCTGCTGCCGGACGGGGATCTCATACTGAAGTTGTGCAACGGCATCGTTGATCTTGCGGCGCGTCTCTTCACGGACGCTGAACCCCGGATCACCGGAAAGGACCCGTGATACGGTGGCGGCCGACACGCCGGCTCTCTTTGCAACCTCTCGTATTGTAGCCATAGATAGCCTCCTTGTTTAGTAAACAATATACACTATATTAGAGGGTCAGTCAAGCCATAATTCGAACACATTCCTTTATTTGGCAGCAAAAAACAGTTTACATTTGGGTAAAAACGCTCTATAATGATAACAAAGTAAAGTGTATTGAAAGGTTTTGTTTACTAAACAAAGAGGGACGCACATGAGGAAATTTGTTTTTATAGGCGCAGGTTCTCTGGAATTCACCAGAGATTTGGTAAGAGACCTGATGACATTCGAAAGCTTTGATGACGCAGAGATCGCCCTCGTGGATATCGATGCAAAGCGACTGGACTATGCCAGACGCGGCATCGAGAAGGTCGTAAAAGCCGGCGGTCACCATGCGACGGTCACGGCGACGACGGACAGGCTCGAAGCGCTGCCGGGCGCGGACGGCGTACTGATTACAGTGCTGCAGGGTGGCGTGGACGTCTGGCGGTATGACGTTGAGATCCCGAAGAAGTACGGCGTGGATATCTGTGTCGGCGATACGAGAGGCCCATCGGGGATCTTCCGCTTTCTCAGGACAGCTCCTGTCCTGCTGGAGATCATCAGAGATGTTGAGAAGCTTTGTCCGAACGCGGTCGTTCTCAACTACACCAATCCGATGGCTATGCTCGTCAGCTATCTGCAGGCACAGTCGGATGTGAGCATCACAGGTCTTTGCCACAGTGTGCAGGGAACAGCGGAGATGCTGGCAGGCTGGCTCGGGCTGCAGAAAGGGGAACTGGACTACACCTGCGCTGGCATCAATCACCAGGCATTCTATCTGGAACTGAAACACAATGGCGAGGACATGTATCCGGCGCTGCGGGAAGCCATCACCAGACCGGAAGTCGCAGCAGAAGAACCTGTCCGGATCGAGATGTTCAAATATCTCAGATACTTCCCAACAGAGTCCTCAGGACACAATTCGGAGTACAATCCGTGGTTCCGTAAGAGACCTGATCTCATTGAGAAATACTGCATGCACGGAACAGGATGGAACCCGGGCGAATACGCGTATATACTGAAAGAGTACATGAACCGTGAAGACACCTGGGAAGCAGAATACTCTGATTGGCTTGAGAACGGAGAGGTTGAACTGGAGCGCGGCGATGAATACGCATCGAATATCTTCAACGCCATTTACGGCGATGGTACTTCGTTTCCGTTTAACGCAAACCTCAGGAACAAGGGGTATATCACCAATATAGATGAAGGCGCCTGCGTGGAGGTGCCGGTCATGGCAGACAAAACCGGCATCCATGTCAAGGGCGTGTACACACTTCCGCCCCAGTTGTCAGCACTGGTATCCCACTCAGCGAAGCTTGAGGAGATGGCAGTACAGGCAGCGATCACAGGCGATACTGATCTGGTATTCCAGGCAGTTCTTCAGGACCCGCTTACGGCAAGCGTATGCAGCATGGAGGAAATCCATAACATGGTTCAGGAGATGCTTGAGAAGAATAGAGCGTATTTAAGTTATTTCAAGTTCTAGTCGGTGGTTATTATCTGATTCTAAGGAGGAAAAAGAAATGAAAAAGAAACTGATTCTGATCGCCCTGACAGTCGTGCTGACCCTGGGGATCGCACTCGTGATCACCGGATGCGGCGGCTCAGACAGTGGCGGCAGTTCTGACGGAACAACGCTGACGTTGTGGACACACAACAATGAAGAATCATGGAATGCGTCATATCAGAGCATCGTTGACGCCTACATGGAGGAGCATCCTGACGTAACAGTCAACATTGAGTCATTCCCGTATGACGAGTTCGAGTCAAAGGTGCAGACAGCACTCATGTCAAAAGAAGGCGGAGCTGACATCTACGAGATGTGGGGAGGCTGGGGCGTCGATTTCGCGCCTGCAGGCGTTTTAGCGCCGCTTCCTGAAGACATGCAGAAAGAAGTCAAGGAAGAATGCTATCCGAACACTTACGGCGCGCTGGAAGCGGACGGAGTCATCTACGGCATTCCGCAGGAGTTCAACATTGAGTGCGGCGGACTGGTCGTCAACAACAATGTCATGAAGGACGCCGGCGTCGAAGTTCCGACTACATGGGACGAACTGAAAGCCGCAGCCGAAAAGGGAACCGTCAAAGACGGAGACAAGATCAAAGTCAAGGGATTTGACTTCGTCAACTGGGACGGCGTTATGTATCTGTGGACTTCCATGATCCTTTCGCAGGGTGAAAACTATCTGAATGAAGACGGGACGATCAACGTCACTTCAGATGCCGCCAAGAAGGCCTGGGATGAGCTGGCAGCTATGGCGTCCGGAGACAATGCAGTCACCAACCTTTCCGGCCTGGATGACGGCAGCGATATCGAAGGATATCAGGAACTGTACACCGGTGATGTCATGATGGTACCGCGCGGACCTTGGTGCCTGCAGGAAGGCATAGACAGTTTCGGTCTTGAGCTTGGCAAAGACTTCGACTATGTTGCAATGCCGTTCTACGGCCCTGAGAAAAAATTCGCATCTGAGACAGGCTGGTCCATGGCTGTCGCGGCTGGACTGGATGAGGCGCAGGAAGCTGCAGCTTTCGATTTCCTCAACTATTTCTTCTCTGACGAAGTGATCATGCAGCACAATCTGGCTTGCGGGCAGATTCCTGCCAAGGAAGCAGTCGCGCAGGATCCTGAGTATCTCAAGAAGTACCCGATTGCTGAACCGCTCGTAGGTATCCTCGACGGCGCGCAGTTCATCGGATTCTTCAACACAGACGTATTCAAAGAATGTATCAACGAAACATTCAGCGCATACTGCAAAGGCGAGGCAGGCTCGACAGATGAAGCTCTGGCTGCCCTCGAAAAGACACTCAACAAGAAACTGTACAAATAATCACATGAATAAAGGCGCGGGGGCGTTTGCTCTCCGCGCCTTTGCAAACTCTGATATTTAGATCCCGGCCTTGAAGATGCCGGGCGCAGAACCGGAAGGTGATCAAATTGACAACCAGCCGCAAATTTCTTCTGCTCATATTGATACCAATATTTGCGGAAGCACTGATTTTTCTTATTATCCCGATCCTGGGAACACTCGGGATATCCTTTATGAATTACAATCCGCTGAACCATTCTGCGGAGTTTGTTGGACTTGACAACTACAGAGAACTGCTCGACGATCCGGACGCCGTCAAAGCGTTCAAGAACACGATCATATTCACCGTCGTTGCAGTTGCTCTTAACATAGTGATTTCTCTTACCGTCGCGACGCTGATCAGCCAGATGAAGAGCAACAAGACCAGGAGCTTCTTCCGGATGATCGTATTCCTGCCGTGTATGGCGCCTATGGTCGCCTCGGCAGTCGTGTGGGGGAGGAGTATTTTCAACACGAAGATCGGACTCGTCAACCAGATCATCGAAGCTTTTGGAGGGGAAGGCGTAGCATGGACAGGCGATCCTCACTACGTCATGTTTTCGGTCATTGTCTTCACCTTGTGGGCGGACCTTGGCTACAACATCATCCTCTACTCAGCGGGCATTGACGGCATCCCCGGCGAAGTCTATGAAGCGGCAGATCTCGACCATGCAGGCGGGTGGAACAAATTCTTCCACATCACGCTGCCGCTGCTTGGCAGAACGACGACCTTCGTTATTCTCATGACACTGATCTCATACTTCCAGATGTTCGCGCAGTTCAGCGTCCTGCTCTTCAAAGACGGACCGCAGAACTCCGGACTGGTACTCACAAGTTATATCTACGAGAATGCGTTCATTTACAAGGAAATGGGATACGCAGCGGCACTGTCAGTCGTGCTGTTCCTGCTGATTCTCATCGTAAGCCTTGTGCAGCAGCGCATCAACAGAGTTGATTGGGAGTACTAATATGAAAGATTTCGCATACACAAGAGATTTCAAAAGCAGGGCGCTCATCTTCGCGATCCTGCTGGCCGTATCGATCATCGTTGTCATTCCTTATATATGGATGCTCAGCAATTCCTTTAAGACAACGATGGAGACACTGACAGATCCGATGCACATCATTCCGCAGGAATTCACCCTCGACGGATATATCAAAGTGCTGACCAAGTCGCCGTTCTTCCACTGGCTTGGCAACTCGGTCTTCATCACCTGCACGAACACGCTGGTGATCCTGTTTACAAGTACGCTGGTGGGATACCTGTTCGCGCGCTTCCGGTTCAGAGGAAAGGACTTCCTCTTCGCCATGCTCATGTTCACCATGATGGTACCGGCGCAGGTCACCATGATCACCACGTTCATCATCATCGATGACATCGGTCTCTACGACTCTGTATGGGCGCTGATCATTCCGTCCTTCGTGAACGTTTTCGGAATCTACCTTTGTAAACAGTACTGCGAAGAGATCCCGCGGGAACTCATCGAAAGCGCGCGCATCGACGGCGCGGGAGATTTTGCAATATACTGGAGGATCGTTATTCCGCAGATCCGGCCGGCCATCGGAGCACTGGCCATCTTCACCTTCATGGAGTACTGGAACGACTACCTCAATCCGTTGATCTACCTCTCATCGACAGAAAAGATGACACTTCCGCTGGCTCTGAGCTACTTCTCGACCCAGCATACGACCGACCTGTCGGCGACGATGGCTGCTTCCGCGCTCATCATGATCCCGGCAGCAGTTGTGTTCATCATCTTCCAGAAACAGTTCATCAAGGGCTTGTCCATGACAGGAATGAAATAAGGAGAACGCAGCATGTTATTTGGATATCAGAAAGAAGAACTGAAAACAAGAAACGCCATTTTCACGGCGGAAGAAATCTCACAGCAGCCGGACGTCTGGCAGAAAACAATCGCACAGGTGCGCGGCGTTCGCGGGCCGCTGAGCAGTTTTATCGATAATGCGACGGCAGGCGAATGCGACATCATCCTGACCGGCGCAGGGACAAGCGAATATGTGGGGCGGTGCCTGTATCCTGCTTTACTGCAAAAGCTTTCCGGCCGCGTTCACGCCATCGGTACGACAGACATCGTAGCCACGCCGGAGCTGTTCGTTTCACCGGAGCGGAAGACGCTGCTCGTATCCTTCGCCAGATCCGGCAACAGCCCGGAATCTGTCGGCGCGGTCAAGGCGGCGGAGCGGATTTCAGATAAAGTGAGTCATCTGTTCATCACCTGCAACGAAGAAGGCGCGCTTGCGAAGCTGGCTGCGGACAAGGCAAACTGTTTCAGCCTGGTGCTCACGCCGGAGACCAATGACAGAAGCTTCGCTATGACCAGCAGCTTCACCTGTATGTACATCGCTGCGCTCGTGGCCCTGTCAGGAAACTACGAGATGGACCTCTACGAGACCGTGAGCAGCGCGGAGAAATTCCTCGCCGGCGGACACAAAGAACTTGCGGAGTTTGTTGCCGAAAACGACTTTGCCCGGATCGTCTATCTGGGAAGCGATGTCCTGAAAGGGCTCGCGCAGGAAGCTGCGCTCAAGGTGCTCGAACTGACAGCGGGGCAGATGGTCGCGCTGCATGATACGCCTATGGGATTCAGGCACGGACCGAAATCCGTCGTTGACGACGAAACGCTCTGTGTCGTGTTCCTCTCCGATGATCCGTTTACAAGAAGATATGAAATGGATGTGCTGAAGGAACTCGACAGAGACCGGAAGGGAAGCAAGATCATCGCAGTCGCGTCGTCGGAAGATGCAGAAGCGGCCGGATGCTGCGATCTCTATTTGAACATGGGCTACCGGAACAAGTCCGCCAGTTGCCTTCTGGCGCCGGCCTACATCATGGCTGCGCAGACTCTGGCCATGCTGTATTCGATGAAACTGGGAATCACTCCGGACAATCCGTGCCCGACAGGTGAAGTCAACCGGGTCGTGCAGGGCGTTACGATTTACGAGGAATAAGCTGCGAGGATCGAACAATGCAAGATATACACTACTTACAACAACTAGTAAAACAGCAAAAAAGCGGGATTCCGGCAGGCATCTGTTCCGTGTGCAGCAGCAGCCCCTTCGTCATCGACGCGGCGATCCTGCAGGCGGTGAAGACCGGCACGCCGGTGCTTATCGAAGCAACGGCAAACCAGGTCAATCAGTTCGGCGGCTACACGGGAATGAAGCCTGCCGACTTCAGAGACCACGTCCTTTCACGTGCGTCGGAACTGGGACTTCCGGCTGACAGAGTCATCCTCGGCGGCGATCATCTGGGTCCGGTCGCCTGGCAGAAGCAGGACGCTTCGGAAGCCATGGACCTCGCTGAAACACTTGCCTATGAATTTGCAAAAGCAGGATTTACGAAGATCCATCTCGACGCGAGCATGCCGCTGGGCAGTGAGGTCACGCTGTCCACAGAGGAAATCGCAGACCGGACCGTCCGGCTCTGCAAGGCGTCCGAGAGAGGCTTCGCAGAATACAGAGAAAGCTGCGACGCGGCCGTTACTGTCCCGCCTGTCTACGTCATCGGCAGCGAAGTGCCGACACCAGGTGGAAGCGGTGAAGAGGACGCCCTCAGCGTAACAAAACCAAAAGCGCTGAAGGAAATGCTTGCCTGCTTCGAAGAAAAGTTTACAGCAGCCGGTCTGGCAGACGGCGCGGAGAGCCCCTGGAACAGGATCATTGCTGCAGTCGTGCAGCCCGGCGTGGAATTCGGCAACGACAACGTGCATGAATATGCGCCGGAAGAAGCGACGCAGCTGACGGAAGAAGCGGCGGAGATCCCGGGGATCGTTCTGGAAGGACACTCCACCGATTACCAGCGGGAGAGCAGCCTGAAGAAAATGGTCGGGGACGGCATCGCCATCCTCAAAGTCGGACCTGCTCTGACCTTCGCGGCGCGGGAAGCGCTTTACGCTTTGGCCGCGATGGAACGCGAGCTGTGCGATGCGCCGTCCGGTTTCATCGAAGTGCTCGACCAGGTGATGCTGGAAGATCCGTCCAGCTGGCGGGGACACTACACAGCAGAAGAGCCGGAGAGCGCGCTGCTCAGGAAGTACAGCTACAGCGACCGAAGCAGATATTACATGCACAGACCGGAAGTAAAGGCTGCCATAGAGAAACTGATCACAAACTTAAGCGGAAACAGGATCCCGCTTCCGCTTCTCAGCCAGTATATGCCGCAGCAGTTTATCCACGTGCGGGAAGGTCTGCTGGAAGCGGAGCCGGAGCAGCTGATCCTGGACAGGGTGCGCGACACACTGTCCCAGTACTGGAGAGCCTGCGGGCAGGAGGAATAAATCATGAAAAAGATCATTCTGCTGACGCTGCTGGCAGCAGCAATGTGCTTTGCTTTTGCAGGATGCGGAAACGAGAGTGAAGAGGCCACAGAGGAGGAAGGCATGCAGATACAGGCAACAGCCGGGGAGGAAACGATTATTGAGGACGGAACCTACGGAACGCTGGAACTCGACGCATCCATGTCGGGTACGCCGGAGAGCCCGACGGTGATCAAGGCTGCTGACGGCGCAGCGCCGATCATAAAGGTTGCACCGGGTGAGTTTCAGAGCGGCGAAGAGGATGAACTTCCGCCAAGCTACGGCATCCATATGGTCAACGTCCATGACATCGTGATCGAGGGCCTCACCGTCGAAGGGGGGACCCACGGCATCATTTACGAGAGCACCCCGGATCAGGGCGATGAGCCCCTGAAAAACATCACCATCAAAGACTGCAATGTGAGCGGCGTCGTAGGCGCCCACGGCATCTGCGTCTATGCGGGCAACGACATGGCGCCGGTGCAGGAGCTCACTGTGACAGGATGTGAAGTTTCAGAATGCAAGTGCGGAGACAGCGAGTCCCTGGTGCTCAATGGCAACATCGACGGATTTGAGATCTCAGGAAACACGATCCACGACAACAACAATATCGGCATCGATATGATCGGATTCGAGGGTACCGCGCAGCACATGGAAGCAGAGGATCCCGCGGATCTATTCGAGGTCGACATGGCCAGAAACGGCAAGTGCTTCGGCAATACGGTGTACAACATCAGCGCGGAAGGCAATCCGGCGTATTACGAAGACGGGGAGTATGATCTCTGCGCAGACGGCATCTATGTAGACGGCGGACAGGATATAGAAATCTGTAAAAACTTCGTTTACAACTGCGACATCGGCATCGAGGTCGCGACAGAGCACAGCCCGGACGTCAATCCTTTATTCAAAGTGTCGGGCGTCAAAGTCCATGACAATGTCATTGCGGACTGCCAGGGCTGGTGCGGGCTTTGCTTCGGCGGTTATGACAGGGATCTGGGCTTCACCGAGAACTGCGAATTCTACAACAATACATTTGTCGACAACGGTACCCAGATCGGCGTACAGAGGAGCAAAGGCAATAAGATCTATGACAATCTCTTCGTGGGAGGCGATTCTGCAATCGAATTCAACGGCAACTGCAGGCAGAAGGATATGATCAATGAGTTCGGCAGGAACGTATGGTGCCTGGATGACGGCACGCTGGAAGACATGATGGACGCAGGCGCTTACCATATAGATACTCTTGTTTCGGACGAGAGTATGCAAAAGCAGGAAGTGCTCAATAACTGCACCCAGGCGCTCGATGGTTTTGGGTCTACAATCGACGGCGTCGGTTCGTCGTTCGTGCCGGATGAAGCGGCTGTTAAGACCTATGATGAAAACAAGGAGGCAGAATAATGGCTGAGGTTGTTCTGAAAAACGTCAAAAAGATTTATCCGTTTGACGACAGCGAGAAGAAGAAAAAGGACGATCAGGGAGAACAGAAAAAAACAAATCTGCAGATCACGGACAAAGGCGTCGTCGCTGTCCAGGATTTCAATCTGGAGATCGCCGATAAGGAATTCGTCGTGCTGGTCGGTCCGTCAGGCTGCGGCAAGTCCACAACATTGCGGATGGTCGCGGGACTTGAAGAAATCAGCGAAGGAGAACTATACATCGACGGCGAGTACATGAACAAAGTCGCGCCGAAAAGCCGGGACATCGCCATGGTCTTCCAGAACTATGCGCTGTATCCGCATATGACGGTCTATGAGAACATGGCATTCTCACTCAAGATGCAGAAATACAGCAAGGCAGAGATCGACGCCCATGTGCGTGAAGCGGCTGAGATCCTGGACATCACTCCGCTCCTGGAGAGAAAACCAAAAGCACTTTCCGGAGGGCAGCGGCAGCGTGTCGCCATGGGTCGTGCCTTCGTCAGAAACCCGAAGGTCTTCCTCATGGACGAGCCTCTTTCAAATTTGGACGCGAAGCTGCGGAACCAGATGCGTGCGGAGATCATCAAACTTCGCAAAAAGATCAACACGACCTTCATCTACGTCACCCACGACCAGGTGGAGGCCATGACGCTGGGAGACCGAATCGTTATCATGAAGGATGGTTTCATCCAGCAGATCGGAACGCCGCAGGAAGTGTTCACACACCCAAAGAATCTCTTTGTGGCCGGCTTCATCGGCGTGCCGCAGATGAACTTTTTCCCGGCAAGCAGGCTTCATAAGCAGGAGGGCGGCTATACTGTAGAGATCCTCGGCGAAAAGTTCCAGTTGGCGGACGAAACGGCAGGAGCGTTGGCAAATGCAGGCGTTTCCGGAGAGCGTGAAGTTGTTGTCGGCGTCAGACCTGTCAATGTCATCATCAGCGAGGACGGCACCGGCATCGATGCTGTCATCGAGGTCGCCGAGATGATGGGCAGCGAAATGCATCTGCATCTGAAAGCCGCCGGCACAGGCGTGTCTGGTGAACAGGAGACGGAGATCATCGCCATCGTGCCAACGCTGGGACTGGATGTCGAAGCCATGAGCGCCGGTAAACATCTGAGGCTGAATCTCCAGACACAGGCCATGCACTTCTTCGATCCGGAGACCGAAGAGTCGCTGCTGTGATACGTACAGATGACTATAGAGGAGCACCGCATCATCAGTGATGCGGGGCTCCTTTTTTGTGGTGGAAGTCCGGCGCTGGTGCAATTATAATGACAGTATGACAAGAGAACAAAAAATCGCCTTGGCGGTGGCGACGGGAACTGCTTTCGCGACAGCCTTTTCCGGAAGCGCGCTGAATCTGGCGATACCGACAATGGGTAATTATTTTCATATGGGCGCGGCAAATGTCGGCTGGATCACGACTGCGTATATGCTTGCCGTTGCCGCGATGGCGGTTCCTTTCGGAAAGATCGCGGACAACACAAGCAGGCGGAACACGCTCATCCTTGGCGTGGGCATTTTTGGCGTGTTTTCTGTGCTCGGCATCTGGGCCTGGTCCGCAGCCTGCATTCTGTTTGTCCGCGCGGTGCAGGGCATCGGCGCCGCGATGATCTTCGCGACGAATATGCCGATTGCGATCAGCACATTCCCGGGAAAGGAAAGGGGCAGAGCCATCGGCATCTGCACTTCAGGAGCTTACGTCGGACTGGCAATCGGACCGGCGCTGGGAGGATTCCTAAACAATACGTTCGGCTGGAAATCCATCTTTATTTTCGGCGCAGTCGTGGCGTTCGTTTTCCTCGGAATGGCGCTCACCCTGCATGAAGATAAGCAGGAAAAAGCAGGTCCGGGATTTGATTTTAGCGGAAACAGCGTGTACATGCTGATGATCGCTTGCATCATCTACGGATTCACTTCGCTCAACAGCACCCGGTTCGGGTGGGCCTTCCTGGTGTGCGGACTCCTGCTGGGCGTTCTGTTTGTCCTCATAGAACTGAAATCAAAAAACCCCGTCATCGATGTGCGCATATTTGCGGAAGACAGGGTGTTCACATTGTCGAATATCACAGCGCTCTTCAACTACAGCGCAACCTTTGCGCTGGGGTATCTGGTTTCCATCTATCTGCAGGTCGGCCATGGGCTGACATCACAGACGGCCGGGCTGATCATGATGGCGCAGCCGGTGCTGATGGCAGTCTTTTCACCGTGGACCGGCAAGATGTCTGACCGGATCCCTGCCTATAAGCTTGCGTCTTCAGGCATGGCAGTCTGCTCGCTCACGCTTCTGTTCTTTGCCTTTGCGCAGGTCGGCACGCCGCTGTGGGCGGTCTGCGTAGCGCTTGCGATTGCCGGTGTAGGGATCGCGCTGTTTTCATCCCCGAACACCAACGTGATCATGGGATGCGTTCCGCCAACTAAATTCGCCGTTGCGAATTCCATCGTCTCCACCATGCGCACGACAGGCCAGACAATGAGTATGGCAGTCATCACCATCATCGTCAGCGCAACCGTCGGAAACATCTCCCTGTATGACGTCCCGCAGGCGGAACTGATGCACACCATGCACATCTGCTTCTTCATCTTCACAGCCCTCTGCATCATGGGCATCTTCATGTCCCTGCAGCGCCGCAAGTCATAATGTGTCAAAGGGACGGTTCTTTTGACACATTTTTTGTCGGGCTGTTGGGTTCATTGCTGTCAGGGTTCAGTTCTCGATTCCCCGGCGGGCTTCAACGCCCTTCGTATAGTAGTGCTTGATCTCACGCATTTCCGTGACCAGATCAGCAGCCGCGATGACCTCTTCGGGCGCGCACCGGCCGGTCAGGATCAGTTCCGTGTGCGCTGGCTTGTTTCTGATGAGTTCGAGGACATCATCGATGCCCAGCAGCCCGAAGAACATGGCGCAGTTGATCTCGTCCAGCACGACCATATCGAAGTCGCCGGACAGGACCATCGCTTTTGCTTCCTCGAAACCGTCACGGATCATCTTCATATATTCTTCCGGCGGATGACCTTCTTCAAAGACCACACAGCCGCCGCCGTATTTCGCCAAGTCTTCATCTGAAATGCTTCCTGCTTTTGCGATGAAGAAGGGCTTGCCCAAGGTCTTCCATGTGACACCCGGCAGGGTGGACAGAATCTTCTGCTCGCTGTAGCCGAGCGCTTTCATGAACTGGATGAATGCGATCTTCTTGCCTGCGCCCGACGCACGCATCGTGATGCCGAGGGCTGCGGTGGTTTTGCCTTTGCCATTGCCTGTGTACACCTGAACGTATCCCTTGCTTTTGCTGTTGGCGTTATTGGCGTTGTTGCTGTTGTTATTGCTGCCGATCATTTGATTCCCTCCTGTGGCTTGTTCCTGCAAGCAAATTATAACACACGAATTTTTCACAAACTGCCGCTTTTACATGTTACAATGAGAAAAAAGAAGAAAGCGGGGAAGTTAATGACGGATCTTGAAAGGGCCCGAGATTTTTTCGGGAATGATAAATATGCAACGGATGCGACGGGCATTGTGATCACGGAAGTGGGTGAGCACTTCGCCCGGGTCGAGCTGGATCTGGATGAGCGGCACTACAACGCGATCGATGCGGTGATGGGCGGCGTGTATTTCACCATGTGCGATTTTGCCTTTGCAATCGCGTCCAACTTCGATTCAGTCCCATGCGTGACGCTGGGCACACAGGCAGTTTTCATGAATCAGAATAAAGGCAAGCATCTGATCTGCGAAGCGCACTGCATCAAGGACGGACGGCAGACCTGCTTCTATGAGGTGAATGTCGTAGATGAACTGGGAACGGAAATCACCAGAGTCACGGTGGAAGGATACAAAATCATCGGGAAATGATCTCCGGTATGATACAATAAACTGGGAGGAAAAGAGATATGTTCTTAAGAAAGAAATTAGACATCAATATCGAACTGGAAGCGTACAGACGTCTGCAGCACGCGAACATGAACCATGGAGCGGTTCTGCTGGATGTGCGTACGCCGCGTGAGCACAAAGCTGCGTCGCTGCAGGGCAGCGTCAACCTGCCGCTGAACCAGCTCAAGAGCGCGAACAAGGTGATTCCTGCGCTGGACACGCCGGTGTTCGTATACTGTGCGACCGGCGCGCGGGCAGACCGAGCAGTCAAGAGACTGAAACGCGCCGGATACAGTAACGTCAGAAGTATTGGCGGACTCGAAGGATATCACGGAGAGATCATCAAAGGATAACCTGTGTCCGAGTATTTCTGGAAACAATATGAAGACTTGTCGCAGGGGCTTGGCTATATGCGCTTCAGCGCAGAGCACATCATGACCCTGCTTGTTCTTGGCGTGCTTATCGTGTTGACCGTCCGGATGCTGACAGCCGGCGCGCCCGGCTCATCCAGTGTGTCCGGCCCATCCGGATCATCCGGCGAATCCCGCGGATCGAATTCCAGGCTGGAACGCGCGATGCGCGTCATCCCCTGGATCATGGTCTGTCTGGAACTCTTCAAGGATGGGTTCCTGATTTGTTCCGGACACTTCGGCGTGGGCTATCTGCCTCTGCACCTGTGCAGTCTCGGGCTGTTCGTTTTTATTGCGGCATCTCTTGCGCAGACAGACCGGTGGCGGATGATCTGGGGAGAGATCGCTTGCGTTCTTATCCTGCCGGGAACGATCGCGGCGTTATTATTTCCCGACTGGGCCCACCTGTATCCGGTTTTCAATTTCATGAACCTGTACGGGTACGCCTGGCATGGGTTGCTTTTGCTTTATCCGATCCTGATGGTGAAGAGCGGGTGGACACGCCTCGGCATCCGCCACGCCCATTACCCATGGATCTTTTTGATTTGCGCAGGCATACCGGTTTATGTGTTTGACTGCATTGCAGACTGCAACTACATGTTCGTCAACTGGCCGCTGAAGGGAACACCGCTGGCTTGGATCGCGGAAGTAACCGGTGACAAGTGGTATCTGGCAGGCTATCTCGTGTTCGCGTTGATTGTGATCGGGCTGATCTACGCCGGCATCGAACTCTATCACAAAATGCATCATGGGAGCACGCGGAGATGACGGAACAACTGACTGACCGGAAGAGAAAAAACAGAGCGATGCTCCTGATGGTGATCACGGCAGCAATGTGGAGCCTGGGCGGGATCTTCATCAAACTCATTTCGTGGAACCCGTTCCTCATCGCAGGCGTGCGCAGCGGAATCTCTGGGAGCATCATGGCGCTGTACATGGCGGCGACGCGCACGCGATTCAAGCTGAATCGGTATTCACTCCTCGCAGGGATGGGACTGGGATGTTCGGCGACCCTTTTCACCATCGCCAACAAACTGACGACAGCAGCCAACGCCATCGTGCTCCAATACACCGCGCCGATTTTCATCCTGCTCATCTCAGCAGTTTTCTTTAAGGAGAAGATGCGAAAGCAGGACATTCTGGTCGTGTGCATCACGATGGGCGGTATGGTGCTGTTCTTCCTGGATCAGCTGTCACCTGGAAATCTGCTGGGAAACATCCTTGGAATCCTGGCCGGCGTGACTTTAGGGCAGATGTTTGTGATGGTCGGCCGGGGCGGTGATGACGACGCGACGCGCATGAGCGGGATCCTGATTGCCCACATGATTACGCTGATGATCGGCGTGCCGGTCGGATTGCCGCAGACAGAAGAAGTTGCGGCGATCGAGATTTTGTATGTTATAATACTGGGCGTGTTCCAGCTGGGCATCCCATACGTTCTGTATGGAATCGCCTCCAGAGACTGCCCGCCCCTGGCGTGCTCTCTCATCGGTATGCTGGAGCCGCTGCTCAACCCGGTCTGGGTCGCCATTTTCATAGGAGAAGTGCCTGGACCATTCGCCCTTGCGGGGGCAGTGATCATTATCGCAACAGTGACTTGGTGGTGCATCAAAAGCCGGTGACGCCGCCGAATCGAGGAGAACAGACTTGACATATTTATTGCTATACCTCGCAGTAACAGTAGCAGGATATTTCATCGGCGCGAGGCTCAAAAAACAGAATAAAAGCTGGAAGTGGGTCGGAGACCTTCAGACCCTCGTCATTATCCTGCTCGTATTTCTGATGGGAAGCCGGATCGGTGCCAGTGAAGAGATCGTTTCGTCTCTCGGCACGATCGGCCTTGTTTCATTTGCGTTTACGCTCATCGTCATGTTCGTGACGGTGCTGGCGTTTACGATCGTCCGCAGGCTCATGGGATTCGACCGTTACGGCAGGCGCGGCGAAGCGAGAAAAGCCGCGGCAGAAGACGGATCCGGCGAGGCTGCAAAGCCGAAACTGAACAGCCTGACGCTGATCATCGTTATATTTGTCGCAGTGGGGATCGCTGCAGGCTATCTGTTCCTACCGGACGGATTCATCGCACAGGTCGGAAACCTGCTGACAATCACGCTCTGCATGCTGCTGGCGCTCGTTGGGATCGACATTGGCACAGAAGGAACTCTCGCCAAAAATTTCAAAAGCGCCGGATGGCGCGTGGTTGTGTTCCCGTTTGTTTCGATTGGCGCGATGATGCTGGGGTCCGTCATCGCATCTCTGTTTTTGCCTTTCGGCGCGCAGGATGGCCTTTGCATCGGATCAGGGCTTGGGTGGTACTCGCTGGCGTCAGCCATGCTGGTGGACTACTCTCTGCAGGTGAGCGCCATTTCGTTCATGCATAACGTGATCCGCGAAGTGATCGGGATCCTGCTGATCCCCGTCTGCGCAAGGCACCTGGGGTATATTGAATGCTACTGTCTGCCCGGCGCTTCTTCCATGGATGTCTGTCTTCCGCTCGTTGAAAAAGCCACCGACAGCAGCATCGCCGTTTACTCTTTCGTAAACGGAGTCGTTCTGTCAGCGGCTGTACCGGTGCTGGTCAGCATCTTCATGAGCATCTAGTTATAATACTTCTCCACGTACGGCCGGATGGCGTCCAGAACTTCCTCCCATCCGTTCCGCACTTCAAAGTCCGTCAGAAGATAACGCTTCACGATATACGTGATGCGTTCTTTGTAATGGGCCAGGGCGCCGTCAAGATCCAGACCTTCCCGGATCAGCGCTTTCACGTCGTACTCTGAATAATCCACCGTGATGCTGCAGCGTTTGCGGCCGCCTGCCTCCAGGTTGTCGATCACATCGATGTCCGCGAACTTCGGACGCACAACGACAGGCTTCAGTTCGATTTCTTTCTGTTCGATTTCTTTCTTTTCAGTTTCTTTCATGGCGGTTCCCCTCTGTTAGGTCTCTCATGCATTATAGTATGCGCGGGTCCATTTGTCCACGCAGTTACTCGCTTGACTTTTTTGCCGTGGATATGTACCATGCAATCAGAAGCAAAAGCATCACAACTGGCATCAGCAAGGAGGTAAAACTATGATGAGATTCGGCTGGTTCCAGGATCCGGACAATGTTGTCTATGCAGATGTAGAAGAGTTCGCTGACCACTTCGGCAAGGAAACGGGAATCGAAAATTTCCGCACCAAGCTGGATGCGTTCAGGGAGCAGCCGACAAAAGAGGGCGTCCTGCTCAAGGGCAAGAAGCGCACGACAGTCAAGCTGTTCATCCCAGATCTCTACTTCTCTGACAAAAAGACAAAGCTCGAAATGGGCGATACCGTCTGGGTCTACATGGGCGAGTACTATCCATGCTACTGCGTATATTGGCCGCAGGGAGAATAGTACACGGCGGATGCGCTTGCGGATGAAAAGGGAAAAAACAAACAAAGGAAACAATGACAATGAGCGAATACTATGTAAGCTGCGACCGGATGAAGGAACTCGAAAGAGCGACCGATGCATCCGGTCTGTCATACTATCAGATGATGGAAAACGCCGGCACGATCGCGGCGAACAGGATCGTTGAGATCACCATGGCCACCCGTAAACGGCCACACCCGTCGGAGCGTCAGCTCTCGGCACGCATCTACTGCGGCAAAGGCAACAACGGCGGGGATGGATTTGTTGTGGCGAGGCTGCTCGCGCAGAAGGGCTGGGATGTCGGCCTCGTTTTGGTGGACGGCGAGCCGCAGACACCGGACGCGATCGTAAACTACAAGCTCACACAGGAGATGGGAATTCCCGTTGATGAACTCTGTGGAGCGGGAAAAGCAGATGTGATTGTGGACGCCATTTACGGAACAGGATTTCACGGCAGATTGCGCGAACAGGGCGCCGCAGCAGCGGCAAGGATCGCCCGCGCCAAAGCAGCGGGAGCAAGAGTCTTTGCCCTGGACATTCCGTCCGGGATGGGTGGTGATCTGACCGATGAAAACGAACTCGACGAACGCTGTGTCAGAGCGGATGTGACGATCACATTCCACGCGAAGAAGAGGGTGCATCTGCAGCCCTTCGCGAAAGAATACTGCGGACGGATCATTGTGGCCGACATCGGGATCGTTGATGACGAGATGGATGCGGAGGATGCATTTGTTCCGGGCGTGCCATCCCAGACCAAAGAAGCACTTTCAAACAAAGACGTCTACACCTTCCATGATTTCGTGGACATCGTCGCACAGCTGCGGGCACCCGACGGATGCGTCTGGGACAGGGCGCAGACCTATGAGACCCTGACGAAATACATGACAGAGGAAGCCCAGGAGGCCGTCGAAGCCATGCTGAAAGGGGACGATAAGAATCTGTGCGAAGAACTGGGGGATGTGCTTTTGCAGGTCGTGCTCAATGCGCAGATCGGCACAGAAGACGGCGCGTTCACCATCGACGATGTGATCCAGGGAATCGCAGAGAAGATGATCCGCAGGCACCCCTGGGTCTTCGGTGATGTGAAGGTCGACAGCATCGACGAGAACGTTTCCCTGTGGGAGGAAATCAAGAAACAGGAGAAAGAATCGTAATCGTTTCAAAAATATAAGAACGCCGCATCGAAATGGATTCGATACGGCGTTTTTCTTTTGTTCAGGTTGCTCAGGATCAGTCGCTGTCCGCTGTCTGGAACGGGCTGTTGGCCGCTCCTTCGCCGATCTTTTTCACATGATTGAACAGCTCCATATACTCTGCTTCGTCCTCCGCATCGTTCGGATCGAACTGCGCATCGGACGGGAATAGGGCGATAAATGTCTTGTTCACATTTTTGCCTGTGCCGGCGACAGCATAGTCCGGAAAATCTTCATAGGACTTATCCGACGGATCGAATGCCATGATAGTGACAAGGTTGCCGCCAAAACCGTCTTCACGTGAGTCCTTATCATAAATCGTCACGCTCGTTGGGGAAGTCTGCTCATAGCCCCAATCGTCATTGTTCGGCATGATCAGCAGAAAATCGTTCCCGTACAGGAGCAGTTCGCTGCCGTTTGCCTCCAGTTTGGAACCTTTCATGATGTCATAGTCATCCGCGGCTTCCGTTGTTGTCTCTTCCGTCGCTTCGGTTTGCTCCGTAGACTTTGTCTGTGATTCTGTAGTGCTCTTTTCATCTGTGCCCGAACCGCCGCACGCTGCAAAAGCAAATGCCATCATGGCGATCAGTCCGGCCAGCAGTATCATTCTTAAAAAACTTCTCATACTATCCCTTTCTGCATATCGCAATACTCCGATTTGCCGGTGATGCGGATCCGCGAACACCGGGTCTTTCACAGATAAATTATACAACGGCAGATAGGGATTGTTTCCTTTAGGTTTGTTAATATTTCGGCCTCTGCCGGAAGTCCTCTATCAGAAACATTCTGTTAGAGACCCTTCATGCTGATTTTGCCTGACTTCAAGACAAAGAGCCAAGCCGCCAGGGTCAGTATCATGAAACCCAGCATGGTCATGCCGATGCCGCTGATGTAGGAGCCCCAGGGAAGGGAACCGATGAACATGCCGATGCTGCCCAGGAGCGTGTGCGTGAAATTCAGCAGGGCGGATGCGGATCCGGTATCCCCCCGGATCTGATCCAGCAGCAGGTTCGTGGAGAACGGCCGCATGTAACTGTTGACGACGCTGAACGGAATCATCGTCGCCAGGAAGGCAACTGGTGAGAAGTGCCCAAGCAAAAGCATGGCAGCCGCTGCTGCGAAACCGGTGATCAGCAAAACCCACATGGTTGCTTTTGCAGGAGCCTTGCTGTTGATCTTCATATAGATGAGCGGACCGAAGACAGAGGTCAGCGCGTTGATGGCGAAGAAGATGCTGAATGTGGTCGGCTGCAGCCCGAAGTAATCCTCGTACACATAGGACGCCACCGCCAGGTAGGCCATGAACGGCGCTGAATAGAAGGACACTGTGAGCAGGAAGGCCGTGAAGTTGATGTTCCGCCCGACGACGCCGATCCGTTTGATCGAGTCGATGACGCCGCCTTCGTTGATCTCGTCTTCGTGGATGGACTCCTCGAAGAAGAAGGTCGTGATGAGGCAGGCGGCTGAGATTGCCGCCAGCACGAGAAAGACCATCCTCCATGTGGAGACCTGTATGATCAGGGCGCCGATGACCGGCGCTGCAATAGGCGCGATGACGGACATGCTTTGGACCACAGCCAGAGCTGTCGCCCGGGTCGGTCCTTCGAAGCAGTCCTTGATGATGGCGATGGACAGGGATACCATGCCGCCTGCGCCGATTCCCTGGATGATCCGCATGAGGATCAGCAGGTAGACGCTGGTCGTCAGAGCGCAGCCCGCGCTTGAGAGCATGTAGAGCAGCAGCGAAATGATCAGAATCTTTTTGCGCCCGCTTCTGTCGCTGAGGGGCCCCATGAGAAGCATGCCTACAGACATGGAAATAAAGAACATCACCATGGTCATGTTGACGAGTGCTGCGGGTGCGTGAAAGTACTCTGCCATTTTCGGCAGGGAAGGCATGTACATATCCGTCGACAGCGGCGGCGTCATGCCGAGTACTGTGACCAGGGCGATGAGCCCCGCTTTTTTTAAGTATTTCTGCTGGATCCAATTTGTTTGCATGTTAATGATTATATCATATATAATGAACTCAACCCGAAGAATTCATGCAGAAGATGTTATGTTCAGAGGAGATTGGTTATGCTGAATAACAACAACAGCGGCGGCATCTTTCAGATCGATCCTTCGATCGTGAAGGATAATCTGAAGGCGTCGACCATCCACGAAAACTACAGCGAAACGTATGGACTGTCGGAACTTGGTTTTAGGCGTTCGGTCGTCAGGAGAAACCTCAGTCCGACTGTCCTCATCGAGAAGGCCATCCGGAACGGCGAGGGAATCCTCACAGACACCGGAGCTCTGGCCGTCACGACCGGTAAGTTCACCGGCCGTTCGCCCCACGACAAATACATTGTCGACACAGACGGCATACATGATGTAATCAACTGGGGCGATGTCAACCATCCGATCAGCCGGGACGTGTTCGACGCCATCAAGGCTGAAATGATCGGATTCCTGAACGGGAATGAAGTATATGTGTTTGATGGTTTTGCAGGAGCAGATCCAAAGTACAGGAGAAGTTTCCGTGTCATCAACGAACTCCCGTCCCAGAATCTCTTTATCCGCGATCTGCTCGTCCGGCCAACATCAGAGGAACTGCACCGGTTCGGCGAACCGGATTACACGATCCTCGTTGCCCCGGGGTACAAAGTCAACGCGAAGCGTTACGGAATCAACTCAGAAGCGGCGATCATCATCGATTACGAAGCCCATTTCGCGATCATCGCCGGGTCTCAGTATTCTGGAGAGATCAAGAAGACTGTGTTCTCCATCATGAACTACGCCATGCCGGTGGAAGAGGGCGTGCTGCCGATGCATTGCTCCTGCAACATGGATCCGAAGACAGGCGAAACGGCCGTATTCTTCGGACTATCCGGAACCGGCAAGACCACGCTGTCCGCAGACCCGGCCCGTGAGCTCATCGGCGACGACGAACACGGCTGGTCAGAAGAGGGCGTGTTCAACTTCGAAGGAGGATGCTACGCCAAGTGCATCGATCTGGAAGAGGAGAAGGAACCTGAGATCTACAACGCGATCCACTTCGGATCCGTTCTCGAAAATGTCGTAACCGATGAGGACCACATTCCGGACTATTCTGACCGTTCGCTGACAGAAAATACGAGGGTGGGATACCCGATCAACTTCATCCCGAACGCCAGCTCAAACGGCAGGGGCGGGATCCCCAAGGTCGTACTGTTCCTGACTGCGGACGCCTTCGGTGTGCTTCCGCCGATCTCAAAGCTTACGCGCAACGCGGCGATTTACCACTTTGTGACTGGCTTCACGGCGAAACTTGCCGGCACGGAGCGCGGCGTCAAAGAACCGCAGCCGACCTTTTCCACATTGTTCGGCGAGCCGTTTATGCCTTTGCGGGCGGAAGAGTACGCGCAGATGTTCGGTGAGCGACTGGACGAGTACGGCACGCAGGTCTACCTGGTCAACACAGGATGGTCCGGCGGCGCCTTCGGAACGGGCAGCCGCATCAAGCTCGCTTATACGAGAGCCATGGTCACAGCCGCACTGACAGGAGCATTGGAAGGTGCCGAGTACGTGCACGACGACCGGTTCAATCTGGAGATTCCGCTCAGCGTCGAAGGCGTACCTTCCGAGATTATGATTCCCCGGAACACTTGGGAAGATCCGGAAGCCTACGATAAGCAGGCGGACGAACTGGCGGATATGTTCATCAGAAACTTCGCCGCCAAATATCCGGATATGCCGGCTGAGATCCGCGACGCAGGTCCGGCACACAAATAGGAAATACGCGCAAAAGCATTACAAATAGGTGATAGGAAAGGAAACAGAACAATGAAAACTCTCGATCAAATGGATGTACAGATCATGAATCTTCTCAAGATGAACGCCCGCGCCTCAGAGGGAGAACTCGCAGGCCAGCTCGATTTGAGTCCCGAAGAAGTAGCAGAACGCATCGACAATCTGGAAAACGAAGGATACATCAAAGGCTATTACACAGATATCGACCTCGAAAAAATCGGCTACAGGATCAAGGCGTTTATTATGATCTCCGTATTACCGGAGGATCAGCGCAAGTTCTACGATTTCATCCAGAAAGAAGACTGCATCCTCGAATGCAGCCACATTACCGGGGCGTTCTCCATGCTGTTGAAAGTCGTCTTCCCATCCACATCGGATCTGGATACCTTCATCGGCCAGCTGCAGGAATTCGGCAGGACCGAAACGCAGGTCGTATTCTCGACTGTGCTGGAACGTCACTAGATAAACGTTACTAGATAGAGACACGAAAAAAGGGGGTTGCGCGCAGCCCCCTCTTTTGATGCGTCTTTTATTTCTTCCACAGTCCGTGCAGGTTGCAGTGTTCATAAACTGCTTCGACTTCGTCGCCTTCACAGATGCAGAAGCAGGCTTCCGGCTTGTCGCCAGGCTTCAGAGCCTTTCTCTGGTTGCCCTGCTTTGTCTGCAGTGAGATCCATTCGATGTAGTGCTCTTCGAGCATCGGATGTTCTACGTCGCCGACTTTGACGTGGACACAGTTGCCTTCTACTTCAACAACCGGCACGTGCTTTTCGACAGCAGCGTCTGTCGTTCCCGGAATCATTTCTTCCATAGGCTGGCCGCAGCACATAACCGGTACGCCTGATGCCTTTACGAACGCGATCATGTTACCGCAGGTATTGCACTTAAAAAATTTCTGCTCCATTATCTTTCCTCCCATTTTCAATAAATTGATATCGCACGTCTTTAATGCGTTTGTAGTTTACCACAAACCTGCAGGAAATACCACTGTTACGGTACCGCTCTACTTGAAGAAATTGCCCAAATATGGTTTAATGATGCTGGATTGTAAACAGGTTACAAGACAGAAATAAGAATAATAAATTCTTTGGGAAGGTGCATATGGATAACAGACCAAGAGCGAGAAAAGTAACCCATTCCAGCGGAACGAATTCACTGAGTGGGAGCAGGCCTTCAGGCGGACACAGCAGCCACAGCTCCGGCGGATTCGGCGGCGGCCACAGCGGCGGACATAGCGGTGGATACAGCGGCGGAACAAGATCAGGTGGCGGCGGACTGCTGAAGATCATCATCGTTGCCATTGTCATGCTTTTGGGCGGCGGCGGCGCCACCTTGGGCGGATTAGGGGGACTCTTCAGCGGCGACACGCCGACATCGACAGAGTACTACTACTCCGATCCGCAGACCACAAACGGCTGGTACTCAGAATCCAATTCAGGGCGGCTTAATACCGATGTGTCACCGGATGCCCGGGACAAGTTTGAACAGATCATCGGCAACGGCAAAGACACCGTTACCATCATGGTCTACATGTGCGGCACGGACCTGGAGTCCAACGCAGGCATGGGCACATCCGACCTGCAGGAGATGCTGAACGCAAATGTATCGGATAAGGTGAATCTGATTGTCTTCACCGGCGGATGCAAGCAGTGGAGAAACAATGTCATTAGCAGCCAGGTAAATCAAGTCTACAAAATCACCAACGGCAAACTCAAATGCCTGTTGAACAACGCCGGCAACGGCGCCATGACAGACCCTGCGACGCTGCGGAGTTTTATCCAGTGGACTGCGAAAAACTTCCCGGCGAACAGAAATATGCTGATCCTTTGGGATCATGGCGGCGGCTCAGTCAGCGGTTACGGATACGACCAGAAGAATTCCTATCCAAGGTCCATGTCTTTGGAGCGAATCGATCAGGCACTGAAAAACTCCAATGTGAAATTCGATTTTATCGGATTTGACGCCTGCCTCATGGCAACGACAGAGACGGCGCTGATGCTGAGCGACCGTGCGGATTACCTCATCAGCAGTGAGGAGACAGAGCCGGGCAAGGGCTGGTACTACACAGACTGGCTGACGGCGCTGTCGAACAATACGTCTATGCCGACACTGGAGGTCGGTAAGAATATCGTGGACGACTACACCACGTCCAGCGCGAAAATCAGGGGCAACCAGCAGACGACGCTGTCTGTAGTCGATCTGGCGGAACTCAGCCAGACGATCCCCGACGATCTGAATGCTTTTGCGACAAATTCTCAGGGACTTATCAAGAACGGCGACTATAAGACGATTGCCACGGCCAGAAGCGGAGCGAAAGAATTCGCCGCAAGCACAGCCATCGACCAGGTGGACTTCGTAAACTTCGCCCAGAGACTGAACACGAAGGAAGCGAAAGGCCTCGCGGATGCGCTGCTCAGCGCGGTCAAATACAACAGGACATCGCCGAATGTCGTGAACGCATATGGACTTTCGATCTACTTCCCGTATAAGAGGGTGAGCAGTGTCGACTCCATGTCAAAGACCTATAACGAGATCGGCATGGATCAGAGTTACACCAGCTGTATCAGGATGTTCGCGCAAATGCAGTGCAGCGGGCAGGCAATCGGCGGCGGGACGACCTCACCGATCGAGTCCATCTTCGGATACGGCAATCCGGGAAGCGGAAGCAACATGTCCGGTGAAGCCATGAACCAGCTGATCCAGTCTCTCTTCTCCGGGAGAAACGTCAGCAGAGCCAACATCGAGGGGTTGGATGACAGCAACTCGAGCTTCCTGGTCGACGGCGGACTGGAGCCTATGGAAGCAGCAGGCTACGTCGCGAAGAACTGCCTCGACAAAAACAATCTCGTATGGCAGGAAAACAACAGCGGACAGAAATGCATCAAGATGTCCGAAGGACAGTGGTCGCTGGTAAACACGGCAGACAAGTCCCTGCTGTACAAGGTAGGAGACGGCTATCTTGATCTGGGCCTCGACAATGTCTTTGACTTTGACTCGGACGGCAATATGATCCCGAACGAAGAAAACTCATGGCTTGCCCTGAACGGGAACACTGTAGCTTACTACCACACAGAGACTCTGGAAAAGGGCAACGACGAGTACAGCATTACAGGCTATGTGCCGGTACTGCTCAACGGTGAGCCGGCCAAGCTGCTGCTCACCTTCGACAATAACAATGAGCAGGGATACGTTTCCGGCGTACAGTACGAATATGATAAAGACGTGACAGAGGCGGAAGCCAAGATCGATACGGAACTCAAGAAAGGCGACAAGCTCACCTTCACATGTGACTTCTATCCGATCGAAGGCGGCGATATGACCACCTACGAAATCGGTGAGATGAAGGTGGACGACCCGGATTCCATCACTATCACCAATAA
>JBGUKV010000206.1:0-22166 GCA_045114655.1 Candidatus Allocopromorpha sp. | reverse complement strand
GGTCCTTCTGCTTTGCTCTGATTCTTTCTTTTAAGTCATTGACACCGTCTTCCTCGTACGCAACATCTTTCTTGAACAGGCAGAGCGCTCTGACCTTTTTATTATGATTTGAAAGAAAGGCATACTCCAGTTCCCATTGTGTCAGGCTGATATCGGTATTCTCAGGCAGATCATCTTCACGGCCGAGGCTGCGCCATATCTCTTTGATTTTTTCCTGTGTCTCTGGATCTGCTTTGGTCCCATACCTGCTCCCGATCATGGATACAATATATGGCTCGCAGTTCTCAACTTCTCTGAAGCAAACGTCCATTATCTGTTTCAGTTCATCGTCATTGTCTTCCGGGTCCACGCCCCATCGTAAATCGCATATGTCGATTGGTACGCCTTTGCTTAATCCGTATTCCCGTAATACCGGATAAATATCCTGATGGATCACATCCCTTTCTGTGCCCATATCAGAGAAGGTACTTGAAATAAATAATCTGATCATTGTCCCTTTCCTCCTCTAATTCCCAATTTCTTCATAAATCGTATCCTTGTTTTATGGCCTTTGGATCTGATAGCCCATTTTGATAATCAGTTTCAGCGTCTCAAAGGCAGTGTTCCGATCGTATTCCTTCTCGCTCTCCGGAAGTTCCTCATACGGAACCAACTGGGGAGTTGTTTTCTTTTCAGGGTCTTTGATCTCACCGTAGGTCCATCCCTCGGCAATCCGACCCGTCGCCCAAACATCATGAACATTTGCCGCAATCTGTTCGGTCAGCGCATACAGCTCCTCCGGCAGTTGGACATCGCTTGTATCTATTGGTTTTGGTGTGTACATGTTAAACCTCTCTTTCGTTTCTTTTTAGTAATTAATAGTATAGCATATTTCGCGCTGGCGCATTTGCTTCTCATGTAATTATGCATGCCGAAATATAGTACAGCCATATGATGATAATATGATATAATTCGTGTATCGATGAGTCTATAGCGCACGTTGTCCTTTGGACAAATCTGAGTATGCTGCTTTGGCAGGGAATGAGGTAACAATATGGTGTTTGCTGAAACAATCAGGGAAAAGAGAGATCGACTTAGCTATTCAAGGGAATACGCTGCAGAAAAACTAGGCATTTCGGTCGACCGGCTTGGACGGCTTGAAACCGAAAAAGTGGCCATCCGGCCCGATGAAGTGCTAAGCATGTCCATCCTCTATAAGTCACCGGAATTATGCAATCTGTACTGCAGTGAAGTTTGTGAAATCGGGCAGAAATATATTCCGAAGGTTCCGAATTCAGACCTCGCAGTAATCATTCTCAGGCTTCTTACCTCCATCAACAGAGTGGATAACATTGAGCGGCTGCTATACGAGATCACCGAAGATGGCAAAGTGAGCAATAAAGACATTCCGGCTTTGGTTACGGTTCTTCAGTCTCTTGAAAAATTATCTACTATGAGTACTGCCCTGCAGCTGTGCGTTGAGCGTAAAAAAGCTACCGGTGCCTTGGACAAGGAGCAATACGACAAGGAAGTGGCTTCGCAGAATCAATCAGAGTAAGTATCGTTCTCTACCCACCATTGTCTGAAACAGGGTGCGGAAAACACTGTTTCCGCACCCTGCGCTATTTACTGCATCTCATAATCACGATATCTGTATACGGTCCTTGTTTCAACCTGACGGCTTCCGGAACTGTTGACCGCCGTATCACTCCAAGACGACCAGTTGCCCCACTTGTAGAAGTAGTTCGTAGTTGTCTCTGTTCTTACCTTGTAACACTGGTTATACCGGAACATTGCATTGTCATAATAATGGGTCGCTTTCTGGCTGAATGTCCCGACGCTGACCGAAGAATCCGCACAGTACGGAATCGTCTTCTTGATCTTTCCGGAAGTCGCTCCCAGATCACTTGAACTGATGTACCAGAAGTAACGCAGTCTTTTCTCTGCCCAAGTGGCGGAATTCGAGAAACTCTTCTTCATGTGCGCGATGACCTTCGCCTGTGACTTGTCCGCATAGTAGCACCAATCACTTGTATCGCTCGGATTCGCGACGACATATGCATAGTAGTAGTATCCCTTATCTACCGCACTGGTCACGGTCTTCCTGTTGTTTGCCATTGAGGTTGATGTTGAGATCGGAGTTCCGAACTTATAGCCGGACGTAGACACGGATGTCTTGGTGTCATACTTCGTCCAGCCGCTCAGCGCGGATTCTCCGCTTGTTGTGGTCTGCTTATCCTTGTAGCGGTACTCTGTCTTTGTCTGTACCTCACGTGTGTCTGATGCTGTGACCGGAGTCGTGCTGTAATCAGACCAGTCAGACCAGACGTAAACAGGTTCTTCCTCGACTACGCCATCTTCTTCGTCATCGAAATCCTCTTCTTCGTCATCATTGGCGTCTTCGTCGCTGGAGTCTTCGGCACAGTCTTCACTGTCATTATCCTCAGCGAGCTCTTCGACATCATAGTCACTGCCTTCATCTTCATCGCTGATGTCTTCGTCGTTATCTACTGTGGTATCCGCGGTATCTTCGTCCTCGATGGTCTGCTGTTCTGTTTGGATCTTTTCCCATGTGGCCCACATTACGATTGTATCTCCGGCTTTGATGCCGTTAGTCCCGAATGTGAACCTGTCTGCGTATTTGTAGAGTTTGCGCTCAGATACAGGCGCGTCTTTCTTCCACTGCCAGCTGCTGCCGTTTGGAACGATCCAGTATGTGGTTCCATCGAGCGCGATTCTCTGTACGTTCCAACCGTTCATTGCGTAACCGTCTTTCTTAAATGTGTTGACTGTATCGAAGGCGATGGTGCCGCCGGTCAATTTGATCGTCTTCGGCGAAACACTGCCCGTACCCGTATTCGGATTGAACTTCAGTGTGAACTCCTGTCTGATTTTCCACTGCGCGTACAGAGTGTAGTTGGACTTCGGCGAGCCCTTCGTCCAGGAAGAATCGATCGTGTACGATGTGCCTGACTGATACAGCTTGCGCGTCTTGCCGCTGAGGTTCTTTTCGGCAACCCAGCCGCTGCCGGCAACATACCATGTCTGGTCCGCAAGTCTCTTCACGTAGAATCCCTGGAAGTCATACCCTGCTTTCGTCGGCTTTGAAGTCGGAATCTTCAGCGCTCCGCCGTCTTTGACAACAACGGAACTGAAGCTACCGCTTCCACCATTCAGTCCATAGTTGAAAGTGTGATTTGCTTTCGGTGCGGGATACTTGATCGGGACATAGCCGTAGATCCCGCCTTTGCTCTGCGGCGTAGATACGACTGAATAGGGCCAGGACTTTCCGCCGGTGTTGCCGCCTACGGTTTTGACTTTGCCCTTTTTAGATACGCTGACGACCAGTTCGACATGGTAGGTGCTTCCCGGCTTCCCGAACAACGCGACATCACCGGGTTTGGGAGTGTATTTGCCTTTGGCTTTGTATTTCCCGAATTCTGTGGTCCCCGCCAGAGTGCTGTGGGGGAACACTTTGGTGCTGACCCCCGCGACTTTGGCGCAGTTGCTGATATACCAGGCACACCAGTCACCCTTGTAGTTGGGTTTCCACAGTTTTCCGTACTTTTTCAGCTGCTTTTTCGTCTGTTCCAGTTTCATTCCCTGGCAGGACTTCGCGATACCAACAACATCCGCCTGCTGATCGCCCGTCAGGGTATATGTCGCTGCAGCTTCCGCATGTCCTCCGTGATTGATCTGATCAGATGCCAATGGCATCACGCCTACTGCCAGGCATACAATGAGTCCAATAATGCATGTGTTTCTGAATCTCTTCCATTTCATCTCTAAATACCCCCCTCTGAAATGAATCTCTTAATTCACTGTCTTGCAAGTAAATTATCGCATAAATCCGAACGCCCCTGAAGAGCGTGCGCTACCTATTTTAGGTAATCCATATAGGCTTTTTTTGCAAAAATCGAAGTGCTATTATGGCACATACCGCAAGATTGCTTTTGTCCTTGTGCTTTGATTCGTTTACGGATAGAATGAAATCGCACAGAGTGCAGCAGGATCAAACAGATATGATGCCGCCGGGCGAACACAACGGGGAAAAGCGAGGACGAAACATGTTCAGATTTACCATGCCTTCTTCAGAAAAGGATGTTGCGACGCGAAAGAAGTTTCTTCTTGACCAGTGCGATGATTTCCTTAATGCAAAAGCACTTCAGGAGCTGTGCGCGATCCTTGAGACGGACAGCGCATCACTTAAGCACACGTTTGACGGCAGGAGAAAAAGCGACGGCAGTGTCAGGGAAACACAGGAGCTCAGCAAAAATGAACTTCTGGAGAAAAACAAGGAGGCTCTCTTCCCGTTGTTCGATGAACTCGGTTTCATCGGCATCAACAAACCGCTGATCGATCAGCCGGATCACATACTGATTCTGGGAGGAGCTCTCGGAGCCTGCTTTAACCGGACGAACGCCGGCAGAGAACATGTTTCTGCAAATACAAAATCCTTTGACGGGCTGTCCTGTTACCGCCCAATCAATCCTAAAGAAAGGGAGAAGTCTGTTCACTTCTCCCACTATGAAACCGAATTCGGTGTTATGACTGATGCGATCGCATCTGCCTTTGGTTTGTCTGTAGATTTATGTGATGACGTGTTTTCGGGTGACAGAAACCTGAACAGGATCTCCTGCATCCGAACGATCCGAAACACTTCAGAACCAATGGTCTGCAGGGTCTATGCGGCGCCCTCCGGCCAGCCTGAACTGCGTCGCGCCGATACGACCGACAGTCTCATCTTCTATTTGGAGAACGCGGTCACAACGCCCCATTCGTCAGTGCTGGCGGTCACCAACAACCGATACTGCAACCGTCAGTTCCTGCAGCTTGCTTTACCGATCCTTCAGAACGACATCGCTGTCAATCTGGATATTATCGGATGCAGCCCGGACTCCGATCTGGTTGACGCCTGCACCTATGATCCGTTCCAGTTGATGCAGGACCTGATTGGGATTCTGGATTGGATCGACAGGTTCCGGAGCGTAGGAAACTGACATGCTCATGTTTTCACCATATCAGTTGATAAACTACACAACCATGCGGTCAAACTGTTGCTTTTTTCAGTTTGAAAATATAAGAATAACTCTCGTTAACCATTTCCTTATTAGGATATCCATACAATTCTGACATTGCTATGATAGACTCCCTCTCATAATCAAACAACGCATCGATCGCTTCACTTGTAAGCGCACCCCTTTCAATTGCCGCTTTTTCCTCAATATACATTCTGTTGCAAAGCGACTGTCCGTAAGGCGCAGAGTACTCAAACGCGCTATCCTTGATCATCTGCTCTGTCTGCGCGGCTGAAAAAATATTGACATGATAAGGGTCATAATTGTTCCCTGCTTCGTCTGTTTTTTCATAAATGCTATTCGGGACGGACAGCACCAACATTCCGGATGGTTTCAACGCCTCGCTAATGCCTTGTAAAAGGCGCTCCGGTCTTGTTACATGTTCTATTGTTTCGAAGCATATTACAGCATCCAAATCTTTGTATTCATCCGGCCATGGATCATGATCAATATCAAACACGCGAAATACACCGTTGCATCTTTCACGCGCATGTTGAATGTATTCGGGGTTGATATCAGCACCATAAACACTAATCCCATACTCCTCCATAAGTTGAGACCCATACCCTTCGGCACATGCAATATCAAGAACCTTTTGTAAACCATATTCTTTACAGATATCCCTTGCAAAGAGGTATCTGCCGCAATGTTCAAGTTTCATCCATATATTATTCTTCTGCTGATCAAAAGGTTCACAGTGATCAATTGTATAATTCAATTTTGCACTCCTCCATTATTTTTCTTACTGTCGATTTCTGCATGAAAAGGTTTTGGATATTATCGCCTCCGTCATTTGTATTGATCGTTATAATGAGGTCGATCCAATCCAACATCTTCCTGCTCAATCGTTGAGACAACGGATGCTCGCGCGGCACCAGATGCTTCCACATCATATACATTGCAAGCATCATATCCGTACTGGGCAAATCTAATTCTAAGCTCTCTTCGATAAATGTATCATCTGTATGCTCCATCCCTTTCAGCATCCTCATCAAACGATTCTTAAAAACAAGATGCGGCAGTCCGCTCCGCACTGCTGTTTTATTAAGTGTCTCAATTAGACTTTCAGTTGTACTTTTTGGGCCAGTCTCTGTTGTATCGCTTTTTCCGTCCAATAGATCCACTACCAGATATTCATAGCAGGCGTCACCAAGCACCCAATCATCCGAGCAATCTTTTGCCATTTCTGCAACCAGAAGATATCCCTCTTTTGATTTATCATAAAAACCAAGTTCAGCATCTAAAAGAGCCCTGATACTTCTTAAGTGCATCTCGATCCACTTGGACTTATTTTTCCTGGCACCATTGCTTATTTGTTCACTTACGCATACAAACCGTTCTGCTTTTTTATAGTCACCGATCTTGATGCAGTTTAGCGCGATCCAGGAGGAGCAGTAGCATTCTGAGATATTCTTGTGTTCCTTGATCTTTCTGTAGATTTTTTCTCCAAACCGGATCCCGTCTACATACATTTCATTATCAAAGAATGCAACAAGTGCCTCTAATAACAGCATTTGATTCCTTATGGCAACACTATCATATCCCCATATGTCCGTCTCGATGGACTCTGCGGCATCATGATACAATTCTATGGATTCTTTCAGTCTTCCTGCTGATAACAGTACTCTGGCGTGTATCAGTTTTTTCATGAGAGACAGTTCCGAAGAGTTCGTTGGTATACGCTTTAATCTTTCGCAATTTTTCAGACTGTTTTCAAAGTTGGTAAAATGGTCATTCCAAAGAAGGCCGACTAGCGCTTTTATCCTGAACTCGTCGTTTCCCGCTTGATCTGCACGGGTCTTTAATTCGGAAAAATAGTCAATCGACAAGTCCCTTTTCCCTGACCAATCGCAGGCTGTTCCCAACATATATAGCGAATTCATTGTTTTATTAGCATCAAGGTGCCTTTTGATGCTCCCTAATGCCGCATTCAGTTCTCGCTCAGTGTTATAGAGATTACCGTAATAAAAACTGCTTTCTGCAATATGATACGGGATCTCTGCTTCTGTAATGACATTTCTGATAACCTCGTTGTTCGTGAACTCGAGGCAAATAGTTCGATAATCCGCTACCAATTCGAGAGCGATCAGCGAATCATCCCTGCAGCCCTTCACAGATTCAATATCCTCAACTAACTGCCGGGCGAATCGTTCATCATTTGCCAAATTCTGCAAATCCTTCCGTCTCCCGGCACGTTGCAGATATTTTAGCATGGAAAGTCTCTCTGAAATACTTGAGATGGATCCTCCCTCATTTTCACGAACATACCAGTCACAAATCAGTTCGAGACCGTCCTCAAAATCAACTGAATATATGTCAGCAACACCGCTATCGTTGCTGATCCATTCCTTAAATGAATGGTGAAACAAAGCAATCAAAGGCTCTCCATCGGCGTCTTCTTCCTGAAGCAGGACCACCGTAATTTTTCTGGCAAACCTTCTTAAATCGCTTTTTTTCCATTCCAAAACACACCGAAACTGTTCCTCTGGGATTGCGTCTTCAATCGCAGCGAGCACTGCAAACGCATCATAATAGTCCTGAATAAAAGCATCCTCATTTGGTATAATGCGATGCATAATACGGAAATAGTAACTGTTTAAGGATTTGGGTATTCTTTCAATATCCTTATATGAAATAGTTCCATTTTGGAATTCGCTGGATATCAGATGCGCCTGCAGAAATGAGCCATTACACTTTTCTGACAACTGCTTGATTTCCTCATGTCGATCACCTTCTGCCCCATTCGAGTGTGGTAGATTCCTTTCAAAGAATCTATTGATGTCGTCTGTAACATTCTTGTCTCCGGGGTTCAGCACGATGCTTCTCATACCCTCAAAATACCTAAGAACAGTTGAGTCAAAGCGGGTACTGATCAGGATATTGATAAAGGGCGGAAGATTAGCAGCGCTTGATGCTATAACATCCGCCAGTAAATTGTCACCGTCTTTATTCAAATTATCTATACCGTCGATTACCACTAGTATCGGAGGGTGTCCGCCGTCAATGGCCGTTCCCAATGGCTCAACTATCAGAATATTATACAATTGACTAATATCCATTTTTTCGATGTCAGAAGCAATCTCATCAATCGTCCAAAGCAGCCTTTTCCCGAAGGACGGTATTTTCACGGAAATCTGAAAAGCGATCGTTCGAATAATCTGCTTGATTTCTTCTTCCCCTGCCTCATCGCATTCGCAGATGGACAGACTTGCAACATATGGATTGAAGTGATAATAGTTTAAGGTGTAGCTGCTTTTCCCAAAACCGGGAAATCCAGACAATAGCATAATATTCTTATTGCTGCGTGAACTGATCCATTCTTCGATAATCGAATCAATCCAAGGCCTGTCAATATATTCTTTTTTAAGTTCAAACACATACTTCGCTTTATGCAGATTCGGGCGCAGCCTCTCTTTTAATATGCCGATCCATTCTGCCTGCTCATTATCATTGCATATATAGTTAATAAAATCCTCTCTGATGGTTTGATACCATTCCTCTTCGTTACGACCGCGTATTGAATTGTATTCCGATAAATCATAGTATTGAATCCCACGTGCAATTGATGGAATCAAATCATCAATTCCCGGCTCCATTAAAACAGGCTTGATTCGTTTGAAACCACAGGACGCAGCAATTGCCAACTCATCAAGGCAGACTCCTCCATCTCTCAAACCATATGCAGAAAAGAGCGCCAGAACAACATCACTCTCTAGTATCCCGGATGTTATCCGTTCTCTCCAGTCATCGCCGCTTCGAATATCGGAAACATCCACCCAGACGTCATACTGTAGCTCTTGAAGATCCTGAATAATTATTTTCACGATAGACTCTAGATCTCTACCATAACTAACAAATACTTTCATGCTTCTCCCCTGTGTCTGCACTTCAACTATTCGATCTTCCCGATGCTATCAGGCGGCCACAGCCTGAGCACGGCTTTGCCCACGATGGCATCATCCTCTACGAATCCGAGAGTTTCTCTGCTGTCGTCGCTGTGGTTCCGGTTATCGCCCATGACAAAGACCGCGCCCTCCGGGACGGTCCATGTCCGCAAATCGCCCTGACTCACCGTTCCTCTTTTGATATAGGGCTCGGTTGCTTTTGCGCCGTTGATGTAAAGGGTCTTGCCGTCGGTCTCGATCACATCGCCGGGCAGGCCGATGACGCGCTTGATCCAGAGTTCGTGCTCCTCCATCCCGCTGTTTAAGACGATGATGTCGCCGCGTGCCGGCTCGCCGAATTTGTAAGCCAGTCTGTTGACGATCAGATAGTTGCCGTGTTGCAGCGTATCCTCCATAGAGCTGCCGCTGACAACGGTCGGTTTGATGCAGGTGGTGATGATCAGCACGAGCACAAGCGCAATGATGATGTCCTTGATAAGATCTTTCAGAAAGGACTTTGCAGATTCTTTTTTTGTTGATTGGGTTGTTGTGTTATTCATAGTCATCTCATGACTATTATACAGGTTCTGTCAATCCGTTCACCTCGGTCAGGTGCTTCCAGTAGCGGACCGGCATGTGGTTCTTCTGGCAGCGCGGATTTGTGCGCTCTTTGATGGCGATGTGGTCGAAGTAGGTCCGCCAGAGATTCTGATAGGACCGCTCGTCCTCTGACTGCAGGATAGCGGTGCCGTCGGGCAGATGGGTCCCGTCGAAATCGGCCACGTACCAGTCTCCTTCATATGCGAAGACCGCCTTGTCCCGTCCAACGTCATGGATGATCAGCGGATCGTGGCTGAACCGCTCGGCGAAATGATGGGCGGCAAGGGTAAGCACGTCGCAAGTCGGCTCGATCTTCGCATAGAGGATCTGGGCAGCGTGCCGTTCGGTCAGCCCGCTGGCTGCAGCATCGGGAGCAGCGGCAGCTTCCATGACTTCGAAGCGCACGAACTGCAGCATGCGTTCCCGCTCGTTGCCGACCTTGCGCACAAGGTCCTCTACCGCATACACTTCCGGGCGCGCATGAAGAGAACCGATCGCCGGACCGGTCCGAAATCCCAGCACCACATACTGCAGGATCGCCGTTTCCTTACCGGGCGCATCCGAAAGAAAGGCGCGGTAGACCATGCGAAGTGCGTAGCCGGAGATCTTCTCCTCAATGGCCTTATACACCCGCGCGGCTTTCTCCTCCTCGGTCTCGACCTCCATAAACCCGTGCAGCATGCTGGGCTGGTACTCCTCCCGCAGGAAGATGCCCGCGGCCCTGTCCGTGTAGTAATGGTGGTAGATGCAGGTGAGCAGTCCTTCAAATGTACCGTCGTATAAATAATCGATCATTGCAAAAGCACCCCAACGCTTAGATCACCCCGGCCGCGGCCAGTTTCTCCTGCCGCTCGCCTTCCTCGATCCGCTTCCAGTCATTGTCGAACATGGAAAGCTGCAGCCCGCTCTCCATCTGCAGCAGGGAATTCCGGATCGTTTCCGGCTCAAACAGTCTGTTTCCGTAATACCTGCCGCAGCACAGCAGGAAATACTTGGCCCGTTTGACCACGACGCCCATCTTCTTCAGGTCGTCGAACCGCACTGCCGCAAACCGCCGCTGCTGCATGATGCGCTTGGCTGACTTGTGGCCGATCCCCGGGATCCGCATGAGTTCTTCGTAAGACGCCGTGTTGATTTCCATCGGGAACAGATCCAGATTCCGCAAGGCCCAAGTCACCTTCGGATCCAGGTCCGGATCCAGATTCTCTCCGCCGCTGCGGAACAGCTCGCTGACCGTAAACCCATAAAAACGCAGGAGCCAGTCGGCCTGGTAGATCCTGTGCTCCCGCTTCAGCGGGGGTGCTGTCTGCTTGTCCGGCAAAATCGGAGAATCGACAACGGGGATATAAGCAGAATAATAGACTCGTTTCATTTTGAACGTGCGGTAGAGATTCTCACTCGTGGCCAGAATGCCGGCGTCCGTCTCCCCGCCTGCGCCGATGATCATCTGTGTGGTCTGCCCCGCTGCGGCGAAGGTCCCCTTCCCGCGTGCGGCCGGCGTTCCGGCGGCACGCGCAAGCACAGGCAGGTCCGCTCCCAGGTCGGATTCGTCCGCCTGCCCCATCACGTTCTCCTCCAGTCCCATCGGTCCCAGGTAGTTGGCTTCCGTATTCAGCCGCTGCCCCTTGAACATGGTGCCTGGCCCCTTGAGGGACCGTGTTTCGATCAAGGTGTTTGTGATCTGCCGCATGGGCGCGAAGATCTGCTTCGGCTTCTTCTGGGGCGCAAAGGCTGCCAGGCTTTTGCTTGAGGGCATCTCGATATTCACGCTGAGCCGGTCCGCCACCAGCCCGATCCGGTGCAGAATCTCCGGGGACACGCCGGGAATGATCTTGGCGTGGATGTATCCGGCGAACCCGTACTTGTACCGGAGCAGTTCCAGGCACTGCAAAATCCGCTCCGCCGTATAGTCCGGTGACACTTCAACAGCCGAGCTCAGGAACAGCCCTTCGATGTAGTTTCTTTTGTAGAATTCGATGGTCAGTCTGGCCAGCTCGTCCGGTTCGAAGGACGCCCGCGGGAAATCGTTCGTCCGTTTGTTCACGCAGTACTCGCAGTTGTAGACGCACTTGTTAGTGAACAGCACCTTCAACAGCGAAACGCATCTGCCGTCCGCGGACCAGCTGTGGCAGATCCCCGCCATGTGGCCGTTGCCCATCCGCCCTGCCGCCGCCCGGCTCGATCCGCTGCTCGAACAGGACACATCGTACTTCGCGCTGTCAGCCAGAATCTGAAGCTTTTGCATGAGTATCTCTTCCATGGGTATATTATACCGCGGAAGGAACGCATGTTCAAGAACATATATTCTTTTTGCTGCTTTTGTACAGTGTCCACGCGGCGAGAGTATACCCGTCAGTAATTTGCCTTTCGGCAATCAGCCGGTCCATTTCGTCCTCCGTGTAAAGGAGCACTTCCGTAATTCCTTCATACCCGCTTTTGAACTCGCCCGGTTCGATGATCGCTTCTATAACATCAACTTCGTTTCCCAGGATTCCACTGTCCGCCGTGACGGCGCCCAGCCGGCGTGACGCGGTAACTCTGGCGCCAATTTCCTCTTTCAGTTCCTTCGCCGCATTGTCTATCGCGTTAATATTTTTCTCACCAAAGCCCCGCGGAAATGACAGCTGTGTTTTTCGTATGGCGTGGCGATACTGCTTGACCAATATGAACGAGTCACCGCAGCGCGGAACAGTGACAACCGCGCCGCCGGGTACTGCCGGGAGCAGCCGTTCGTATGCAAAGACTTCCCCTCCCGCGTCTCTCACCAGGTCGACCACAAGGATGCTGAACGGGCTCTGATAAAGCACGCCTATTGTCCGCCCGGTCCGCTCTATAAACTCCATAACAGTTTCCGGATCTGTGATGATCCGAATCTGCTCGCTGTCCTGAAACGCCGCCGGACGTTCCTCCATCAGCTTCAGATAAGCCGTCCACTGTTCTGATTTGAAATAGTCTTCGTAGCTCATTTCTTTTGCTCCTCCATCGCATCCCATAACTTCTGATACACCTCAAAGCCATTTTCTGCTGTTATCCCTTCAAACAGCCTCAGCTCCGTCATAAGGATATTATCCTGAATATTATCTTGGCCTTCAGAAGTGACATCACAGCACATATAATCGATCCTTAATATGCTTCGTCGGTTAAGAAAACTCTTGACCTTCTCCATTGGTGGACCCGAAAAGCTGCACTTCCCTTCTGCGGTATAGACCGCGGTCAGTGTCATCTCATCAAACTTAAACAGTATGGACAGTGCGGCGGGACATTTCTTCCAACCGTTTCCCTTGCGTTTTTTTCGGATATATTCCAAAAGCCCGGCATACTCTCCCCATACCTTCTGTATCTCGAAGAAATCGACCTGATCCAGATGAGACCGTTTTCTTCCGTCTGTGACCGCATTGATATAGTGCTGCCATTCCTGCGCGTTTCTCAGTTCACTGACTTCGGCCAAAGACAGTTTCAGTTCATCCGGAAGAAGCATCGTTTCCTTTTCCTTCAGAAACCCCGCGCGAAATTCTTTTACCGCAAAGATAAGCTCATCGGCCGTAATCTCTTTGTAATCCATGGTCGATCCGCTCCTGATGAGATCCGGATCCAGCTTGCAGTCAGACGGGATCACAGGACGCAGCCCCAGCGCCTTCGGCAGATTCAGTGCATACTGGAAATCTATGATTTGCTTCATCTCTTTGGCGAACTCATTATGTTCCAGATCGAGCACACATTGACTCACGTCCGCCCCGTTAACCAAAAACTGCTTATAGAACGTTTCTCTGTTATACGTTTTGGTTTTGTATTTCTTTCGGTAACAGATCACGTCCTGCTGCACAAGCTTCCAGCAGTCGGCAAATGCTTTTCTGTTCCTTCCCCCACCACTCTCCGTGTCTTCAGGAATCTCAAATACCTCTTCCAGATATTCTAAGGTGTAATCATCGTCAGCCAGAGTCAGGCAGAAATTCTGGAACGCATAGCTCAAGCCTACCGATGTTTCGTACTTGTTGCCTTCTGAATTGTCCCAGTCAAATTTCAAACAAGGAACCGGATGGTCTTTGCAAAAGAGCATCCATTGTTTGAGCCATTCTTGATTATGATCAAAAGCTGGTTTGTCTGCCGGTCCGTTCTCACCCATCAGAAACAGCAGAATGGCGTTTTCCTCCAGCAGCTTTGCGAAAGCGTCACGGTCGGAAGAGCCCGGACCATACCATTCCGAAAAGATCTCACTGTTGACCATCGACGCCCGGTTGACCACGATTTGCCAGTTGTGCATCAGGCTTTTCAGGATTTCGTTCTTCCTGCGTAAATTGATTTTGGTTGAAATGGTTTCTTCGAGCATGCCTTTGTTCAGAAACACTTCGTCATTAAACATTTCTGTCGGCACCCATTGATTATCCATAACGATTGGATAGGCAGTATCATGCAAGACCTGGGAAGGTGAGATTTGATAGAATGGAATTGCTTCAGCGTCTTCTCCTGAAGCGCTGCCATGGGGTATGTAATCGTTGCACAGGACACGCTCGACCCTGGGTCCAACGGCACCCTCCGGCCAAAAGACTTCATCCTTCAATGTGTCGTTTTTATGCTCTTTGACGAAGGCTTCCCATTCCCCCAGGCCTCGGTCCTTCCGGTATTCATGGTCTATGATGCCCTGCTCACCTGCGGGCCATTTCGCAGAACACAGTTTCCCGATCCGCTCTTCCGTGATCCCTCCCGGTTTACGGAAACTGACCCACTGCGTGTCTCTTATTATATTTTCAATGTTTTCGCTATAGTCGCTGGGAGCGATTCTGTCGAAAAAGACAAATACGATTTGATATGAGGGATCGTTATCTCTCTTTTCAATAGCCTGCGAAATCTCCTCCATCACCACCCGGTGAGTATGCGCCCCGGACGACAAAAAACACAAAAAGGAAGAACTGCCGTCCACCCTCTCTTTGATATACTCTTCCCATTCTACGCCGGGCGTGATCTCTGTATCATACCAGATCCTGAAACCTCTTCGATGAAGGTATCCCAGTATAGCTTCGACCATGGGCCTGTCTGTATGCAGATAACTCGCAAACAGATACGGCTGATTACCTTCATACGCCGTCAGTTCGTCGCTTCTTGTTTCTGTGATGTGTTCTGTGGTGTTTGTCATGGCCACCCTCTTTCTCCCCTGTTCGTATATTGTACAATTATGCTCCCGCTTTTGCAAAGAGTCGCCCTTCCTCTCACAAATCGCGCCTTCCTGTGTTACAATGTTCCTGCGAAAGGAGTACCATCATGAACACAACCGGCATCACACAATTTCTGATCGATCACGCTGGCAGGGACACCGTGTCCTTCCACATGCCTGGACACAAGGGCGCGCGCCTGTACAAGCGCTTCGGCTACGACTCGTTTCTGGATAACATAGTCGGCTGCGACATCACGGAGATCGTGGGCGCGGACAATCTGTTCCAGACCGAAAGCATCATCGCCGATACCATGGCCAAATACCGCAAGCTCTTTGATGCAAAAGCATCCTATCTACTAATAAACGGCTCGAGCGGGGGCATCATCGCATCCATCATGGCCTGCGTCCCTCAGGGTGGTAAACTCATCATGGCGCGGAACTGCCATAAGTCCGTGTTCAGCGGCCTCGCGCTGGGTGGAATACGTCCTGTGTACGCCCATCCTTCCATGGTGGAGGAATACGGCATCACCGGACCGGTCGAACCGACGGAGATCGAGCGGCTCCTTTCCGAGAATCCTGACGCCTCGGCGGTGATCCTGCCGAGTCCGAATTACTACGGCATCTGCAGCGACATCCGCGCCATTGCGGAGATCGTGCACGCTGCCGGCAAGTTCCTGATTGTGGACCAGGCCCACGGAGCGCACCTGAAGTTCTTCGAAACGTGCGGCGCGGCCGGGGCAGCGGATGCTGCCGGTGCTGCGGGAGCTTCTGTTGACGGTCCTTTCGCCGTGCCGGAATCGGCGGAAACCCAGGGCGCGGATCTTGTCATCAACAGCACCCACAAGACGCTGTGCTCGTTCACCCAAAGCGCCATTCTCAACGTGCCGGCAGGCAGCCGGTTCGATGACCTCTACCACTTGGAGGACAAGCTGCAGCAGATGGAGAGCACCAGCCCGTCTTATCTTCTGATGGCGTCGCTCGATATCAACGCGGATATTCTGGCAGCCCACGGCGGCGAACTCATCGAGGCGTGGCGCGATAATCTGAATTACTTCTACCAGGAGGCCGCCGGAATCGACGGGCTGGCGTTCATGCAGGTAAAAGACGGTGCGCGCCAGGCAATGGACATGACGAAGATCAATCTCGACATGAGCGCCTGTGGACTGGACGGACACCAGCTGGAGGAAGCTCTGCTGGCACATGAAATCTACGCGGAACTTGTGACAGGGAACATCCTCATGTGCATGACAGGCATCGGCAACAGCAGGGAAGATTTCGACAGACTGCTTGCGGCCCTGCGGAAGATTTCCGAAGCGCACCCAGCCGGGCAGGATATTGCCTTTGCGGCAGGCTCCGGAACGCCCGACACTGCTACTGCCGGCGCAGCTCTTTGGACGAAGCACCGCACCCTTCATGAAATGCCGCGTGTCAAGGAGCTCGTGCCCCTGCAGCAATGTGCAGGACGCATTTGCGCAGCTTCCCTCATTCCGTACCCGCCGGGCATCCCGCTCATCTGTCCGGGCGAAGAAATCGGCGCTGAAGAAATCGACTACATTACCAGCCTGCGAAACCAGGGCGATAAAGTCATCGGCGTCGGCGCCGACGGACGCATCGCAGTCGGGAAATAATGTGTCAGAGGGACGGTTCTTTTGACACATCACACCATAGAAAAACTCCGGAGCTGCCACTCCGGAGCTTTCTGTGAGAATATGTTTGTTATCGCTTTTCGCCTAATAAAACTATAGCATAAAAACAATAATTGTCAATACGGTGTTGTTAAATAATACCATTTATGATATTATTTACCTGTTGCTACCTCCACTTTGGCAACAGAAAGGAGGTGAGAGTATGCGTATTGTTATTGCTTTTCTCGTTTCGTTTCACTGCAACGGGCGTATATGATACAATACCTGTATGTTTCTGGAGATTCTGCTGAAAATCTTAAGTATATTTCTGCTGGTGGGAATCGGGTACTTCGTGTACAAGATCCGGCTGGTGCCTTATGATGCGCTGAAGACACTCAACGCCTTCGTACTGAACGTTGCAGTGCCGTGCCTGGTCCTCCAAAGCATGCAGCGGGACGAGATCAACGATCAGGTCTTCAATGATATCATCTGGTCGCTGATTGCTTTTGCGCTCGTGACGCTGCTTATTGCGGGGATCGCGACCCTCATCATCCGCAATGTCAAGTCGATCCCGGAGGATGACAAGGGGATCTACGCGGTGCAGATGGCTTTCACGAACTGCGGCTTCATGGGGTATCCGCTGACGACGGTGCTCTTCGGCAAATACGCGCTGTTTCTGGCCATCATCATGAACATCATTTTCACCACGTTCATGTACTCCCTCGGGGTCGTGATGCTTTTGCATAAAAAAGGCGAGAAACTGTTCACCATGAAGCTGATGGTGCGGATGCTGAGCGTGCCGTTCCTCGCGTCGATCGCCGGACTCGTCATTTTCATCAGCGGGTTCCATTTCCCAACGTTCATCGACGATACGCTGTCGCTCATGGCCGCGACGGTTTCGCCGGTCGCCATGTTCATCGTGGGCATCAACCTTTCCAACAGCAAAATCAAGGAGATCTTCACGCCGAAGAATCTGATTCTC
Source organism: Candidatus Allocopromorpha sp. (assembly GCA_045114655.1). Classification (GTDB taxonomy): domain Bacteria; phylum Bacillota; class Clostridia; order Peptostreptococcales; family Anaerovoracaceae; genus Lentihominibacter. The sequence goes on along the minus strand of JBGUKV010000206.1, from coordinate 4,869 downwards.
TGCGTGATCTCTCTTATCGTCGTGCCGTTCCTGACTTTGGGCATCGACCTGCTGCTTCCGGTGAGCAACATGGTCCTCGTGATCCACGTGTTCCTAATGGCTATGCCGTCGGCTGCCATCATCACCGTGCTCTGCAGCCGGTATAATAAAAACGCCAAGCTCGCCGCGGAAGGCGCGGCTTCCACCACGTTCTTCTCCCTTGGCACCCTGGCGCTGTGGACACTCTTCCTGACGGAAATGTTCCTGTGATATATTTCTTTACTCTTTTTCGCTTGTCCCTTTCTCGTTCGCTGCTATCTCGTCAGCCGCATCCCGGAACTCGCGTTCCAGCATCTCCGTGACCTGTTTACGCCGCGTCGCTTCACTATCGATCCTGTGACGGACGCGCAGGAAATGGATCACGCCGATGATAACGATGATCGGTGAAGCGATCATCAGTCCGACGCCGATGTGAATGATGTCGGAGTTGTTGATGAACTCAAACATTCCGATGCCCGCGGCAAACGTACCTATCGCCGTCCGGCAGTAGGCCAGGAATGTCTGTGAATTGGTCAGCGCTGTCCTCTCGTAGGCAAGGTCGGTCCGCTCCGTCGCCATACCGGTCCGCAGCTCTGACAATTCTGTTCTTTCCCGGGCCATCTCGTCCTGTGACAAGCCCTTCTTTTCTTCACTCAAACCATCGTTCATTCGTCTTCACCTTCCTAGGCAAGGCCTCTTCGTCAAAGGCTCTTAATCAAAGAGCCCCACGAACCAGTTGATCAGTTTCTGGATCCAGTTGCCGGCGTCAATGCCTTCGATCTTTTCCTTGAGTCCACCCCAGTCGATATCCAGCCCTTGCAGGTTCTTGATCATCTCTTTGATTTTCTGGATGTTCTCTTCGGAAAGCTCGTGGCCTGACTCGTTGGCCGCCTGCCGAATGGCTTCCTCTATCTCTTCATCGGTCATGTCCGGGTTGTCCGCCAGATCCTCCTTGACCTGTGAGACGATGCCCTCCGCGGCTTCCTTGTCGCCGATTTCCTCACCGACCTCTCCCGTTGTTGTCAGCTCATCCACGGCGCCCTCGATAACCTCGTCATCTACTGTCTCGCCGCTCATCTGTTCATAGGCTTTGATCGTTCCGACCAGCGCCGCAGTGCCCGAGATCTCAAAGGGTCCGGCGACTACAACGTCCGCGCCTTCCACGCCGGCTGTCTGCAAAGCGTTCCGGTACATACCCTCCGTGCAGTAGCCGATGTTGTGAATCTCCACATCGATGTCATCGCCGCTCTTTTCCTTGATCAGCACTGACGACAGCGCGCGGCTTCCGATCTGATCCGAGCTCACGTAGCTGTCCAGGTACTTGTGCTCGTCTGCATTCGTCACATAGAGCACCTCGTAATTGTCCGGGTCGTCCACGCCCATCAGATCCATCACCGTGTTGCGCTCTGCCTCCGACAGATCCGCGCCCAGCGACAGATATCCTTCACTCTCCGCCGCAAAAGCACTCGAGCTCAAGCACATGGTAAATGCTAATGCAAAAGCAAGAACGACTGCGATTGATTTCTTTGTTTTCATCTCATACCCCTTTCCTGGTGTTTGCAGATTATTTCCGGAGATTATTATATAACAGATGACTGTGTCGATTTCGTGATATTAACAAATATTCATCAGCGCGAGCGCCCCGCAGGGTCCGTATGGTATACTTGCGGTATGGAAAACGAAGTACTTACGAACAACTGCAACTCGTTTCTCGATGAAACGATGAATCTGAACGACCTGCCCGGGCTGGCAATCGGCGTGTCGATCGGCAACACCGAGTTCATCGGTGTGCGCGGATATCAGGATCATGCAGCACGCACGCCACTCGCAGAGGATGACATCTTTCACTGCGCGTCGGTGTCGAAGCTGTTCACTTCTTCGGCGATCATGAAGCTTGTGGAGGCCGGCGTGCTGGACCTAAATGCCAAGCTATGCGATATCCTCCCCGATTTGTGCATCGCCGATAGCCGATATAAGGAAATCCGGCTCTGGAACATGCTTACGCACACCTCCGGACTGGGCGATGTAGAAGATTATCACTGGTACGATTTCGAAACAGACGAGGATTCGCTCCGTCGCTACGTCTATGAAAACGACGAGGTGTTGGCGCAGCCCATGCTATGGGAACCGCAGGAGGCCCGCTTCCGCTACAGCAACATCGCCTACGAGATCCTCGGCGAGATTGTCTCCGAATACTCCGTCCATATGCCGGGTGCGGAGAACTCTCTGTCCTACGAAGACTTCGTCACCCACCATCTACTCGAGCCTGCCGGCATGACCTCGTCAACCATGAAAACATTCGAGCGACCGGGCGCTCCTGACTTTGCGTCGAACGAGCACATGGCAAACCCCCATGAAAAAAAGTCCGACCGCTCGATCGGACCTGTGCAATACTATCCTTATACGCGTCAGCACGCACCAAGCTCGACGCTGACTTCCAATGTCCGCGACCTGCTCCGCTGGGGACGCGCCCATCTGGCATCGGCACGCGGAGACGCTTCCACCTACAGTGTATATGCGCCGCTGCTCCGCCCGGAGACCTACCGGAAGATCTGGCGACCCTATGCGACCGTCCCGAACAACGGTGAACAGATGGGACTCGGCTGGTTCATGCGCGAGCAGACAGTGAACTCGGATGACGGAACCACCCGCACCTATCAGCTCTGCGGCCACGAAGGAACGGATGACGGCTTCCGCGCCAGCTTTTGGATCTGCCCGGAGCTCGATATGGTGACCGTCGTGCTGTCGAACCTGTCCGGTGCGCCCGTCAAGCGCATCAATAAGAAACTCTTCGACCGGATTACCCGCTGAAAGCGCAACCTCTGCTGCATTGGCTCAAATGCAAACGAGCTCTGACATACTCCGACGATCCCCGATGTAATTCGGGTGTAATTCTGAGCTGTTTTTCATCAACATCTCACTATTCGTTGCTTGTGAATCCACTTAAATCCATGCGTTTGGATTTTATTTCTAATTTCTTCCAGACGGATTGTATCAAAATGTAAAACACGCATGAAATGTGATGAATTTTCACATCAAAAGCCGCAATTATTACATCAAATTGTTCAGATTCAAGGCACAATTCGCGACTGGAAAAATATGGGATGAAAAACGACTGTGAAACTGCCGTTTTTTACACCGGCACGACCCGATACGAGTACGCCTCGGCATGTCAATGGGCACGACCCCGCTGCGAGCCGGCACGACCCCGGATTATTACCCGCACCGGCGTTCTTTGGCGCGGTTGATGTGGATCTCCATGGCGCGGCCGCCCTCCCGGGGGTCGCGGTCCATGAATGCTTTGAAGATGGCCCGGTGTTCCTCAAGAACGACTGACAGGTAGTTCTCAGTATGGACGACATCCGGGCTTTTGTATTTCAGATAGGTTTGGAACGTTGTGAGGAGTTTTTGCAGCATGCGATTTTTGGATGCTTCGTAGATGATCTGATGGAAGCCGGCGTTGATTACGAGCATCTTCTCGATATCGTTCCGCATGGTGTAAAACTCCATGAACTCAAAGGTCTCCTCGAGCCGCTCCATCTCTTCTTCCGTCATGCGCTCAATGGCCCACTTGACTGCCTGGATCTCATAGGAACGCCGCATGTCGAACATATCCTCGAAGTCCTGGTCGGACAGACCAATCACAAAATAGCCCCGGTTGAGGATGTACTCAACGAGACCGTCTGCTTCAAGCTGACGGAGAGCCTCCCGCAGGGGCGTTCTGCTGACGCCGTAACGATCGCAAAGCTGCTTTTCGATGATCTTCTGGCCGGAGCGCATCTTTCCCGTCAGAATATCTTCCTGCAATCTTGCGAGGAGCCCCGCAGAAACCGGGGCTCCGTTTGCTTCAGTTGTTTCGGTAAATCCGCGCATGTCCATTTCGCTGTTCCTCGCTGCTGGGTCCCGCGACTGATTCTTCACAGCCGCGCCCTCGCGGCTGCGTCTCGCAGCTGTACCTAAACTCTACAGCTGTCCCAAAACGAATTCTGTGAAGTCCGCTGCTGTGTCGCCGCTGCCGTCACGGATGATGTGGACGTTTTCTGCGGCTGCGTCAAGAGCCTTCTCCAGAACGTCGGCCTTTTCGAAGGCGCCCATGTGGCGAAGCATCATGACTGCTGCTCTGCAGATGCTGGCCGGGTTCGCGAACTGGCCGCGGCCCTCCTTGATCATTCTCTCAGCGGAGCCGTGGATGGCTTCGAACATCGCGTATCTGCTGCCGATGTTGGCGCTTCCCGCTGTGCCGACGCCGCCCTGCATCTGGGCTGCTTCGTCAGTGATGATGTCGCCGTAGAGGTTCGGCAGGATGAAGACGTTGAAGTCTTTGTTGACGAGCTCGTTGATCAGGTTGGCGCTCATGATGTCGACGTATCTGTCGTTGGTCTTGATCTCCGGATATTCTTTGGCCATCTCATAGCAGAGCTCCAGGAACTTGCCGTCGGTCTTCTTCATGATGTTCGCCTTCGTAACGATCGTAACGTTCTTGTTGCCATTGTTCTTGGCGTGTTCAAAAGCAGCGCGTGCCAGTCTCTGGGTCCCTGCTGTGGTCGTCACCTTGAAGTCAATGGAGATGTCGTCGTTGATGTCAATGCCTCTGTTGCCCAGCGCATATTCACCTTCTGTATTCTCTCTGAAGAACATCCAGTCGATGCCTTTTTCCGGGATCACGACCGGTCTGACGTTAGCGAACAGGTCCAGTTCCTTACGAAGCTTGACGTTGGCGCTCTCGATGTTCGGAAGGTTATCGCCTTTGCCCGGGGTCATGGTCGGACCCTTGAGGAGCAGGTCGCACTCCTTGATTTCAGCAAGCACGTCGTCCGGAACTGCCTGCAGCTTTTCCACTCTGTTCTCGAT
>JBGUKV010000205.1:0-7132 GCA_045114655.1 Candidatus Allocopromorpha sp. | reverse complement strand
CTGTCTGAGTCCTCTTTTTCTCTTCCGGCTCTTCTTAGTAAGAATGTGGCTCTTGTATGCTTTGTTTCTCTTTACTTTTCCGGAACCTGTTAATTTGAATCTTTTGCATGCGCCTCTGTGAGACTTCATTTTGTTTGCCATATCTTCCTCCTATTGCTACATAATTAATTGACGTTATTTGTCCTACTTATCCCCTCTCGGCGAGAGAATCATTGTGAGACTCCTGCCTTCGAATTTCGGCTTCTTCTCGACGACGCCGACATCCGAAACGGCTTCAGCGAATTTCTCCATGACTTCCTGTCCTGTGGAAACGTAGTCACGTTCTCTGCCCCTGAAACGAAGGCTGACCTTCAGCTTGTTTCCGTCTTTCAGGAACTTGGCACCGGTCTTGGCCTTGACCATGATGTCATGCTCTTCAATAAATGTGGACAGCCTGATCTCTTTGATCTGTGTGGTGTGCTGTTTCTTCTTGGCTTCTTTTTCCTTTTTCTGCTGATCGTACTTGAACTTGCCGTAGTCAAGGATCTTGCAGACAGGCGGTTCGGCCTTCGGTGCGATGCATACCAGGTCCAGGTTCTTCTGCTCAGCAAGGCTGAGTGCTTCATCTCTGGACATGATTCCAAGCTGCTCTCCATCGGCAGAAATGACTCTCATTTCTTTGGCACGAATTTCTTCGTTGATTAAAGCTTCTCTTGCTATTGTTCTGTACCTCCTTCGTACATCAGCCGTATTCACACGGCATTATAAAACGCGGATACAGAAAGTATCCGCGCAAAAAAAGTCTCAGGACTTCATCTTCGTATCAACCCGGGCGCTCATGCCCCCAAGGTGAGAAGCGGATAACTTCTGCTTACTGCCTCAAGCATATTACCATAGGGCGGGCGCCATTGCAAGGACTTTTTACAGCAAAGTCTCCAAATACGCTGCTGCTTCCTCGATATCTTCTTCTGCAAAGACCTTAAAGCCTGCGTCACGCAGCATTTCGACGGCCAGTCCCTGGCCCGGAACCTTGGTGTCCGTAAAGGTTCCGTCGTAGATAAACTTGCTGCCGCAGGACGGGCTGTCCTGTTTCATGATACAGAACGCCACGTCGTTTTCCTTCGCCAGCCGCACTGCTTCCACAGCGCCTTTGGTGTATTCCGCTGTAACGTCCACTCCGGTGCAGGCTGTGACCTTATCCCCCTGCCTCTGTGAGTCCGGACGCGGGGTCGGAAGCCCGCCGAACACTTCCGGACAAATCGGGATGAGCCTGCCCTCTTCTTTCCACTTGAGGTAGGTCGGATGTGTTTCCGGCACTTCACCGCCGTCGTATCTTACCACTCTTCCGCCGTACAGGCATTCGCTCGTCAAAATCTTCAGCATGATGTCCTCCTTCTCGTTATCTGTGATCGTATGTCATATTATACTGCAAAAGCATCTTCTCCTGCAAAAGCATTACTTCCCGACTTCCTCCAGGAATGCTCTGGCCTCTGCTGCACCGCCGCACTTCCGGAAGCTGTCGGAAATGGTCGCGGCGGACTCCCTGTAAGACGGGTCATCCAGAACGGTTTTCAGAGTGTTCAAAATCTCATCCTCGGAAATGCCCGGAAGTCTGACGCCTGCGCCCAGTTCTTCTGTCCGTTTCGCCACAGCATCCTGTTCCGGTGTCTGCGGGAACAGCACCAGCGGCACACGGAAGTACAGTCCCTCTGACGCGGAATTCATGCCGCAGTGGGTCAGGAATGCGTCGGCGATTTCCAGCACTGCCATCTGGTCAACGGATTCAAAGACCTGGACATTGTCCGGCAGATCTTCAAAATGCTCCGGGTTCGTGCCCATGGAGATGATCACCTGCCAGTCTGTCCTGCCGAGCGCGCTGATGCAGTTGCGGTAGAATTCCCGGTTCTGATTGACGGTTCCCATGGAGATGTAGACTGTTTTCTCCGCGGTCTTTTCCATAGGCTGTGTGACCGGCCGGATGGACGGACCGATGAAATGATACCTGTCAGAGAAGGTCTCCGAACAGGGCTGGTAGTATGCGGACGTATAGACGATGGTATTCGTTTCATTGTCGTTCTGTACGACATCCAGAATATTTTTGACCGGATAGCCGCACCTCTGCAGCCGCTTCAGCTGCTTGTTGATGCGCGGCATGCTAAAAAGCATCTTTCCGATTTCCGCTGCCCCGTGCTTCATATACTGGGATGAGTACTTGTTGAAGGCAAAGGTCGTCGTCGATGACACGAATGGTATATCGTGCTTCATGGCGGTAAGCTTGCCCCAGTAGGCCACAGAATCCGCCACGATGATATCCGGTTTGATCTCTTCCATCTTCTCCGACACCATGTCGTCCAGCGCCAGCGTCGACGATACCAGTAGTTCTGTCGCAAAAGCCATATCCTTGCCGACCCGGTCTGCGTTTTCCTGACTGCTCATATCCATGCCGATGTCGTAGTCATCACAGCCGATGAAGACAGCACCTGCCGCTTCGACCTTCTCGTGGAACAGTTCAAAGGTGAAATAGTAGACTTCGTGCCCTGCCTCCGTCATCTCTTTGACCAGGCCCAGCGTCGGGTTCGTGTGCCCGTGGGCCGGAATGCAAAACCATGCAATTCTCATTGCCTTGTCCTCCCTTCAACAGTTTCCTGTATATACGTGCTCCAGCTTTTGCCCGGCGTGCTCCGTCAACTGATAGATATGCTCCACATCTGTGGCCTCCCTGTCCGTCATATGGAACGTCGGGAAAAAGCGGGAAATGTGCAGCGGGATCCGGCTGCCGATCCTGTTGCCTTTGGCGTCGGTCAATCCCGCGATCCAATCGGTCATCTGCTCCATCTCCTCGAAGGAGTCGTTCTCCCCGGGGATGATCAGCGTGGTCAGTTCCACATGGCAATGGCGCACTGCTTCTTCGATGAACTCCATGACCATGCGCCGGCTGCCACCGAGCACCTTCTCGTAATACCGGTCGGTAAAGCCTTTGAGGTCGATGTTCATGGCGTCGATGTACGGCAGGAGTTCCTCCAGTACGGCAAGCTCCGCTGTGCCGTTGGTCACCATCACGTTTTTCATGCCCCGCTCATGCACCAGGCGCGCCGTGTCTCTGACGAATTCGTAACCGATCAGGGGCTCATTGTAAGTAAACGCCACGCCGATATTGCCTTTGCCTCGGTAAGTTTCGGCGGTGCGCGCGATGGTCTCGGGGCTGATGCGGTCCGCTCGCTGCTTCGCTATCGACAGGGCTTCCTCCGACCAGGAGATGCTGTTGTTCTGGCAGAAGGGACAGCGCAGATTGCAGCCGTAGCTGCCCACGGACAGGATCAGGCTGCCCGGCATGAAACGCCTGAGCGGCTTCTTCTCAATGGGATCCAGCGCCAGCGACGTCACGACGCCGTAGTTGCCCGCCGTGACCGTGCCGTTCTCGCAGATGCGTCCGCCGCAAAAGCCCACGCCGCCTTCCGGTATCTCACAATGTCTGAAACAAACGCTGCACTGTGCCATCTCACTCATGCCTCACAACTTCGAACCGCTGCAGTTTCACCGACTCGAACCGGTGGATGCCTGCCTTCTGCTTGGCGATATCGATCTGCTGCTGCACGGTGTCTATGCCGTCCAGGTCCGGGAGCAGCAGTCCGCGCTTGCCGACGCTGCTGACGATGACGCCGTAGCGCTTCACATCCAGTTCGTCTTCTGTTGCAATGTCTTCCGGCTCGCCAAGGACGTCCACACTGATCTCAAGACGCGGCAGTTCCTCCGGTCCGATCGCGGAGAACCGGGGGTCTCTGGTCGATGCGCTGATGGCGTTGTTGATGATCTCACGCGCTACGCAGTCCGTGGTCGGCCCAGTGGTTCCGATGCATCCACGGAGGGCACCGTCCTTGTGGATCGACACGAAAGCGCCTGCCTTTGCATGAAGCATTTCTTCCGGCACGTCATCGGGAATATCGATCACTCTGCGGTTCAGGATATAGCTTTCCAGCGACTGGCGAGCCAGTTTCACATAGGGATCCTCCTGGCCGCGCCGCCGGGCGAGCTCTTCCTCTGTTTGTTTGAGATACTGGGCGAGGAAACGGCGGCTGTCGTCTTCGCCGGCAGGATAGAACGTGCAGACACCGTATCCGACGCCGGTCACATCCTGGTGGGACAGCGCTTTCGCCTCAACGGCCATGCCATCAAAAGCGCCCGCCATGATGACGAAGGACCTGTGCCCGCACTCCGCCGCACGATCGCAAAAGCTTTCGCTGAAGTCGAACAGTTCCCCGAAGGCGCCGCGCCCGCACACATCCATGATGCGCGCGTCGTACTCCGGTCCCTCCTTCGCAAAACCATAAGGGCCGTAGTCCTGCAGCTTGTGCGACAGGTCCCCGCTGGCGACGATCACCGTGCGCCTGCCCATGCGTTCCGCCGCGTCGCGGATGATCTGCCCCAGTCTGTAATGATCCGTCAGCGGAAGGCCCGAAAGCCCCATGCGGATTAGTTTGTAATCCTTCGGAGCGCCGGCCTTCTCATAGGCTCTTTCGATGAACCAGAGCGGGACCATCGTTCCGTGATCCAGCATTTTGTCACGCTCTCCCAGAGTGCCTGCCGGAAACTCCTGTCCGTCCGCCAGCCGGCAGATCTCGCTGACCAGTTCCGTGTCATAATCCACACTGAACCTCACGCTTCCTGCGCCGAACTGCGAAAAGGATCCCTTCGCTCCTTTTCCCGGTGATATATGGAAATAGTCCCCGTACAGAATCGAATGGGGACTGGTGACGACGATCGTCTCCGGCGCAAGCGCCGCGATTTCGTCCGCAGCCTGTTCATAGGCGCGTGTTGTTTCCGCTACCTGTGCCTCGCTTCCCTGCCCGATCTCCGGTACGATCATCGGCGGGTGCGGCACCATAAATGCAGCTAAAATCGACATATCCATTTCCCTCCTGCCGTCATTGTTCCTTCTACTGTCCGTTATTTTATCAGCCTCTTGACCATCGCCTTGCACTCGAATGGTCCGCTGATATACACCTCGGGATCGATAACTTCAAAGCCCAGCGGTTCATAGAATCCGACCGCTCCGATGCGGCTGTCGACGCCGATGTGCTCGTATCCAAGATCCCGGATCCAGCTCTCCGCCTCGCGGATTGTCTTTGCACCAAGGCCAAGACCCCGGTATTCCGGAAGGACCACCATGCGACCGATCATGACCAGCTTAGTCAACCCGGCGTACCTGGACGAAGGCTTTGCATATTCTGTCCCGTCAGCCTCGAAAAACCTGCATGTCGCAACCGGATATCCGTCGTCCAGCAGTACAATATACCGCGTCCCCGGACCGTCGTGTTCGTCGAATTCTTCCCGCAGCGAAATATGATGCTGCCGGTTCATTCCTTCGATGCGCACTGAATAAGCGCCGGCCCTCTGCCACTCCTCTTCCGCGCGCATGACTTCAATATTAATGCTTTGCTCCTTATTACTCATACGTACTTACGCTCCTTAAGATTATTCTATACTTGCGCAGCATATCTGGCAATAACAGGTTCGCTGCGCTGTTTTTGAAAAACCTTTCTTAAACCCCTTAACAAACGAACCAAACGTGATACAATGATGGCGAATAGAAATCAAATCAATAATAGATGAAAGGGGCGAACATTATGTCACTCAAAGAAATGATTCACGAAATCGAAGAAGCATCAGAGGATCTGCTGGTACCGAAGCATGAGGATCACCTCGCTAAGGAACTGCTTCAGGACCTGCTCGACAAGGCTATGACCGAAGAAGAAGTACAGGCCATCGAGGAGAAGTACAGTCATCACTTCAAGGAAGATGAAATTCTGAAAATCATCCATGAAGCGAAGCTTGCCAAGGGCTTTGTCAAGGACTGATCCCAGGCGGCAGCATACGTTGCAAAAGCAAAAACAACATCAAAAGAGGACCTTTATCGTGAGGGTCCTCTTTTCGTTGCATCCCAGTTGCATCCTATCAGTCGAATCAGCTCGGTTGAACCATGTCGCTCGGTCAGTTAGAACTCTACCGGATCCCATCCGTAGTCCTGATATTTCTTGACCGCAAGACCGTTGGCCTCAACGAAGTTCTTAACGGTCTCAGTTCTGACTGCGGCTCTTGCTTCATCGTCAGAATAGACTTTCATGAACGCATCGTATCTGTCGCCGAAGATCTTCTTGGCAGTCGGTTCGAATTCGCTGCCGTCACCGACCTGTTCGAAGCTCTCCACCTTACAGGTGTCTCCGTCCTTGACTACATGCATCTTGCCTGCGTAATTCCCGCCGGACTGATCGACCAGCGTATCTTCCTCGATGGTGTAATTGTCGATCCAGAAGCTTCCGTACACATCAACACTTCCGTCCTCGTTCTCGACCTTATCGATAATTGTGACGGTCGGGATGCTGACCATGCCTTCCTGCACGTCATAGTCCTTCGCCAGTTCAGTCGCTACGTACTCATAGACCGCACCTTCAACCGAGTCTGTTCCTGTGTAGCCGTACTGGCTGTAGTCTGCTGCAGGTTCCGTGGCCTCCGTTGCCTCTGTGGCTTCCGTTGCTTCTGTTGCCTCTTCCTCAGAGCCGCTGCTTCCGCATGCTGTCAGTCCGATGCACGCTATCACCGTAATGATACCGAGCAAAATCATCAATTTCTTTTTCATACTTTCCCCCTTGTTCTACTTAAAAACAATTACGGTTTTATTATACACAATTTGGTATTCACCGCAAAACAATCTGCATTTGTTTCTATCTCACGACGATCTTAACGATCTTCGTCCCGGCCTTGCGGTTCTTATTCGTTTTGGAGGTTGCCTTCACGTAAATGGTGCACTTCTTGATTTTCTTCTTCAGGGTGATTTTGCCGGTCCTGCTGTTGATTTTGACCTTGGACTTCTGTCCGTTGGTGACTTTTTTGACCGAGAAGCGGACCTTGGAAGAACCCTTTGAAAGGCTTGTTACTTTAATCTTTTTCTTAGACGCTTTCACCTTGAAGGTGGTCTTGCCTTTGCTGATGGTGAAGTGTGCAGTTTTGCTTCCGGCGTAGTTGGCGCTGGCAGGCGTGATCAGGACGCTGGCCGTACCGGCGTTCAGGTTATTGCGGTAGGCGATGTTGTAATCCTTCTTTTGAACAAGGGTCACTCCCCCGACCTTGACTTTCACGGCGGGAGTGCGTTGCTTGC
>JBGUKV010000204.1:0-5585 GCA_045114655.1 Candidatus Allocopromorpha sp. | reverse complement strand
GAGCAGATACGTCACCTATGAGTCCCACTCCCATGACATGCACAAAAGCGGGGGCAAGGTGGGTCACGGCGGCATCTTCACGGCCATCACGCCCGAGGCGGGGCTGGCGGATCTCAAAAAATCCATCCGGATCGTCGGCAATAGCGATGCTTTTGCATACCCGTTCGGAGACATCAATGAAAACGCCCGCGCGATTGTAGAGCAGGCCGGATTCCTATGCGCCGTCACGACGCAGCCGGGCAGGGCGAAGCCTGGTGACGATCCGCTGCTTCTTCCGAGACAGAGAATGGCTCGGAACCAAAGTCTGGAAGTGTTCCGGAATATGGTGATGCCGTACGAGCCGACAACATTTGACCAGAGCGCCGGGGACAGTTCCGACCAGAGCGCCGGAGACTCTGCCCAGACCACCGGCGATGACTCCGGCCAGTGCGGCGGCACGGACTCGACGCAGACCACCGACGGGACCGAACAGCCTTCTGCCGATGGCTTTGACAAGGCCTCGGAATGAGGATAGAATGGGAACAGTATTTTGAATTAAGGAGATAAGATTATGTACCCGAAACTGATTGTGAACATTGATAAACTGAAAGCTAACATTGACGCCTGCGCGAAGATCACAAAAGAGGACGGCGGATGCTCCCTCATGCTGGTCACCAAGGGCGTCTGCGCAGATGAAAAGGTCTGCGATATGATCATGGATCATCCGGCTGTTGACTACATGGCAGATTCGCGTGTCCTCAACCTGGCGAAGTATCATGACAAAGCCAATGCAAAGGGCAAGGAAACCGTTCTGCTCCGTCTGCCGATGCTCTGCGAGATCGAGGAAGTCGTCCGTTACGCCGATGTGAGCTTCAATTCCGAGATGACCACGCTGAAGGCCCTCAACGAAGAAGCAGCCCGCCAGGGCAAAGTCCACAAGGTCGTTCTGATGATCGACCTGGGCGATCTGCGCGAGGGAATGTTCTTCAAAAATGAAGACGAGATCTTCAGCACGGTGGAAGCCGTCGAAGCAATGGAGAACCTCGAGCTGCACGGCGTAGGTGTCAACCTGACCTGCTACGGCGCCATCATTCCAAAGAACGACAATCTATCCGTGCTTGCGGATTTTGCATCCAGAATCGAAGAGAAGATCGGCAGGAAACTGGACATGGTATCCGGCGGCAACTCCAGCTCCATCTACCTGATCTGGAAGGGGCAGATGCCGGAGAAGATCTCGGGTCTGCGGCTGGGCGAAAGCTTCCTGCTCGGAAACGACACCGCTTACGGCGAGACCGTACCCGGCGCAGTCCACGACACCCTGATCGTCGAGGCGCAGATCATCGAACTCAAGGAGAAACCATCCCTGCCGATCGGGGAAGTCGGCAAGGACGCATTCGGCAATGTTCCGGTCTATGAAGACCGCGGCATCATCAAGCGCGCGATCCTGGGCATCGGCAAACAGGATACCGAAGTCGACGGCATGATCCCGGTGAAGCTGGACACGGACGGCAACTGGGTGGATGATGAATCCATCGAGATCCTGGGCGGATCCTCCGACCATACACTGATGGATATGACGAAGGCCGACAGAGAATACAAGGTCGGCGATACCGTGACGTTCCGCTTGGAATACGGCGCTATGCTCAAAGTGGCAACGAGCCCGTACGTTGAGAAGGAATACAGATAACGCAACATGAGCTACAGAGTACGGACGAATATTTTCGAAGGGCCCTTCGATCTGCTGGTCTATCTGATCAGCCGCGCCCGGATGAGCATCTACGACATCCGGATTTCGGAGATTACGGCCCAATACATCAAGTACATAGAGCAGATGAAAGAGGCGGATGTCAATCTGGCATCCGAGTTTATGGTGCTCGCAGCCCAGCTCCTCGAAATCAAGTCGAAGATGCTTTTGCCGAGAGTTGCTGTCGACGAGGAAGGGGAGACGGTCTACGAGGATCCCCGTACGGAACTGGTGGCGAAACTGGCGGAGTACCAGAAGTACAAGGCGGCTTCAGAAATGCTGGAGCAGCGGCGCGAATACGCGGCCCTCTCCCTGGAAAAGCCCCAGGAGGACCTGACCGAATTCACCGGCGAGCCTGACGAGTATCTCATCCTCGATGCGGAGAAGTTCCGGGCGGCCTTTGAGGACTTCCTGGAACGGAAGAAACGGCTGGAAGAGATCCGCGCCCATCATATCCGTACAGAGAAGCAGCGGATCACCACCGAGGCGAGGATCGCCGGGATCAGGAACTTTTTCAGAGGGCTTCCGGAAGGACAGCGGGCCAACTTCAATGAACTGGTCCAGGACAAAGAAAGCAAATACGATATTTCCGTGACATTCTCGTCCGTGCTGGAAATGATGAAAGAACGGCAGCTGGACGCCGAGCAGAAGAGACTGTTCGGGGACATCGAAGTCTACGCGACGGAAAGTCTGGACGCCGAGGAATCGGTTGAAGCCGAAGAGACGGCAGCAGACAGCGAGACGGCAGAGGGAGGAGCTAATGATGCGGCAGCGGCAGATGAAGCGGGAGAAGAGGTAGTTAAGGATGGCGAATAAGACAATCAAATCAGCAATTGAATCTATGATGTTCGTATGGGGCGAGCCCTTGGCGATCAAAGACATCGCGGACATCTTCAACGTAGATAAAAAAGAAATCTATGAAGCGTGCAAGGAACTTCAGAATGAATATGAAGAGGAGGGACGCGGCATCGTCATCCGTGAGGTGAACAAGAGCTTCCAGTTCGTGACCCGAAAGGAGAACCGGGAATACATCGAGCGGCTCTGCACGCCGGTCCGCCGCAGGAAACTGTCCCAGTCCGCGCTGGAGACGCTTGCCATCGTGGCTTACAAGCAGCCGGTCACAAAGGGCGAGATCGAAGCCGTCAGAGGCATCCGGTGCGACCGGGTGCTGGAAGGTCTGGCCGCCAAAGGCCTGGTGACCATTGTCGGCCGCGCGGACACTGTCGGCCGCCCGAACCTCTACGGCACGACCAACGAATTCCTCAAGCAGTTTGAGTTTGAGTCCCTGAAAGACCTGCCGAAGATCGAAGATCTGGAAGGCGTGCTGTACGAAGCCGAAGAGCCGCCTGTGATGAATGGCGTAGTTGGACAGATGTCCCTGGAAGAGCTTGCCGCAGACGGCGCGGGTGATGAGCCGGATGCGGACGACATCGAGTCTGACACTGACAGCGGAGAGGCTGCGGATGAGTCCGCCGAATAGCTTGCACGCAAGTTTCGGCTCTCATGACCTTTTAGAACAGACCCCGACAGGAAATATCCTGTCGGGTTTTTGCATAGGGAATACCCCGCGTTGAACACAGGAATGGTTTATTATGTGGTTCGCACGGGTTCGGTGGGATCGCTAGCGCACACCGTCGCGGACAGGGTGCAAGCAACAGCAATTTTACATGCAATTGATTGAACATTTTAAAGTAATGAAGTATAATTCTAACTGCAATCATCTAATTATCCAACAATGGAAGGAGGTCTAACATGTCGTTAAAAGAACAGAACGAAATAATTGCAAATGAGATTGCGACGTTCAACGCCAGAAAATCTCTGGCGGCGGCGGCAATCATCATCATTGCGACGTTCATCCTGAAGATCTTCCTACCTGACGATCCGGCGCAGTTCGGGGTGCTTTGTACGATCCCGGCGCTTCTGATGATCCTCTACATCTTCATCACAAAGAGAATCATCGAAGCTCTGACCATCGGCGCGGTCGTCGGATTCATCATGGTAGGAGAAAGCGGATCCAACACGTTGCAGGCGTTCAGTGATTCGCTCCTTGCAACGATGATGTCAGAGGACATCGCATGGCTGATCATCGTCTGCGGACTGATGGGCGGCATCATCTCCCTGATCGAGCGTTCCGGCGGGGCGTATGCGTTCGGACAGTGGGCGTCAGCGAGAGCAAAGACAGAGAAGACAGCGCTGATATGGACATGGATTTTGGGCTGCATCATCTTTATCGATGACTACCTCAACTCCATGACAGTCGGCTCCTGCATGGCACCGCTGACAGACAAACACAAAACGCCGCGTGAAATGCTGGCCTATGTATGCGACTCGACAGCCGCACCGCTGTGCGTACTGATCCCGATCACGACATGGTCTGTATTCTGCGGAAGGATCCTCGTCAAGAACGGATGGCAGGTTGGCGACGCCAGCGAGATTCAGATGTTCGTCAAGACGATCCCGTTCAACTTCTACGCCTGGATCGCAGCACTGATCGTACCGCTTGTGGTCGTCGGCGTCGTGCCGAAGATCTTTGGCATGAAGAAGGCCTATCAGAGAGTCGCGGACGGCGGCGGACTGGCGCCTCCGGGATCAGAGAAGATCTCGATCCTGGCAAGCGACCACGGAGACGAAATGAACATTCCGGAGAAACCGCATATGTTCAACTTCTTTGTTCCGATCATCTGCCTCGTAGGATTTACGATCCTCTTCGATACAGATATGGAGATGGGCGTGCTGGCAACGCTGGTCGTCATGTTCGTTATGTACATGGCGCAGAACATCATGTCGGCCGCGGAATTCTGGGATATCATCATCAAAGGTATCCAGAACATGATTCTGCCGCTGATGCTGATGGTCATGGCCTTTGTATTCGCGGATATGAATGAGCAGATCGGATTCACCAAGTGGTGTATCGAATCCGCAACCAATATCATGACACCGGCGACCGCGCCGATGATCATCTTCCTGGTACTGGCCTGCACCGAGTTTATTACAGGCACCAACTGGGGCATGTACATCATCGCGCTGCCGATCATCATTCCGCTGGCAATGAACATCGGCGTCGATATGCCGCTGGCAGTCGGAGCCTGCATCTCCGCCGGCGTATTCGGATCCCACATCTGCTTCTACTCAGATGCGACGGTCCTGACATCAGCCGCCTGCGGATGCGACAACTTCCGCCACGCATTCACCCAGATGCCATACGGTATCATCGCAGCGATCATTTCCTTCATTTTCTATGCCGTATTCGGATTCATCATGGCATAAGTTATTGCAAAAGCAAATCAGGCAAAAGCAATAAGCAAAAGCAATCTAAAGGGCGCCGCGTCACGCGGCGCCTTGTTGCGATATAAAATGTGTCAAAAGAACCGTCCCTTTGACACATTATGACCAGCTGCGCAGCAGTTCGATTTCTCGCTTGTATCCCTCGAATTCGTTGGGTGTTTCAAGGATGCAGGGAAGGCCGGTCAGCTTCGGGTGATTGATGAAGCGGCCGATCACGTCCAGGCCCAGCTCGCCCTCGCCGATGCAGGCGTGGCGGTCTTTGCGGGAGCCGGGCGGGTTCTTGCTGTCGTTGATGTGCAGAGCTTTGAGATACGGAAGTCCGACCACTCGGTCGAACTCTTCGAGCACTCCGTCCAAATCGTTTATGATATCATAGCCGGCGTCGCTGATATGGCAGGAGTCCATGCAGATGCCGATTTTTTCTTTTAACTTGACCCCGTCGATGATGGCGGCTAGTTCCTCAAATCTGCCGCCGACTTCAGAGCCTTTGCCGGACATGGTCTCCAGCAGTACGATTGTGGACTGCTCCGGTGTGATGATGTCGTTAAGGAGAGCTGTGATCATTTCGACACCGGTC
>JBGUKV010000203.1:0-10353 GCA_045114655.1 Candidatus Allocopromorpha sp. | reverse complement strand
CCGCAGGATGTGCCGCTGTGATCAGAAGCAGCGTCGTCTGCGGATCCAGACTGTCGATCATCTCCGCCAGTTCTTTTCTGGCGTTCTGCTTCTTTTCGATGTCCTTCGGCATCCTGCCTTTGTCATCAAAAAATTCCGGAAGGTATACGACCTTCCGTTCCGACAGGAACGGCATGGTCTCTAAACTGTTGATGATCTCATCTGCCGTCAGTTCGTCCCTGATGAGCGTCACCAGATCGAGCGCTCTGCACTCCTGTCTGATGTATCTGTCGATCAGCCTTCCGGCATAGAAATCAATGAGATAATCCTCTGTACCCGAAAAGATGACAGCAGCCGGAATATCCCCGGCCTTCATATCTGCCGTAAGCTGTTCATATGCGTGTTTTTCTTCTCTGTTATATGCCATATTGTTATTCTACCACAGCTTGAATGGAATCATTTGTTTTTTTCGGTCATTATTCGATCATTGTTCTGACTTTTTTGGGTTTTCCCTTTCGGATCTCGATCCCGACAGCCCCCTGCAGGTCGTTCCGGTACACCGGCACGTTCCGTGTTGCCAGCTTTTCCAGCGTCTCCGGCGCAGGGTGTCCGTACATATTGTTCTCACCCACCTGGATCACGGCAATCGAGGGATGGACCGCGTCCAGAAACGCGTCGCAGGAACTAGTCTTTGAACCATGGTGACCGACCTTCAGGATATCGCACCGCAAGTCTTTGATACTCTGATGATCCATGGCATCCCGTTCCCCGTCTTCGCCGATATCACCTGTCATCATTGCTGACACACCATGGTAATCGGTCCTGATCAGCAGACTTTTCTTATTCTCGTCCTCTTCACTCTCTGCAAGTCTGACGTATTCCGCATCACTGCATGCCGGAGGCGCAAGCATGTTGAACGACGCGTCCCCGAGGGTCACAACGTCCCCAGCAGCGGCATAAATCAAATCATCGCGGTCCAATCCGCACTCCGCAAGGATTTCTTCCTCACCGACTTTATACCCCTCATACACGCAGAGTTTTTCCACCATTCCCAATTGGCACAGTGAACGTATGCCGTCATAATGATCGTTATGTAAATGTGTCACGATGGCCAAATCGATTGTTCCGACGCCGTTTTTCAGAAGATACGGGAGCAGTATTTTCTTTCCCACATCAAAACTGTCCCTTCCACCGCCGTCGATCAAGACGTTATATACATCATCTTTTCCAAGCATCTTCCTGCCGTCATCGATGCGCAGGTGCATGCAGTCCCCCTGCCCCACATCGACAAATGTCAACTCACATTTCCCGAATCCATCCGATGCAAAAGCATGAAATCCTGCACTGAATACTGCTACGACAAGGAGCATCTTCAATACGTACCGGACTTTCTGCTCCGCCCGCATCAGCGCGAGACGCCCCTCCTCTGTGGCAAACAGAAGAAGCACCAGATAATATGCTGCCATAGCCCAAAGAGGCGGACTCGGCATCCGGATCGATGCCATCTCGTCCATCTTCCCCGCGGTATTCAGCTCCTGCAGCAGTCTGCACAACACCCGAATTGCCTGATCCGACGCTCCGCAAACAGGACTGCCTGCGGCGCCGAAAGCCATTGACACCAGCCCTGCCGGCACAATCAATCCTGCCAGAAATACTACCGGCACATTGATCAGCACTGCAAGCAGCGACAGATAATTGAACTGATAGAGAATGTACGGGCCTAAACCGATCTGCACCGCAAGGCTGGCCAGAAAAAGTCCCGCGTAGACCCTTTTGAGATACGGCAAAACGAGAACCAGTGTGAGTACAGCAAGAAAGGACATCTGAAATCCCGTATTGAACAGCATATAGGGGTTTTGCAGGATGACAAACAGACCTACGGCGAACGCCGCATTGCTGAGATCATACCTCCATCCACGGATCCCGGCCAGAATGTGCAGCAGCACCATTACAACAGCCCTCGTCACCGAAGGCGAGAAACCTGCCGCTGCAGCATACATCAGAAAAAACACTTGATTGAACCAAAAAAACAGCCATCCCCTTCTCCCACGCCATAGTTTCAGAATGAACGCGTAGATGATTCCGATGTGCAGCCCGCTGACAGCCAGGATGTGGGCTGTGCCGTTCTTCTGAAATGTTTCAAGAGTCCCTTCATCAAGTTCTCCTTTATCGCCGAACATGATGGCACGCATCATCGCCGCAGTCTCCGGATTTGTATTATCCCCCAGTCTGGTGATAAAGGCTTCCCTGCATTCACAAATCCGGCTGCGGATGTATGAAAGCGGCGCTTCGCGGAAACACCTCTGCGGATGCACAACGATGCTATCGCAGAAAACGGTCTTCGTAACGCCCTGGGAACGGAGATACAGAGAATAATCAAAACACCCGGGATTGCGTTTCGGGGCGGGATCCTTCAGATTTCCCGTAATATCGACCAAACAGCCTTCTATTGGCTTTGCATTCTGATTCGCAGCATGAGACCGGTCAAGCAGCGCTTCACCGCAGCGCGCGACCACTTTTCCTTCTGCGTTTTTTTCCGTGGATTTTACTATGAACTGCAGATACGGTTCCCCCGACTGGTTTGTTTTATACGTGCAATTGGTGATTTCGCCATGCAGGCTGATTCCGTCGAGCTTGGCAGCTTCCACTGAGAGACTGCTGTCTTTTAGCCAAAGCGCCGCTGTTCCCATACAGTAAAAGACAAGTACGATCGCGGCAACATATTTCATTCTTCTTCCGGATTCGTGGATTCCGCCCGGCAAAAGCATTACAGCTGCCATGAGAAAGAATCCCGCCAGTGCGGCCGCAGTTCCGGCATAATATGAAACTATGACTGCAGCGGCCGCGCCGCATGCAGCATAAAGCATTGGTCTTCTGATCATAGCCCTTTTACCCCTTTCTGTCATTATTCATACCACAGTCATCTGGCAAATTCAAGAACAATTTCCTTAAATTGCCATTCATCTTTTTTACGTATTCTGCACATAAAACCTGTTTCCTGTGATATAATCTTCCTATCTGTATAACTAGTAATTGGGGGATAGAATTTTGTCTGACAATAATAATACTAATAATGTAACAAATAATGTAACAAACGATGATTTCTTCGATAAGTTCGACGAAATCGCCGAGAAAGAAAAAAGCAAGATTTCTGAAACGGACACCTATAGCGCCGATGCCGCCGACGAGGAGTATTCCTACGGTTCAGGTTCTAACTACCGCTCTGATGCCTCTCCGTCAGATGGGGAGACAGCTGCACCGGCTGAAGGCACTAATACAGGTTCCATTTCAAAGGAAGATGTAAAAGCCTCTTTAGAAAAGGAGGATGCTCCTGCGCAAAAGCAGTCAAAAGCTTCCCGCAGCGACAAAAAAACAAAGAAAGCGAAAGAAAGCGCGCAAAGCGCCAAGGCAAAGGCAATCGCTGCCTCATCTAAATTCGGTGGAAGCGCTTCCGGAATCACCAAGCGCAAACCAGTGAAAAAGGAATCCACCGGCGCCGCGATTCTCAAAACGATCGTATGTCTCATTCTCATGGGTGTATTCGCGGCAGGCATCTACGTTGGGTTTATCTTCGTCAAGGCTCCGCCAATCAACACAGATGACATCTACTCACAGATCAGCCAGCGTTCGATCATGTTCGATACCGAAGGCAACGAGATCGAGAGTTTGTATTTCTCCAACGGAAACAGAACGGTCATCAAATATAAAGACATTCCTGAAGACATGGTCAATGCGGTCATCGCCATTGAAGACCATAAATTCTGGTCGCATAACGGATTCAACTTCATCCGTATGATCGGTGCTGTCAAAGAAAGTCTCTTTGGGGGCGGCGAAGTCAGCGGTACTTCTACCGTTACACAGCAGCTTGCAAGAAACGTTTATCTTGCTGAGATCAAGAGCCAGCGTACCCTTTCCCGTAAGATCACGGAAATGTACTGTACGATCGTTCTTGAAAAGAACCTCTCCAAGGAACAGATCATGGAGGCGTACCTGAATACGATCTATCTTGGCTTCAACTCCTACGGTGTTGAGGCTGCTGCGGAATCCTATTTTTCTGAAAAAGCAAGCGATCTGACTTTAGAGCAATGCGCGGCGCTGGCTGCCCTTCCGCAGTCCCCTGACGTATACGCCCTTGTTTACTCAGATTATTACAATACGCAGACCTCATTGCCGAAAATCAAGAAAACATCAACTGTCACTTATCTCTACAATGGAGATATGACAAAAGACAGACGGGAATTCATACTCAACAACATGTGTAATAACGGCAATATCTCACAGGAGGAACGCGACAAGGCTCTCGCCAAGGACATCAAGGATGAGATCAAAATCGGCGCTGCTGCTGACGCCAGCAAGACTTCCTATTTCACAGATTATGCCCTCAGCCAGTTGATCGATGACATTCAGCAGGAATACGGCGTATCTGAAAATGATGCCGAGAACATGGTCTATACCAAGGGTCTGCAGATCTATACATCCATGGATTCAAAGATCCAGAAAATCATGGAAGAGGAATTTGCCGATGACGACAACTTCACATCGATTTCCTACACCAGGACCAATGCGGATAACAATCTCATCAGCGAAGACGGTGTCGTTCTGGCTTACGCATACTCCAACTACTTTGATGAGAATGACAACTTTACTCTCGGATCTGATGAATACACAATGAATTCAGACGGCAGTATGACCATAAAGAAAGCACATAGACTGAATCTTTATGAAACCTCTGCTGCCAACGGAACCGACATCAGTGTGGAATTCCGCAGCATGTACAAGAAAGAAGACGACGGTAAGTTCTACTTCATCGAGAGCGGCGCATTGGCGATTCCTGCCGAATACAAGTCATTGGACGATGACGGCAACTGCATCGTGTCAGCGCAGTTCTTCACGGATTATCCTGAATTCTTCCAGAAGACAGATGCTGGTCTGGTTGTGAATGACGACAACTACACTCTGAAGCAGAAGATCCGTCAGCCGCAGGCTGCAGCAGTCATCATTGAGAACAAGACCGGACAGGTCAAAGGCATGATGGGCGGACGCGGCGCTACCGGTAAACAGCTCTACAACAGAGCCGTCAATCCTCGTCAGCCGGGATCCTCTATCAAGCCGATTGCTGTATACGGTCCTGCTCTTCAGATGAGTTATGAATATGAAAAGGACAACAAGAAGCTTAGTCTTGATACGAGCGAAGGCTCCAACTGGGGTAAATATGTCACAGCCGGCAGCGTGATCAACGACTCCCTGACCAAGGACGGAAACGGCAGAGTCTGGCCGAAGAACGATGACCACCGCTACCATGGTCCTACCACGGTCAGAGAAGCGCTCCAGCAGTCGCTGAACGTTTGCTCCTACAAGATTTTCCAGCAAATCGACCGCAACGAAGGTGCGGACTACTGTCTGGATATGCTCAAGAAGGTCGGCGTCACTACCCTCGATGATGAGAATGATGCCAACCCGGCGGCGATTTCTCTGGGCGGTCTGACCCGCGGACTTTCTCCTCTCGAGGAAACTGCTGCTTATGAAACCTTTGTAAACGGCGGCGTTTATAAGACACCGATTTTCTATACGAAGGTCCTGGATTCCAACAGCAATGTCCTCTTTGAGAAGCAGCCTGAGGAAACACAGGTATATGACAAGGGCGTTGCATGGATCATGACGGATGTACTCAACACGGTTGTTACAAGAGGTATCGGCCGCAATGCGTACATTCCTTCACAGCCTTCCGCAGGTAAGACCGGTACAACAAGTAACATGTACGATATTTGGTTCTCAGGATTCACACCTTACTATTCCATGGCGCTGTGGATGGGCAACGATATCAACATGTCGGTATCCAACTACTCCTACAAGGCCGCAGGTTTCTGGGCTGCCATCATGGAACGTGTCTGTGAAGATCTGCCGCGCGCAAGCTTCGGCGAGCAACCTAAGAACGTAACACGCGTCAACGGCGAGTATTACGTAGATGGAACTTACTCCAAGGTAGTCAAACGGAAGTCCAAGACCAAGAAAGATAAAGATGACGACGACAAGACTACAACAAAAGCCACTTCAACGAAAGCTACAAAGGCAACAACCAAGGCTCCAACCAAAGCTACCACTACACAGGCTCCTACGACAAAGGCTCCTACTGAGGCGCCAACTGAAAAACCAACCGAAAAACCAACCGAAAAACCAACCGAAAAACCAACTGAAAAACCAGCTGACGACTCAGATGATAACGAATAATAAATGATTATACTAGCTTCTGCCTCACCGAGGCGCATAGAAATGTTAACGAATGCCGGCTATGACCCTGTGGTCAAGCCGGCATCAATCAATGAGACACTCCCCTTTGATATGAAACCGGAAACAGCGACGATGTATCTGGCCATGTCGAAGGCTTTTGCTGTGGCTGATGAAATCACGCCAACGTCTGACGACGGCTTGACGGTCCATGATCCTGTGCGTTTTTCTGTCAACAGGGACTGGCCTCCTTCCGGTGAAGATATCCGCATTATCGCCGCTGATACGGTCGTTGTACAAGGCGGCAGCATCATCGGCAAGCCGCAGGACGAAGGCGACGCATATCGCATTCTGAGCGCACTCAGAGGCACCTCACATCACGTTGTGACCGGTTGCTGCGTCGTCAGTATATCCTACTATGGACAGATGCGGCTCGATAACGCCGGTCAATATGAAATGACGGACGGCGTAAGGCAGGCCGCCTGCTTCTACGAGGACACAGAGGTTTTCTTCAAATCTTATTCCAATGAAGAACTCAAGGCTTATGTCGCAACAGATGAGCCCTATGACAAGGCCGGCGGTTACGCGATCCAGGGAACTTTCGAGAAATATATCGACCACATTGAAGGCGATTATGATAATGTGGTGGGACTTCCCCTCACCCGCCTGAAACAGTACATAGACGGATAAGTCAGATTCTGCGAAATCGACTGACCGGGGTGCATCCGGCTTAGTCCTCGTCACAGACAATCATAAACGCTCAATCACAGAGAACATCAAAATCCCAGACAAACTCGCGGTTTCACCGCTCAAACAGTGTCTGGGATTTTTGTTCTCTAAGTTCATTTCGCGTATGATTGTAACTGCTCCTGCGGAAAACGCCTCCGGCACCCGGTCAGTTGCTTTCATAGTCTTCCGCTGATTTTCTTCTGCTTTTCAGACGCGAATTTGTCACTAGTGGCGGTGAATAAGACTATTGCCGGCTGGTGGGAAAACGTGTCTGAGCGGCTTCCGCAGGAGCGGTTACAGTTGTGTGACGGCGTGAGCGAAGGAGCCGTACGTGAATTTACCGGGCGGTTCCGGTAAATTCACAGGCGAACCGCGAAAGAGGAACAAACAACTGTCCACGACGAGGACATAAGCGAAGACACGTTCCCCCACAAGCCGGCATATAAGGCGCATGAAAAAACCGCCGTACCTAACAGTACAGCGGTTTTTATTATGTTAGTGAACTTTCAACTGATTAAATGGTTTGATTCATTATGATTGTTGATTATTCTTTTGTTGAAGCGTCATACAGAGCTTCTGCGTTGTCCCACTCAGCAATGATTTCCGGGATTACCTTGTACAGGTCGCCTACGATACCGAAGTCAGCAACTTCGAAGATCGGAGCGTCAGCATCCTTGTTGATTGCAACGATGCAATCTGAAGTCTGCATACCTGCCAGGTGCTGGATAGCGCCGGAGATACCGCAAGCGAAGTAGATCTTCGGCTTTACAGTAGTGCCAGTCTGTCCAACCTGGTGTGAGTGATCGATCCAGCCGGCATCTACTGCTGCACGGGATGAACCTACAACTCCGCCAACCTTGTCAGCGAATTCTTTGATGAGTTCGAATCCTGAAGGATCGCCCAGTCCTCTTCCGCCGGAGCAGATGATGTCTGCGTCTGTCAGTGAAACGATTTCCTTAGCGGACTTAACAACGTCCTTGATCTTGATGTGGATATCGTCTTCTTTTACAGTTGTCTTAACATCGATGACTTCGCCTGTAGCGCCTTCAACCGGCTCTCTCTTCTGCATTACGCCAGGACGAACGGTTGACATCTGAGGTCTTGTTCTCGGGCAGATGATGGTAGCCATCAGGTTACCGCCGAATGCAGGACGAGTCTGCTTGATGCCTGTTGACGGGTCGTTCGGATCCAGTGTGGATGTGTCAAGCGTTGTGTTCTTCTTAGCGAACTCGATGTAGCTTGATACCTTAACGTCCAGTCTTGTGCAGTCAGCTGTCAGACCAGTGTTGCATCTTGCAGCGATTCTCGGAGCGAAGTCACGACCGATGTGTGTAGCGCCGTACAGAACGATTTCCGGCTTGTACTCATCGATAGCTTCCTTCAGAGCATATGTGTAGGCATCTGTTGTGTAGTGCTGCAGGAGCGGGCTTGCAATCTTGTAAACCTTCTCTGCGCCATACTTGAAGCACTCATCTGCCAGCGGAGTGATGTCTTCGTCTGATCCGATCAGAACTGCGCATACTTCTGTATCATCGCTGATTTCCTTAGCCAGTCTGCGGCCTTCGCCGATCAGCTCGAGAGCAACGTTCATGAGCTTGCCGTCTCTCTGCTCAGCAAATACCCAAACGTGCTTGTATTCGCCCAGGTCAGCCTGTACTTCTACTTTCTTCTCTTCGATCGCGCCGAACTTACAGGAAGTCAGGCACTGGTTACAGAAGTCGCAGCTTGGGCCGATAGCAGCAACCTTACCAAGCTTGTTGCCATCGTATGGTTCGAAATAAAATGCATCCTTAGGGCAGCTCTTGAAGCACTGTCCGCATCCAATACATTTTTCTTTTATAATGTTAATAGCCATTTATATTCCCTCCTACTCTTAGATTGCATGCTTGCCCTTAAGCTTGATCAGTAAGTTCTTAGCCTGCTCGTTCTCAGTGTCGCCTTCGATTTTGACGCCCGGCTGCTTCGGTGCAGGTGTGAATGATCTGAATACGTTCGTAGGTGAAGCTTCCAGACCTACCTTTGTCAGGTCAACTTCGATATCCTTGGCGTTCCAGACTTTCATTTCCTTTTCGCCATAGATACCAGCGATCGTCATGTATCTCGGAGTGTTCAGCTCTTTGATCGTTGTCAGCAGACATGGGAGAGGAACTTCGATCAGTTCATAACCGTCTTCCAGCTGTCTCTTAACTGTAACAGATTTTCTGTCGTCAGCGATCTCAAACTCTTCAACATAGGATACCTGCGGCAGATCCAGCTTCTCAGCCAGCTGCGGTCCTACCTGAGCAGTGTCTCCGTCGATAGCCTGACGGCCGGTGAAGATCAGGTCATAGTCGCCATTGTCCTTGACCCATTTTCTTACTGCAGCTTCCAGAGTGTTGGAAGTAGCCCATGTATCTGATCCGCCAACTGCTCTGTCAGATACGAGGATACCTTCGTCTGCGCCCTTCGCGATGCATTCGAACAGAAGATCGTTTGCCTGCGGAGGTCCCATTGAGATGACTGTGATATGTACGTCATCAAACTTGTCTTTTATCTTCAATGCTTCTTCGAGAGCATTGGCATCGTCGTTGTTCAGGATACTTGGAACGCCATCTCTGATCAGTGTACCAGTCTTAGGGTTGATCTTGATAACGTTGGTATCAGGAACCTGCTTTGCACATACAATAATATTAAATGCCATTTGTAATTCCTCCTATCTGCTTATTTACCAAGAACTGATGCAGCAATGACCATTCTCTGGACTTCTGAAGTTCCTTCATAGATCTCAGTGATCTTAGCGTCTCTCATCATTCTCTCTACCGGATAATCCTTCGTGTAACCATATCCACCGTGGAGCTGTACGCACTTTGTGGTTACATGCATTGCAGTTTCAGCAGCAAACAGCTTAGCCATTGCAGCAGCAGGTCCGTAAGGCAGGTGCTTGTCTTTCATGTCAGCAGCTCTGTATACCAGCAGTCTTGCAGCCTGGATCTGAGTTTCCAGATCAGCAACTACGAACTGGAGCGCCTGGAACTTGGACAGGCTCTTTCCGAACTGCTTTCTGGCCTTCATGTACTCAACGGTTACGTCGAGAGCGCCCTGTGCGATTCCCAGAGCCTGTGAAGCGATACCGATACGGCCGCCGTCCAGAGTTGACATAGCAACTTTGAATCCATCGCCGATTTCACCAAGGAGTCTGTCCTTAGGAATCTTGCAGCCCTGGAAAATCAGTTCTGTTGTTGAGGATGCGCAGATACCCATCTTGTCCTCAGTCTTGCCGATTGAGAATCCGGGATCGCCCTTCTCAACGATGAATGAGCTGATACCGTGGTTGCCCTTTGACTTGTCAGTCATGGCCATAACTACGAATACGTCAGCATATCCGCCGTTTGTGATGAATACCTTAGCTCCATCGAGAATCCAGCAGTCACCGCCGTCGAC
>JBGUKV010000202.1:0-8374 GCA_045114655.1 Candidatus Allocopromorpha sp. | reverse complement strand
CGCGTCAGTCCGGGCAGAACGACTATATCGTCGCTTTGAAATCCCAGAAGGTTTACATGGGCGAGCCCCTGAGTGCGGACGTGAATTCGATCACAACATTCCAGCGCCAGAAGATCTTCGTTGGCGAAGATGATGTGGCAAAGATGAAGGGCAAGCGCGTACTGATCGTAGATGACGTTATCAGCACCGGTCAGTCCCTCGCCGCGCTTGAAAAACTGGCGAATAACGCCGGCGCGGAAATCGTCGGCAAGATGGCCGTCCTCGCTGAGGGCGACGCCTATGACAGGACCGACATCACAGTCCTCGGCAAACTGCCGCTGTTTGACGGAGAAGGGAATCTGCTGTAGTCAGATGAGCTCGAGCAGCTCTTCCGGCTTTTGAATGATGAAATCGGGGGCTTCGCCCGGCGCGAAGTCCTCTTTTGTTTTGCCTGCGAGGGTGGCGCTCCAGCCAACGAGCACCGACGGCACGCCGGCGTTGCGGGCACACAGGATGTCAAGCCGGGAGTCGCCCATCATGATCGCGTTTTCGGGGTGTGCGTTGAGTTTGTCCAGAACCTTGTAGATCGTGTCCGGCGCGGGCTTTGCTTCTTCGATATCCTCCACCGCAACGATCGCGTCGAAGTATTTGTACAGATCGAAGTGGGACAGTGCCCGGTGCAGCGACTCACTGAGACGGGATGTGGCGATGCCCGTCCTGTATCCGCGGGATTTGACTTCCGCCAGCATTTCCTCAACGCCCGGGAACAGATGGATCATATCCAGAAAGTGTTCCTTCTGCCAGTCCCGGTAGATTTTCACGGACTCTTCCTTACCCACCTCCGGGAAAGAAGTCTCCATGCTGTATTCCAATGGCTCGCCGAAGGTGGAGAGAATGTATGTCAAGTCGCCCTCCTCACCTCGCAGCGTTTTATAGACATGCTGCCACGAACCGATGATGACATCATTCGTGTCCATGATGGTTCCGTCAAAGTCAAATAATACTGTGTCGATCATGTTATTTCCTCCGTGCGTTATTCCGTGCGTTATATTGTAACAAATTACGGCGTCACCTGCCACTCCGCATTCAGTCCCAACAGAAAAAACGCAACGAAAAACCCGGCATCTGAGGGAATGTGCCGGGTTTTCCTAGTGTATAAAAATGATTGTAGAGATTATCTCTGATTCATATGCACCTGATTAGTATGAACCGTACATACAGAGCATGACGCCGGCGGCTACACCGGAGCCGATAACGCCTGCGACGTTCGGTCCCATGGCGTGCATCAGCAGGAAGTTGGTCGGGTTCGCCTTTTGACCCTGTACCTGCGATACACGGGCTGCCATTGGTACGGCGGATACACCTGCCGATCCAATGAGCGGATTGATTGGCGTCTTCGAGAAGACGTTCATGATTTTGGCGATACATACGCCGCCTGCTGTACCGAAGCAGAATGCCAGGACTCCGAGGATAACGATCTTGATCGTTGCCCAGGTCAGGAATGTTTCTCCTGTTGCCGAAGCGCCTACGCAGGTACCAAGCAGGATAACGAGTATATTCGAGAGAGCGTTCGAGGATGTGTCGGACAGACGAGCTGTTCTGCCGCTTTCCTTGAACAGGTTGCCCATCATCAGCATACCGATCAGCGGTGCTACTGCCGGAAGCAGCAGAGCGATTACGACGGTAACTGCGATCGGGAACAGGATCTTTTCTCTCTGGGATACTGTTCTCAGCTGTTCCATCTTGAGCTCACGTTCATGCTGCGTTGTCAACGCTGTCATGATAGGCGGTTGGATGATCGGTACAAGGGCCATATACGAGTACGCCGCTACCGCGATCGGGCCTACCAGATGGTCTGCCAGTTTCGTTGTGAGGTAGATCGCTGTAGGACCGTCCGCTCCTCCGATGATGCCGATGGAGCCGGCTTCCTGCGCATTGAATCCCAGTGCGATCGCTGAGAAGAATGCGAAGAAGATTCCCAGCTGCGCAGCCGCACCCATGAGCAGCGACTTCGGGTTCGCAATGAGCGGACCAAAGTCAGTCATAGCACCTACGCCGAGGAATATCAACGATGGCAAGACAGGTTTCAGCATATAGAATATGGAGAAAATACCTGCGTCCGCAAGTTCATTGGAGTTTACTACCCCCTCGTGGACAACTTCGTTGATGAAAATCCCTGTCATTGGCAGGTTCGACAAAAGCATGCCGAACGCGATCGGAACCAGAAGCAAAGGCTCGAAGCCATGTCTGATTGCCAGATACAGGAAGAACAGTGATACCACGATCATGATACCGCTCTGGTACGTGAAGTTTGCAACTCCAGTCGATTCCCAGAACCTAAGTAAAGTTTCGCCTACTGCATCCATAAATTTAGCTCTCCTTTTTTATGCGATTCTATGTGTGCTGCCTTTGCACGCAACACGACAAAGCGATGCCGGAACATCACCGATAAAATAGTAACACACTGCCCATTTTGATACAAGTTGTAATTTGATGTTTTACTCTCAAAATACTGTATACATTACATCGGAAAATTCGATGGTAATTATGATAGATACTTAGCTGCTATGGCAGATACTTTGCTCTTGGCTTCAGGAATTGTCCCTGGGCATGTTGCTCACTGTACAGTCCCCCGCTGCCCGACAGGAAGTGGGCCATGCAGGCTGCGATCGCGAAGTACAGGGCCATCTCGCCGCTCAGGCAGATCGCCTCCAGACCGTAGATGAAGACGGCGATCGGACAGTTGGTCACGGATGCCAGCGCCCCGACGATCCCGACAGCCGCAGCCAGCGAGGGGTCCAGTCCGACCAGGCATCCGGCGGAGAAACAACCTGTCGCCCCGATAAAAATCACCGGCGCGATCTCCCCTCCCCGGATCCCGCTGCCCAGCGTGAAAGCTGTCAGCATCAGTTTCCAGAGAAACGCCAACATAGCACTGTGCCCGTCCAGCGTCTGTTCCACATAGGAAAACCCAATGCCGTTGCAGTTCGTATGTCCCAGGATCTGGGTCATTGCAATCACGAGGATCGTGCCTGTGATCACGCGCAGGTACTTATTGCCGACCGCTCCAAAACCCTTTGTGGTGATTTTGCGCACGAAGCAGTACAGTCTGCCGATGAGCATCGCCGCAAAAGCAATCGCGACAACTTTCAGCAGGACGCCGGCCGTGAAGCCGGTCGTCGCCAGATGCTGTGCAGCCTCCGCGGCGGACTGACTGCCTGCCTCCGTTTCGCCACCCGTGAAATGCCCGTGAAAATCGATATACGAAACATCCGCGGCGCGGGCGATGCCCCATGTGATGAAAGATGTCATCAGCGTCGGTATCAGATACGCCCATTTCCGGTACTGCAAAACCAGCACTTCCACGCCGAAGACCGCTCCGGCGAGAGGCGTGTTCAGGATCCCGGTGAAACCGGCCGCGATGCCGCACGCCAGCAGAAGTTCCGCCGGCGGCATGAGACGCCGGAGAGGCGCGAACTTTTCTCCTATAATGACGGCCAGCCCTCCGCCGATCTGCAGGGCCGATCCGACTCTGCCCACGGAGCCGCCCGTCAGATACGCCAGGCACGTGCTGACAGCGATCAGCGGCGCGATCCAATACGAAAGCCGCCCCTCCCCTCGCATGTGCCGGAAGAGCGCGTCCATGCAGAGGTCATCGTCCTTCCTGTACTCGTCGTAAAGGAGCACGACCAGAATGCCGGCCAGCGGCAGTGCGAAGAGCAGTTTCTCGTGATCGTGGAATACGTTGTCGCACGTCATCGTAAGCCAACTGAAAAAAACGCAGGCGCCGCCGCAGACTATTCCGCAGCAGACGCCCGTCAGGATCCATTTAGCGATCTCTGTCACTATCGCATGACCTGTATTATGATTTGTTGTCGTTTTTTCCGTATTGTCTTTCACTTTGTTTTTCACTGCCCGCCCATTCAAAAATGTGTCAAAAGAACCGTCCCTTTGGCACATTTCTGGTTATTTCGCTTTGAGTTTCTCGTTGATGAAGTAGTCCAGGTCGCCGTCCATGACTGCCTGCACGTTTCCGACTTCCGCGCCGGTCCGGTGGTCTTTGACCATGGTGTAGGGCTGGAAGACGTAGGAACGGATCTGGCTTCCCCAGGTGATCTGGTTGTAGTCGCCTTTCAGTTCGTTCAGCGATTCCTTCTCTTCTTTTTCTTTGAGTTCGATGAGTTTGGACATGAGCATCTTCATGGCGAACTCGCGGTTCTGGATCTGGGAGCGCTCGTTCTGGCAGGTCACGACGATGTGAGTCGGAAGGTGGGTGATCCGGACTGCGGAGTCGGTCATGTTGACGTGCTGTCCGCCGGCGCCGCTGGACCGGTACGTGTCGATGCGCAGATCCTCCGGATTGATTTCGACGGTCGTGTCGTATTCGATTTCCGGCGTCACATCCAGCGACGCGAATGACGTATGCCTGCGGGCGGAAGAGTCGAACGGCGAGATGCGCACCAGCCGGTGCACGCCCTTCTCGTTCTTCAGATATCCGTAAGCATATTCGCCTTCGACGAAGACCGTCGCGCTCTTGATGCCCGCTTCCGTGTCATCGTTCATGTCCATGATCTTCGCCTTGAAGCCCCGCTTCTCACACCAGCGCAGATACATGCGCAAAAGCATCTCTGCCCAGTCCATGGCCTCGGTTCCGCCGCTTCCTGCATGAATCGAAATGATGGCGTTGTTCTCGTCGTACTTCTCGTTGAGCAGCGTCTTCAGCATCAGGTTTTCGAGGTCCTTCTCCAGCGTCTCCTTCTCGGATTTCGCCTCCAGCGCAGTCTCCTCGTCATCCATTTCCTCCGCCATTTCGATCATGACCTTCAGGTCTTCCAGAGATGTGTTCAGCCGATCGAGCTCGCCCAGCTTGTCCTCAATGGACTTCTTTGACTTCATGACCTTCTGCGCCTTTTCCTGGTCCTCCCAGAATCCCGGCTGCATCGTCTGCTCATCCAGCTTCGCAAGCTCTTCCTTTAATGTATCCGTACCAAGAGCGGCATCCGCTTCCTCCAGCGAATGCTCCAACTCCGGTATTTCCAGTTTCAATTCATCCAGTAGTATCATCTATGTCTCCTATACGTTCCTGCCGCAGCAGTGCTTGTACTTCTTTCCGCTTCCGCACGGGCACAGCTCGTTGCGCCCTACCTTCGGTGTCTCGCGGCGCACGGTCTCCTGCTTGTGCTCCCGCTTCGGCACGGCTGCCTGCGCGGGCGCGCTTCCCATGTCGACGTTTCCGCCGGCTGCCCTCTGGCGCGCAGCTTCTTCACGCATCTCGGAATCGTCGAACTCGTCCTTGTGCTCCTCGCCGCTTCCGATGACGTCGCGACGTTCACTGGAGGTCGTGACGGTAACGTTGTAGCAGTACCGGACGAACTCTTCCTGGATCGCGGAAATCATCAGCTCGAACATAGCGAAGCCTTCATGTGCGTAAGCCGCTGCAGGATCCTGACCGCCCAGACCTCTGAGGCCGATACCGCTCTTCATCTGATCCATGGCGTCGATGTGATCCATCCACTTGCTGTCGACGACGCGCAGCAGGATCATACGCTCGACCTCACGGAGTCGTTCTACGCCGATCTCTTCTTCCTTGGCATCGTACATGTCGCTGAACTCGCCGTAGAGCCCGTTCTTCAAGGACTCTTCATCCATGTCTGCGAGGTCTTCCGCATCGAACTCCAGCGGATCGAAATGTCCGGTGATCTTGGCCAGGCCTTCGTTCATCGTATCAAAGTCCCATTCCTCCGGATACTTGGATGCGATGACGATCGGGTCCACGACTTCATCGATGAATTTGCGCACCATCATATCCAGGTCTTCACGCAGGTCCTCGCCGAAAAGGACTTTCTTACGCTCGTTGTAGATGATCTCACGCTGCTTGTTCATGACGTTGTCATACTGAAGGACGTACTTTCTGATACCGAAGTTTCTGCCCTCCACCTTCTTCTGCGCGTTCTCGATCTGCTTGGAGACCATGCCGGATTCGATGGCTTCATCCTCCTCGACGCCCAGCTTGCGGACGATGTTCTGCATCCGCTCGCCGCCGAAGAGACGCATGAGTTCGTCTTCCATGGAGACGCAGAACTGTGTCTGGCCCGGGTCTCCCTGACGACCGGAACGACCTCTCAGCTGGTTGTCGATACGTCTCGACTCATGACGCTCGGTACCAATGATGCAAAGTCCTCCCAGCGCGCGTACGCGTTCCTGTTCAGGGGCGCGCTCTGCCTTGTATTTTTCGAGGAGGCCTTGGAAAGTCTTTCTGGCTTCCAGCAGCTCCGGATCGTCGTTCTGCACGAAACTCGTTGCAAAGGCAATCTGATCCTCGTCATACTCCAGTTCTTCCATCTCCCTGCGGGCCTGGAACTCAGGGTTTCCGCCCAGGATGATGTCGGTACCACGACCGGCCATGTTGGTGGCGATGGTGATGGCGCCTTCACGTCCTGCTTCCGCGACGATCTGCGCTTCCTTCTCATGATGCTTCGCGTTCAGTACGTTGAAATCCTTCACGCCGCGCTTTCTCAGCGCGTCCGCAATGATCTCGGATTTCTCGATGGAGATCGTGCCGACCAGGACCGGCTGTCCCTTTTCGTGGGCTTCGATGACCCTGTCGATGATGGCTTTGTACTTGCCTTTTTCTGTTGCGTAGACAGCGTCCGCCAGGTCCTCTCTGATGACCGGTTTGTTCGTCGGGATGACCACGACGTCCATGTTGTAGATGTCCGTGAACTCCGCTTCTTCTGTCTTTGCAGTACCCGTCATACCGGCGAGTTTCTGATACATTCTGAAGTAGTTCTGCAATGTGATCGTCGCCAGGGTCTTGCTCTCGGAGCGCACCAGAACGCGTTCCTTGGCCTCGATAGCCTGGTGGAGTCCGTCGCTGTAGCGGCGTCCGAACATCATACGTCCGGTGAACTCGTCGACGATGATGATCTCGCCGTCGCGGACCACGTAGTCGACGTCCCGCTTCATCATGTAGCGGGCTTTCAGAGCCTGCATGACGTGGTGGTTGATTTCCATATTTTCAGGATCGGAGAAGTTCTCGATCTTGAAGAAGTCTTCGCACTTGGCCACGCCTTCTTCTGTCAGCGAAATCTGGTTGTCCTTCTCCTCGACCACGAAGTCGCCTGTTTCAACTTTCGTGTCTTTGTCACGGGTGCCCTTCACGAGGGTGGTGACGAAGGAGTCGGCTCTGCGGTACATGTCCGTGGACTTGTCGCCGCGGCCGGAAATGATCAGCGGCGTTCTGGCTTCGTCAATGAGGATGGAGTCGACCTCGTCGACGATGGCGTAGTTGAGTTCGCGCTGCATCATCTGCTCTTTGTAGGTGACCATGTTGTCACGCAGATAATCGAAACCGTACTCATTGTTCGTGCCGTATGTGATGTCCGCCTGGTAAGCGGCTCTTCTCTCCTCTTCCGTGATGCCGTGGATGACGCATCCGACAGACAGCCCCAGGAAGGTGTAGAGTTTACCCATCCACTCCATGTCACGCTTAGCCAGGTAATCGTTGACCGTGACCACGTGGACGCCTTTGCCTGAGAGGGCGTTCAGATACGCCGGCAGCGTCGCCACGAGGGTCTTACCTTCACCTGTCTTCATCTCGGAAATCCTGCCCTGGTGAAGAACGATTCCGCCGATGACCTGTACGTAGAAGTGCTTCATTCCCAGACTTCTCCAGGCGCCTTCACGGCATACCGCAAAAGCTTCCGGCAGGATGTCGTCCAGACTTTCGCCTTCTGCGAGCCTCTCTTTGAACTCTTCTGTTTTGGCGCGGAGTTCCGCGTCGGAGAGGGCCTCCATCTCGGCCTCGTGCGCCATAACTTTGTCCGCTATCTTCGATACTTTTTTGACTTCCTTTTCATTCAGGTCGCCAAAGATTTTCTCCATAAAACCCATTACTTATCCTCTGTCCTTTCTATTTCATTTTCCTCTTCTGCCACATCTTCGCAGACGAGATTGATTTCCAGCGCTTTTCTCGGATCAGCCTTCGTCACGCGGACCTTCAGTTTCTTCCTGTCGATCTGCGTCTCGAAACGGTCGTCCCTCTTCGGGAGGCGGTCCAGCATCATGGCAACCCAGCCGTTCACTGTGTTGACCTCCTGGATTTCCTCATCGATACCGAAGTAATCAAATACCTTCGCCACATTGGCGCTGCACCGCACGCGGTAGCTGCCGTTCTGCAAAGGCATAATATCCTTGTTTGCGATGACGTCGTACTCGTCATAGATTTCGCCGACCAGTTCTTCGATGATATCCTCCATCGTGACCAGTCCGGATGTTCCGCCGTATTCATCGATGACGATGGCCATGTGCGTCTTGAGCTGCTGCATCTTGCGAAGCAAATCAAAGATCTTCATGGTCTCGGCGACGAATACGACCGGTGAAACATAGTCGGCGA
>JBGUKV010000201.1:0-7011 GCA_045114655.1 Candidatus Allocopromorpha sp. | reverse complement strand
CTTCTACGGTAATATCGCGCACATCGGCGAGCCCCAGATCTACACGATCAAGCAAGTGCAGGTCGGTCACAAGATCGCCGGCTTTCTCTGCCGGAATAATAAGAGAATAGTATTCCTCGGTTTCTTTGAATGTCGCATTCTCCAGAACGGTCTTACCTACTACGGCTAAGCCTCCCGCCAGGTGTTTGAATTCCAATTGCGTCTCTTCATCGCCCGTCTGCTTCCATTTCGTGGAATCGCCGGTCTTTGAATAAGCCACTGTGTTCTTTATATCCAGATATACTTCTGCGGTCTTCACGGGAACAGTCTGTCCGAAGAGCTTTACACTGGCATCCGTTGTGATATGCGCCGATCCACTCCCTGCGTCAGTGCTCATCGTCATCTTCACCGGCAGTTCTATGTTCACATGTTCCAGGATGTCCTCCAGCAGATCGGACTGTTCGGGGTCGAGGGCGATATCCATGTTCACCTTGCCGTCCATGTGATAGTTATCCACTTTAGACTGTGCTTTCACATTTGCCGCCACCAGGGATTTTACTCCTGTGACTCTCGGTCCGTCGCAGGCGAATATGAAAATCAGACATCCTATCACCAGGCACGCGATGGCTATGATTGCAATGATCAGTTTTTTATTCTTCAAATCAACTACCTCTTATCTCTGTCGATGAGCTGCAGCGCGATGACGGATACAGCTGCGAAAACCACGATCATCGCCAGGAGCGCTCCCCAGCAAAGCCACACGTTCGCGGGGGTGGATTCATACGCCGGATTGCCGTTCTGTGCTCCGGACCAGATCTTAAAAGCATCGACCATATCGTTTTCTCTCATATACTGCACGATCTCCCGGATCGGCTGTCCGTCCATGATGGTAACATCCTGGACCCGGACCATGGTTTTCCATAATGTTGTCATGGGCAGGCTGTTGTATTGTCCGATGATGCACATCCCGTCCATGCCCCAATGGGAGATGGTCAAGTTCTTCATAAAATCCGCCTTGCCCAAAGAGAAAAAGTTCCCTGAAAAAATCAGTTGGAAGATGAGCAGGAACGGAACGATCGTCATGGCTGTCGTCGTGTTTCTGACGACCGATGAAACCATCAGCCCCATGATATCGGCCGCAAAGGTGATGATCAGGAAGGTGAGTCCCAGGTCGACCAGCCCGGAAGGCGTTATGGTGCCGGTCGCAGGGAAATGCACGCCGACGATCGCACAGATAAGAAGCGTAACGAGCGTCTGCAGGATGCAAAGCATCAGCTGGTAGAGCATATGCGCGATGACATATGAGGAAATATGCAATCCGCTGCGGTGCTCTCTCTTGATGATATCCCGTTCCCGGCAGACCACCTGGATGGAATTGAACACTCCGTTCCAGATGCACGCGCAGGACAGCGCGAAGGTCCCGTAGGTTGTTCCCTCCATGGTCACGAACATATTTTTGCCGACGACAAGGGTGATCAGCGCAGCAATGATCGCACCCATCGGGAGGACTTTCCAGTCGCTCTGATAGACGAACATCCGCAGGAATTTCCTGAAGTAGATCCCGATCTGGGCGATTCTTCCACTGTACTTCAGTTCATTGGTCATGATTTCTTCTGTCATGATTCCTGCTCTCCTTTCCCGGAAACGATCTGGTTTGTGTATTTCTCTATCATCTCATCTCCGCGGCCTTCACCGCCTTCTTCTTTACCGTTCACGCTTCTTACGATCTGCTCCATGGTATCTCTTTCGAAGAATTCTCTAGCCTCCTGCGGAGTCCCGTAAAAGGCGAGACGTCCTACCCGGGCAGAGTCTCTGGCAAGCACGATGACTCTGTCAAAGAGGTCAATGACACGATCCGGTGTGTGTGTGATTACGATCACGATCCTTCCTTCATCCGCGATTTGACGCAGTTTGGTGAAGATCTCACGGGAAATGGCTCCGTCCAGGCCGGAGTCCGGTTCATCCAGAACGAAGAGTTTCGGATCGGTGATCAGTTCCGTTGCGATGCAGATGCGCCTGAGCTGTCCGCCGGATTTTTTGGAGACCAGTCCATGCTCGCCGGCAGCCAGCCCCAAAAGCTCCATAACTTCCGAGATCTTCTCGCTCCTGGCTTCTTTGGAAATGGTTTTCGGAAGCCGGATACTGGCAGCGTCATTGACCGTCCGGAACACTGTGTCTTTGCCGCGGATGAGATTCTGCTGCGGAACAAAACCGATATCGTGTTTGACACTCTCATAATCCTGATAGACATCTGCCCCGTTCAGCAGAACTGTCGCGTCTGCTTTCTCATAACCGATGATCGCATTGACCAGTGTTGTTTTCCCTGAACCGGAACCGCCGAGCAGCAGTACCAGGGATTTTTCCGGGATGTTCAGGGCGATGTCCTTCAGCAGATACCGCTTTTTCCTGACTTCTGTGACGGTGCGCTCACGGATCTGGACACTCAAGCCTTCCTCGACCAGCGGGACCGCATTGCAAAGTTCGTCATCCACCGGAAGCGGTTTCGATCCGGCCTTCCAGTGCTCTTCCTTGATATTCTCCCTCTTCGGCTGATATTTCTTGCTGACACCTAAGAGCAAAATCGGGAACCAGCTGCAGAGCAAATAGAGGATGACCCATCTTTTGCGCCGTTCAAAGAGTTTCAGAAGCTCCAGAAAAAGCCTGATCCTGTAAATAAACAAAAATACAAATAGGATCAGCCGCAGCAGAGAAATCATCGTCTGATAATCCTTATCCGCGACCGGTATGTCGATGAGCATTGCCAGGATATACATTACGTCCAGTATCGCGCAGACTCTTCCCTCCTTGTACATTCCGAGAGACTCTCCCAGACTATACATACGAAATCCGGGAATCCACGCCTTCCATCGCGCTTCCCACTTGAGTTTCTTCGCCAATATAAATAATGCGAACGAGAGAATGACGGCATCGTTAAAGACGGATGTTAAACTATTCCATTCCATTGAGATCACGATCCTCCTTTACGGTCGATTCGTCCCGCCGCTTAAGAAGCGGGGGGGCTCTCTGCTGTTAATGATAAATCGGTTTCCTGTATAACTCAAGAACCAACAAAGAATAGACGGCGGGAAAAACCCACCGTCTGTTCTTCTTATTCATGAAATGTGTTTGATCTGTTATGCCGGCTTATTCTGCAGCTTCATCCGCAGCCTCATCTGTTGCTTCTTCAGCTGCTGCGTCTTCTGACTCTTCAGGTGTGTTGTCCTCATAACTGAATTCCTTGTCCTGGTCGAGTACATAGACCCAGGTCTTGCCAGGGGTGAATGCGAAGTCTCTGCCGAGTTCGTCCTTGAATATGGTTCTGCTGTCCGCGCCGTCTCTGGACCATGTGCCCTTGACGACTTCTCCCTGTGTGAAGAGGAGCGCGTCACCGCCTGCGTACATGTCGATGGTCAGCCTGTTCTTCGGATCCTTGTTGCCGTTTTCATCCGTCATGAAGTCGCTGTGGACTTTCTGTACGAGAATGTTGTCGAACTCGAGCTGCTCTTTGGTCTCCAGATCGATATACGGCTCGTCGTACCAGAATCTGAGGTATTTGCCCTTCTCGGCATCCCACTTACAGGTGCTGTCACAGCCAAGCGCTTTGACGTGGAGATCAGTAGCCTTTTCCGGTACATACTCTACGATCTTCTTTGCTTTTTCTACTGCCTTAACATCCGCTTCTTCGGTGCTTTCGCTCTTCTCGTCGATTACAGCCTGCGCGTCTGCTTTTGCCTGTTCCTGTTCTGCTGCCCACTTGTCATTTCTGAAGGTCCAAGGCTCGATGACCTGCTTCTCGTCGAACCAGTGGTGCTTGTTTCCAAAGTCTTCGACGTCCTTCCAGTCGATGTAAGCGTTGTTCGGTGCTTTCTTATAGTCGACACGATGCCAGAGTTCCGGATGATCCATGCCGTTCAGATAATGCACGTTGTTGCTCTTCATTTGATCTCTGGCGTGCTTGCCCCAGCCGTATCCGACGGAAGCCGCCTTATATTCTGTAGCCAAATCCGCGAAGTAATATCTGATGCTTCTGTTCGGTCCGAACTTATCTGGGATCTCTCCATAGTAAATGGCCTGCAGTCTTGTGATCTCACCCTCTACAGGGAACTCGTAAATGATATCCGCCTGTGTAATGTTCGACTGAGGAATTGCTCCGTAAGTATCGTTCGGAATGGATACCTGGATCGCTCTTGCCGGAAGCGCGTCTTCTGATTCCACCTCAATGCCTGTGATCGGATTGATGATGGGTTCAGGCTCTGCTGCTTCCTGTCCGCCTCCGTCTCCGCTTCCGCCTCCGCATCCGGTCAGCGCGATGGTTCCCATCGCCATAATCATGATGAACGCCGCAGCGAAGATGAATCTCAGGCCTTTTTTGTTTCCCGTATTTTTCTTCATGGCTGCTTTTTCCTTTCGTCAATTAATATGCAATATGTTATAATAACTCCTGCATGATATTATATATGATGATTTGCAAAAAATGGGAAATCATAACAACATTTAAGAGAGCGCCGGAAGAGTGCTGACGCGGGCGCAGGCACGACAGGACGTACATACACGAAAGGACGTGCATAGATGAAACACGAATATTACCTCAGGGGCGTATGCCCGACAAAAGTAGAATTTGATTTGAATGGCGACATCGTCACGAACATCGTCTTCACCGGCGGCTGCAACGGCAACCTCAAAGCCATCTCCAAGCTGGTCGACGGATGGAAAGCCGATGAGATCATCTCCAAACTCGCCGGAAACACCTGCGGCTTCAAGCAGACCTCCTGCGCCGATCAGCTGAGTCTCGCGCTGGCAGACGCAAGAAACAGGGAACAGTAAGCAAAGGCAACGCCGGTAGTGCCGATCTGATAATGACCTCAAAACAGGAGCCCCATCACTATGCGAATCTCCTATCTGCTAATCCTAGGGTCGTAGCTTGCAGGTCTCTGTGCTATTTCACCACAATTACAACAGCCACAGTCTTTTTGAATGCCTTGAATGCTTTGTTCGCTGAAGCAGTCGAGTTGACCCTGACCTTGACGGTGTAGGTTCCCGCCTTGGTATTCTTTTTGACGGTCACCTTGCCGGTCTTCTTATTGATCTTCAGCGCTTTCTTCGACTTGGCGTTGCCGCCAACAATCTTATATGTGACTTTTCCTTTGGCTCCTTTAACCGTGAGCGGCTTAACTGCGACTGCTTTTTTCTTTAGAACTGTTGCCTTGGCTGTCTTTTTCTGGGCCATTACTTTGACCTTCTGTGCCTTCGGCTCGAGCTTATTGATGATCCAGCTGTTCGCGGCGATCACTTTTGTTCCTTTCGCGTCGCTGAAGTGCTTCTTGCAGCTTTTGCATGTGTAGTATTCTTTGTTGCCTGCGGCTTTATATGTTGCCTTTTTCGCCTCAGTCTTGACAAGATCATGTGGCTTCTTCGCTACCGCTACAGGCTGTGTGATTTCGTTCTCACCCGCTGCGTCAGAGAACAGCTTCCCGCAGGCGCTGCACGTCCAGTATTCTTCTGTTCCTGCCTTCGCGCACATTGACGCAACTGCGGGATGGTATTCCAAAGCATTATCCGGATGCTTATAGATGTACCTTACCTGAAAATCTGCATTCGTTTCAAGACCCATAAACATGACCTCGGCGGATATCTCCCCACCGGAGCCGCCTAAGCACTCTCTTTTTAATCTGTTGCTGGATGGCCCACAATCCAACAGAGGCCTTGCATTCAAAGGATTGTCGCCACTATCATAAAACTGGCAACTGCCATTGATCTGTTTATAAGTATACGTCGTACTGCCTTCATTGTCTTTAAGGATCAATTTGTCTCCCATCGCA
Source organism: Candidatus Allocopromorpha sp. (assembly GCA_045114655.1). Taxonomy (GTDB): domain Bacteria; phylum Bacillota; class Clostridia; order Peptostreptococcales; family Anaerovoracaceae; genus Lentihominibacter. Next base: position 1,213 of record JBGUKV010000201.1, on the reverse strand, counting down.
TAGTCGTTTTCCGGGGAATACAAATAGCTGTCGAGGCTGGGCCAGAACGGATTGTAGGTATTTGTATTTGTATTTATACAGAAATCATAGATCGTGTGTATTCCATTCGTCTCAAAAGATAATCCACGTATTGTTGTAGGCTGGAGATAAACTGTATATCCGGTGCCTTTCCCCAAATCCGAGGTATAAAGATAATAAGTCTGATCTTTTGTCGCCTCGAAAACCAGCTTGAAATTGTCATTACCGGAGGAGTTATCGTCACTTGCAATTTCATCCCCCTTGTAATTGTATACGCAAGCTTCCGGATTCACTCCGGAATACTCGTGACTCGAATACATCATATACCATCCTGGTTCTATAGGCGTGAACTTAACCATACACTCTCTGTTTTCAGGACTCCAGTGATAGTGCTGGTCAGTAGAAAACGGATCCCCCCCAACAGACATCAATGCTCCTAGATCAAAGCGCTCAAATGGAGAGCGCGGCTCGTCGGGCTCGTCTCCAGGTACAATGGTCTGCCCGCCGGTACTGTCATCGGGATCTTCTTCGTCGCCGGCAAAAGCAATCATCGGTATCAATGTCACGGTCAGCATCAGCGACATCAAGACACATAACAAAAGTCGTTTCACCTTCATCTTCGTTTCCTCCCCCTTGTAAACACTTTGATCGTTTGTCAGTATTTAATTATTGTATCACATCGATCCCTGTTCGGCATAGCAAAATAGCATAAGTTCACAAACCTAAGATGAAGAGCTAAAGCGTTAGTGTCTGGTCCGGTTCATCTCTTGCTGGGACTGTAATCCTGTTCTTGTAATCCTGTTCTATGGTATACTGTCGGAGAAGCAAAGGAGGCTGTACATGTTGTATCTGGGATATCATCTGTCATCTGTCAATGGATTTGAAGCGATGGGGCGTGAGGCCATCCGCGCCGGCGCCAATACCTTCGCCTTCTTTACGCGCAACCCCCGGGGCGGCAAGGCAAAAGCCATCGATCCGACGGATGCGGCGGCGCTGCGCGCGCTTCTTGAAGAGAACGGCTTCGGCAAGCTGGTCGCCCATGCGCCCTACACCCTGAACCCTTGCAGCGACAAGCCGAACGTGCGGGAGTTCGCGAAGATCTGCATGGCGGAGGACATGGAACGCATGGAGTTCCTGCCGGGCAATTATTACAACTTCCACCCGGGCAGCCATGTGGGTCAGGGAACCGAGACCG
>JBGUKV010000200.1:0-3949 GCA_045114655.1 Candidatus Allocopromorpha sp. | reverse complement strand
TCTATAGGCGAGATAGAGGCAGATGATTCCGATCAAAATCGAAACTCCACTATGTTCAAAGATCTGTCCCAGCATAAATATTCTCCTTTTAACGTGTTTTGTCCGGATCTTCTGATCCTCTGTTCACTGTTTTTGCGAACACTGAACACAAATATCATACTACGTTTGCAGGTACCGCCGCAATGCCGCAGCCGGCAAGAGGGATTGGGGATGATAGTAAAAAGGCGGCACAGCTCGCGGGAGCTGTGCTGCCTTTCTGTTCCGTAATCTCTTTTTCCCGTTCTTGAAACGGGTTCTCCGGACGGGGTATCCTCCCCCGCGCGGTTTTTCCTTTTTGCAAAAGCAGGAATTACTTCTTCGCGACGTACTTTCTGATATCCAGGGAGATCGCGATGTAGATGATGATACCAAGTGCGATCCACTGCGCGTTCGCGTTGACGCCCAGGAACTGCAGCGCTGCCTTCAGGAATTCGAAGACCGTAACACCGATGATAGCCGATGATACTTTACCACGTCCGCCGGTAACGGAGACGCCGCCGATGGTACAAGCTGCGATCGCTTCCATCTCGTAACCAAGACCGAGGTTAACGGAAGCACCGCCGGACTTAGCGCCCAGCATGAAGCCGGCCAGGCCGTAGAAAGCAGCTGCCTTCGCATAGATCATTACCATGGTCAGTTTGACCGGAACACCGGCGACTTCCGCTGCCTGCGGGTTAGCGCCGATCGCGTACATATATTTGCCGTGGCGGGTCATGTTGAAGATGAACCAGGAAATGCACGCGATGAGGATCGCGATCCATACCAGATAAGGGATCATCAGGAATCTGCCGGAAGCCAGATTCGTGTACTCTGTGACATAGCCGCCCAGAGGAGTAGCGTTTGTGACGATCAGGTTAAGACCATATACGATCTCCATCATAGCCAGTGTGGAAATGAAGGGAGGAACGCTCAGGAACGCGATGAAGGAACCGGTCACAGTTCCGAAGCATGCGCATACCAGCATAACGATGATCGCTGCCAGGAAAATATTCATGGGCTTGCCGCCCTGAATGAAACGTCCGGCGTAGTCAGCCTTCTGCAGCAGGATACCTGCGAGGCAGCCGCCGAGACCGATAATACGACCTGCTGACAGGTCGCACCCTGCGGTGATAACGCAGCCGGCGATGCCGAGCGCGATGACCAGACGTGCGGACATGTTAAGGAGCAGGTTGACCAGGTTGGACTGGGACAAGAAGTTGGGTGATTTGATTCCCGTGAATACGACCAGAATGACGATGATCATGATTACGCCGTAGTTGATCAGGAAATCTTTTAAATTAAAAGCTTTTTTCATTTGAATCCTCCGTATTGTAGAGCGTTTGATTCAAAGCAGCTGACGACTGTCAGCGCTTTGATCCATGTTCCGGGGCAGCCGGTGCTCAGAACATGGTCGCGTAACTCATGACCTTCTCCTGCGTCATTTCTGCGGGATCTGTGATCTCGCCGCGGATGTGGCCGTTGCACATGACATAGATCCTGTCGGACATGCCGAGCAGTTCTGCCATTTCGGATGAGATCATGATGATGGCCTTGCCCTGCTTCTGCAGTTCGACCATGATCTCGTAGATCTCGTGCTTGGCACCGACGTCAATACCTCTGGTAGGCTCGTCCATGATCAGGACATCCGGATCATTTGCCAGCCATCTTGCGATGATGACCTTCTGCTGGTTGCCGCCCGAAAGGTTTGCAATGTGCTCCTGTGCGTTCGGCGTCTTAATGGACAGCTTCTTAATGCTCTCGTCCACGATCTTATCGATCGTAGGATGATCCAGGACAAAACCGGCTTTGAGGTGTTTATCGTAAATGGAGATACCCGTGTTGTCCTTGATGGACAGGCATCCCAGAATACCGTTGCCTCGTCTGTCTTCTGTGATCAGTCCGATGCCGGCATTCATAGCCTTGCGGGGCGTCTTCGTATCTACTTTCTTTCCATGCACATAAACCTCGCCGGAAGCGATTCCGCGCATACCGAAGATCGCCTCCATGAGCTCTGTACGCTGAGCGCCTACCAGGCCGCCGAAGCCGACGATCTCGCCCTTGCGGATCTTGAAGGAGCAGTCCTGGAAGGATTTCTCGTGAATAGAGCAGACATTCTTCGTCTCCAGGATCACATCGCCGGGCTCGCAGGGATGAGGAGGATAGACGTTTGTAAGCTCACGGCCGACCATCTTCGCGATGATCTGGTCGGTCGTCATTTCAGCTGCCGGCCATGTGCCGACATAAGTACCGTCACGCATGATGGTGATATCATCGGAAATCCGCTTGATCTCGTCCATCTTGTGCGAAATATAAATCATAGCCACTCCCTTATCACGAAGGTCATTCATGATACGGAACAAAACTTCAACTTCTTTGTCGGAAAGTGAGGACGTAGGTTCGTCAAAGATGATAACCTTGGCCTCGTGGGAAACTGCCTTCGCGATCTCGATGGACTGCATCTGTCCGATGGAAAGATCGGAAAGAGGTGCCTTGGGATCGAAATCCATACCTACTTCTTTGAGCCAGTAGGCAGTATCCTCATACATCTTCTTGTGGTCAATGACCTTAAGAGGCCCATAGTTGTGGGTAGGGAATCTGCCAAGATACATATTCTCAGCAACACTTCTGGGGAGTACGGGCTGAAGTTCCTGATGCACCATGGCAATACCCATCTTCATGGCTTCATCGGGATTGTTGATGACAACTTTCTCGCCGTTAATGTAGACTTCGCCGGCATCCATTTTATAAATACCGAAAAGGCATTTCATCAAAGTGGACTTACCAGCACCATTTTCCCCCATCAGTGCATGGACAGTTCCCGGGCGGACCGAAAGGGACACATTATCCAAAGCCTTAACGCCGGGGAAGGACTTGGACACACCTTTCAATTCAAGATAATACTCTGCCATGCTTATCTCCTTTTTTGTTTTTGTTTTTCGTTAAAGATAGGCAGGTGCAGCAGCATGCCGCACCTGCCGGAAAAGGCATTCGCCAAAATCAGTCAAACTGATTCAATTGTTGCACAGCCGTTCCTTAATTACTGCAGAGAGTCAAGGATCTCCTGTGCGTTAGCCTGTGTGACCTTTGTGTAGTCGCACTGGATGTTGTGCTCGTTGCCTTCACCCTTGAGGTAACGGATCGCTGCATCTGCTGCGCCGTCAGCCTGTGCGAAGTGGTTGTTGAAGACAGTACCTGTGATCTCACCGGAGATAACATAGCCGACAACCTCTGTCAGGGCGTCAACGCCTACCAGATAGATGTCCTTGCCGACTGTGCGGCCTGCGTTCTTGATGGACTGCAGAGCGCCAAGTGCCATAGCGTCGTTGTTGCAGAAAACAACTTCGATGTCGTTGCCGTACTGGGACAGGGAGTTCGCTACAAGCTCAGCACCCTTAACCTGATCCCACATACCAACCTGATCATCCAGGCAGTTTACTTCGAAACCAGCGTCTGTCAGAGCCTTAACGGAGTACTCTGTACGATATGCTGCGTCGATGTTCTCAGGATCGCCTTCGATCATGATGTAGTCGATCTTGCCGTTCTTGTTGAAGTCAACAGCATCAAGGCCAAGGTCAGCGATGATCTCGCCCTGGAATGTACCGGACTGACGTGCGTCACAGCCTACATAGCAGACATCCCAATTGTTGTCTGTCCATCTCTGCTGCTCATCTGCATCGGGCTCACGGTTGATGTAAACCAGCGGGATGTTTGCAGCAACGACCTTATCGGTAACGGTAGCTGCGGAAGAGGAGTTAACCAGGTTGATGATCAGGACATCTACGCCGTCAGCGATGAAGCTGTCGATCTGGCCGGACTGTGTAGCCTGGTCATTGGCGCCATCAACGATGGTGATGTTCTCTTTAGCGAAGCCCTTCTCGATGAGGTACTTCTCGAGCTCTGTTCTGAACAGGGTCATGAAGTTATCAGAGAA
>JBGUKV010000199.1:0-5419 GCA_045114655.1 Candidatus Allocopromorpha sp. | reverse complement strand
GAAATTTCCCGCCTCGGGCGAAGTGTGTTGATGATCATGGGCATCCTCAATGAATGCGCTCAAAAAGGTATTTGCATCCGTACCATCAAGGACAATTTCGACCTCAGCGGCAATATCAACTCGAAGATAATCGCTTTTGCCTTTGCGCTGGCTGCAGAGATAGAGCGCAACCTGATATCCCAGCGGACAAAGGAAGCGCTCGCCGACAAGAAAGCGGCCGGGGTGATTCTGGGTCGTCCGAAGGGCAGTTTTAAAATGAAGAAGGAGGTGCTAAGGGATGCGGAGAGCATCCTCGACAACCGGCGCAAAGGGGTAAGTATCAAGAAGATTGCCAAGCGCTACGGCATACACAAAAACACCCTTGCAAGATATCTTAAAGATATAGATTAAATATGGAACGCGCCCGCGCGAGGAGTTTTATTCTTAAAAAAAATTAAAAAATTTCTCGCTTACAATTATTAAGCATTTTGCTGAAAAATGTTTAAATTTAAAACAGATTTTATTATAAACTTGAAAATAAAGGCTCACAAAAAAAGGCTCACCTGCAAAGTTCCGTGTTTAAGTTATCCAAAGATCTTATAGATTCTATACATGAAGAAGGTATAGTCGCTTACACCTCGTAGTTGGGATCTAAAGGTTTTGATCTTTGAGTTTAGAGATTCAGCGCCTGCGTTGGTGGAGTGATTGATGAAGTAGTTCAGAACTTCATCCTCCCTGGACTTGATGGCATCTCTTGCAGACTTTATTTCACGTAGCGAACATCTTGTTGCCGTTTCATACCAGTCATGCAACTTGACTTTCGCAGCCTCCTTGTCCAGAGTTTTGCTACGGAAGATTGAGCGCAGGCCGTTCACGATATCGTATGCCTCCTTGAGTTTGGGTTCTTCTTGAAAGAGTATCTTCATTCGTTCCGCAGTCTTGTCAGACCATTTCTCACGGCTCTGCGTCAACGCACGCTTTGTTCGAGTGAGCAGTTCCAGTTTGGTATCCCCATTTGAGTATGTCGGAGCTTTGAACCGTTCGTTCTTGCGCTTCGGAGGACGTCCACGCATTATAGCTCCCGGCTTTCTGGGATGCTTCTTCCTATATCGTCTGCGGCTTTGTGCACGACGCTTTTGTGTCTGCCTGTGCTCGCGTTCCTGCCTGCGTAGTTCAACCTGAGCATCCCGCTTGAGATGAAGCCTGACTTCCTCAATGGCATCGTGGCAACGTTTTAGAACGTGGAAGCAGTCAAGCACAATGGTTGCATTCGGGAAAACCGTAGAGACGATTGCACGCATGCTGCTGGACAGGTCCATTGTCACCTCCTTGACTGCCAGCCTGGCTTCTTCGGGTATCTTCATCAGGACTTCGATAACGTCTTCCGCTTTTGTGCCTCGCACTATGGATATGACAGAGCCCTGTTTGCAGTGCCCGGCCTTGTTGGAGAGGATTGTGACGAGGTCCTCTTGAAGCATAGTCTCATCAATGCTCAGGTTCTCGCCCAGATTGTCTTCAATCAGCATCCAATTGGATGCGTGATCTCGCTGCTCCCATTCGGCGTAATCGCTCAGATGATGTTTGTATGACCGTTCGAGTTCATCTCCGTCAATCATGAAATAACGCCCTAACAATCGGGCGGTAACTGGCGTCGAGTCCATCAGCTCCTTTTAAAAAAACCGCGAACTCTTCGGAGTAGCGGGTCCCTTCTGCCGTTGTCGGATAGAGGTTCAGGATGACGTTCTTGCCGTTCTCGTCAAGATACCTGCGACGCCGTACGTGTAGAATCAGGTTCCTGTTACGCACCGGAAAGTCCTTGATGACTGTCGGCTCAGTGAAGCCATTCGGCTTGAGAAGCAAATGCTCGTTAGTGCGGTTGTCTTTCTCGTCAAGATATATGTGCAGTGTGGACTTGTAGATGCAGTCCTTCTTCTCTACAGGTTCTTCATCCGCTTTCACAAAATCGAACCAGTCAAGGATGCCATTGGGCAGGATGAAGCTCGCAAGGAACTCAAACTTTGCAGATGTGTTGTCTTCCATACTTCAAAGGTAAGGTCTTTTGATACACAAACCTACCTTCAAGTATATGTTTATGTCACATTATGCCACGGAAGTTTGCAAGTGTCCCTATGCGGCTCAGGAATATCTCAAGGATTACATTTATCAGCTGGAAGGCTACTGGTGGATTTTTGTGGTGACGGTACTTCTCACCGGCCTTATTGCTTTTGTTTCTGTCATTTGGCAGGTAATGAAGGCCGCGAAGACGAATCCGGCAGTGGAACTGAAAAAGGAATAGTATGAAAAGTTATCTTAAATTCCTCTCCCGCAACAAGCTTTACACAGCCATCGAGGCGGTAGGGCTCATCGTGAGCCTGGCCCTTGTGCTGATCATCGGAATGTGGGTACGGGACCAACTGGGTTTGGCGGGTAATAAGGCGGGGGAAAACCAGTTGTACCTGCTGAGTCAAAAAGAAGAAAGCATGTCTTCCCGGATGGTATATCGGGATATCGATGCGTTGCGGAATTACCCTGAAATCCAGCAGGTCGCAGCGTTCATCCCGGTGTCAGTCACGGTGGGCAATGGAGAGGAACGCAGAAAGATGAACGTATTGGCTGGAGATAGTTCTATATTGGATCTTGTGTCGCTGTCCGTCCTTTCCGGCTCGACCGCGTCCCTGTCGAGCGGGAGTGGTATCGCCCTCTCAGCATCTGCGGCCCGCCAATTATTCCCAGATACGGACCCAGTAGGACGAGTATTGACAATTGGGGATAACTGCGAAGGAAGCATTCTTTCGCAGGAAGATCCGATGACGGTCGTAGCCGTGGTGGAAGATCCGGATTATACGCTCTTGCCTGACTTTGCCGTCTTCTGTCCAGAGGCGGCTGACATCAGTCTGGTTCAGCGACTCATAGGCATCGGTCTGGGATTCACACATCTTGTATTTGTCGAACTGTTTCCCGGAGTGGATGCCGCTGCATTCTGTGCCAAGTATCCGGACTTGAAACTGACATCCGGTTCTGATTTGTACTTCACTTCCGAAAGCAGTGCAGCCTGGAGGCACGGAAAGGTCCTGTATCTGGTCATCCTGATCGTCCTGGGCATCGTCCTGCTGCTTTCCGCGCTTTTGAACTATGTCAATTTGAGTTCGGCTATTTCGGGCAGCCGCGCCAAGGAGATGGCGACCCGTCGTCTGCTGGGAGAGGGCCGGAAGGGGATTGTCCGAAGGATCGTCCTGGAATCGGTGCTCTTTGTCGGAGTATGCTTTATCTTCTCCGTTTTACTGGCCATTGCTGTCGTCCCGGTTCTGAACAGTCTATTCGCGAATGTCCTCGCTGTCCCTTTCCGGGTAGTCCCCAATCCCTTCTTCTGGCTGTTTTCCGTGGGACTGGTCCTCGTCGTCGGCATCGTCGGCGGGTTGGTTCCGGCATCGATCCTCTCCTCTTATCGTCCCATCGATGTGGTTTCAGGGGCCGTCCGCCGTCGTCGCAAAGCCACGTTCAACAAAGTGTGCATCATCTTGCAAACCGCCCTGGCAATGGTTCTCACGGCGATGGCTTTCGCGATGGTCTTGCAGTTGAGGCATCTGGAATCTCTTGACCTGGGTGTCGATCCGGAAGAAGATCTCTTCTATTTCCGTAATGAGCAAGCAAGGGATCCCGCCATTCCGTTGTTGGCAGACAGACTGAAGTCATTGTCTTCCGTGCAGTCCGTTGCTTATTCGATTGGCATTCCCACGCACTTCTCAGCCATGACTACGGGGCCTGAAGGATCACGTATTACAATGATAACGTGTGACAGTACTGCATTCCGGCTGTTGGGTTTCCGGGTCACGGAAGCCTACTCGGAGGTTCGTCCTGGAACAATCTGGATTTCGGAAGAATTACAGCATTTTAGTGGAGTGTCTCGGGAAAATCCGGATCTTTCCGTACTGCTCCCCAGAAATACGTTAGACATTAACGGTATTGGAGGCGTAGTGAAAGATTTCCGCCGGCTGGCCGTCAATGCAGAAGATTTGATTTCGGAAATGGGGCCTTCATTCCACGCAGTCCGGATCCTTCCTGAAGGAGTGAAATCAAGGGGCTTGCTCGTGAAGACCACATCGGATCATGAGGCATTCAGACAGGATTTCCTGCGCATAGCCACAGAGATTTACAGTGCCGGTTCAGGAATACCTTCCTTTGGCAATGCTGGAGGAGCCAGTTGCGGCTATCTCGAAGAGATTGTCGCCGCTGATTATGAGGACCTTCATCGCTATGTGCAACTGGTCACCCTGCTCTGTGTCATTGCCATTTTCCTGGCCATGCTGGGGCTGTTCGCCATGAGTACATGGTTTGCTTCGGTGAACACCAAGGAAATCGCAATACGAAAGGTCCATGGGAATTCCATTGGAGGAGAAACAAGGCGCATGATTCTGAATTATATGCTGTATGTGGTAGTCGCCGCCTTCGTGGCCATCCCTGTGTCCGTCGTTTTGATACGCCGTTTTCTCGAAACCTACCCGGAACGTATTTCAGGTTATTCTGGCCTGTTTGTAATCACGGTCGTGATCATCTTTGTTGCCGCTTTCCTTTCCGTCCTATGGCAAACACTCAAGGCTGCGAAGACGAATCCGGCGTTAGAGCTGAAAAAGGAGTAAAGAAACCATGATACTACGAAACTTAAAGAGCCTGATCCGCCGGTATCCGGTGGCGGTGGTCCTGAACTTCATGGGACTGGTGGCGGCGCTGCTGGTAGCGGGGCTGAGCGGTTGTGAGAAGATCGATGTGAACAAGCTGGAAGGAACCTGGTCCGAGCAATATGACCCCACGGTGTTCGCGATGGATGGGTCGGTGACGTTCACCTTTGATGGGAACAACGGTTATCAACTTCACGTATATGATGCCCTAAGTGGCGAATCTCACGACTACAGCGGCCACTATGCCATCGACCTTATTGACAAGGGTACCATTACCATCAATCCGGAGATGTCTGACTACAGCAATGTCACCTACAAGCTTGTGAAACTGACGTCAAAGGAGATGGAATGGCAGAAGGAGGGCACGACCTATTCTGTCGGGACCTGGGGCTCTGATTACCGGCACTTTGTGCGGTGAAAATAGATCCTTCGGCTTCGCCTCAGGATGACATTCCATAGAATGACAAAACTGCCGTTATCTCAGAGTGAGGTGGCGGCGGTTGCATATGCTACGGATAGTGGGCTAAAAAGGCGAAAAAAGAGGGTTTTTAGCCCGTTATACGAGAAGATCCTGGAGAGTTACGAAGCTGCTGACGGTGTCTGTCCAGGCGTTCTCCTTGACCGGTTTGACGGTGATGAGGGTCACGAGGATGTTCTTGTCGGTGCCGGTTTCCTGCTGGAATGCGCTTACGCGGTTGTCTATCTTATCGGCTTTTGAAGAACTTTGCTTGATGCAAACCTGAAATGTATCGGATAATGGGCTA
>JBGUKV010000198.1:0-11018 GCA_045114655.1 Candidatus Allocopromorpha sp. | reverse complement strand
CGATATCACGGAACCGCTTGTCCTTCATGCCTTCCTTGACCATCAGCGCGATATCATACGCCGTAGTGACGTTGTTGACTTCCTTCGGATTCAGACCGTTCGGGTTGTTGTATTTCGTGTCCTTAGCACCGATGGATTTTGCCTTCTTATTCATCATGTCGCAGAAGGTGTCCATTTCGCCGTCGCCTTTGCCGGTGCGGGCGCAGAGGTATCCCAAATACTCGGCGCCGTCGTTGGCCGACCAGAGCATCATGCCGTAGGCAATGTCTCCGATCTTAAGGGTCTCGCCGTTGGCGAGCTGCATGGTGCTGCCCTCGCCTGTTGTGGTTCTGTCAACCGTGACTGTCTCATCGAAGTTGAGGCTGTCCAAACAGACGAGCAGATTCAGGATCTTCGTCACACTCGCCGGGTCGCGTTTTTTGTGTCCGTTCTTCTCATAGAGCACGTCGCCGGTGGCCGCATTCATCACGCAGATGGAAGTGGCTGTGGCGTCAGGCGGCTCCTCTGCCCCTTCATAGACGGTTTCTCCTGCAAAAGACGGCACTGTCCCCATAAGAGCCAGTGCCGCCGCGATTACTACAGTCGTTAAGGTTTTGAATAATCTATTTCTTTTATTTTGCATTTTCTTCTTTGAATTTCTCCATGAATTCGATCAGTTTATCAATACCTTCTTCCGGCATAGCGTTGTAGATGGACGCTCTCATGCCGCCGATGGATCTATGGCCGCCGAGGTTATGCAGACCGGCTGCCTTTGCTTCTGCAACGAACTTCTTCTCAACATCCTTGTCGCCGATAACGAAGACAACATTCATCAGAGATCTGTCTTCCTTGCGTACAGGAGCCTTGTAGTATCCGCTGCCGTCGATGTAATCATAGAGTTTGGTTGCTTTTGCGACATTCTTCTTGTTCATTGCTGCCAGTCCGCCGTTTCTCTTCAGATACTTGAAGACTTCACCTGCTACATAAATGGAGAATGTGTTCGGTGTGTTGTATGCGGAATCGTTGTCAGCGTGGATCTTGTAATCCAGATAAGTAGGAATATCTGCAGCCGCCTTGCCGAGCAGATCTTCTCTGATGATGACGACTGCCACGCCTGACGGAGCAACGTTCTTCTGGACGCCTGCCCAGATGATGCCGAACTTCGTAACATCGATTTCCTCGGAAAGGATGCAGGATGACATGTCCGCTACGAGAGGAATATCTCCAGTGTCCGGGATGTACGGATAATGTGTTCCGTAGATCGTGTTGTTGTAGCAGATGTGGACATAGTCTGCGTCCGGTCTGAAGTCTTCTTTCTTGACCTCCGGAATGTATGTGAAGGTATCTTCCTCAGAAGAAGCAACGACCTTGGTGTCATAACCCATCTTGACAGCTTCCTTGTAAGCTTTTTTTGCCCAGTTGCCTGTCACGATGAAGTCGATCTTTCCTGTGTTGACAGCCAGATTCAGCGGTACCATGGCAAACTGCAGTGTACCGCCGCCCTGTACGAACAGCACCTTGTAGTTGTCCGGAATGTTCATGATGTCTCTGAGTGTAGCTTCTGCGTCAGCCAGGATCTCTTTGAACTCTGCTGATCTGTGTGACATCTCCATAACGGACTCGCCGCATTCGTGGTAATTCAGAAGATTGTCTGCTACATCTTTGATGACTTCTTCCGGAAGCATCGATGGGCCTGCTGAAAAATTATAAGCTCTTTCTTTCATTATTTATACCTCCATATAAGATTCATTATTAATGTGGTTTTTATTATAACATGCGACCGCAATTTTTTGTGTGTGGTTTTTGTTTTTTATGATTTTTTTACTACATTTTGTGTTAGAATGATTTTCAGGCAAAACCCCGGCATCTGCCGGCAAGTATCAGATAAAAAAGGCGAACTAAAAGAGGTGAACTAAATGTACAAAATCGGAACTTTCAACAAAATCTCCCCTGTAGGTATGGGCAAGCTGACCGATGACTACGTCGTCGTCGAAAATCCGGACGAAGCCCACGGCATCATCCTGAGAAGCTACGACATGCATGACATGGAATTCTCAGATGAACTGCTGGCCATCGGCAGAGCAGGCGCAGGCACCAACAATGTTCCTGTGGACAGATGCAGCGAGCTGGGCATCGTCGTCTTCAACGCTCCGGGCGCTAACGCAAATGCAGTAAAAGAACTTTGCCTTTGCGGCATGATCATGGCTGCCCGCAACGTACCAGACGGTCTCGCATGGGCGAAGACGCTCAAAGGCAGCGAAGGCGTTGGCAAGCAGATCGAAAAAGGCAAAGGCCAGTTCGCTGGCACAGAGATCATGGGCAAGACCCTCGGCATCATCGGCCTGGGCGCCATCGGCCGTCTCGTCGCGGAATCCGCTGTCATGCTGGGCATGAATGTCATCGGCTACGACGCATTCATGACGGACGCAGTCAGGGAAATGCTCCCGCCGCCTGTCCAGGTAGTTGATGATCTCAGCGAGCTCTATCCGCAGTGCGACTATATTTCGATCCACGTTCCTGCCAACGACGCAACCAAAGGTATGATGAACGCAGAGGCTTTCTCTCAGATGAAAGACGGCGTGATTTTCCTGAACTTCGCGCGTGACAAACTGATGAACGATGACGATCTGCTGGCCGCTCTGGCTTCCGGCAAAGTCGCCAAGTACGTGACAGACTTCGCTGATGATGCTGTGCTCAATTCCGATGAACCGGGCATCATCGTCCTGCCGCACCTGGGCGCTTCCTCCGCAGAGGCCGAGGACAACTGCGCGACCATGGCAGTAACGCAGGTCATGGACTACATCGAGAACGGCAACATCCTGAACTCCGTCAACATGCCGACCGTAGTTCTCGGACCAAAGAAGGACTGCCCGCGTCTTTCCGTCATCTGCAAAGCCAGTGCTGAATCAGACGTCATGTTCAAGCTGAACCAGCTGGAACTGTCCGACGTCGTTTCCGGCAAGCGCGGTGAATACGCTTACATCCTGGCCGACCTGGAAGACAAGAAGGTCGACCTCGAAGTAGCCGGCATCATCAGACAGAGAGTGATTGAATAGACTGCAACAGACTGCAAGTCATGCTGCAGGTTCAACTGCAGGGTTTACTGCAAAAGCACAAAAGAGCGGCCGCGTACCGCTCTTTTTTTATTCCTGGTTCAATGCCAGTTTCCTGGTTCACGGTCATCTTCTTCGTTTACGGTCAGACTGTTTGTTCCGGTCTCATTCCGGTCTTGTTCCGGTCTTATTCCGTTCTGATAAAGGCGGGGTTCCGGCTGATGTACAAGTAAACTCGGATTATTCTTCCTATCTTGCACTGCCGTACAAGATATGGTTCGGATTCCCACTTCTCTTGTACATGATGGACTTGCATGTACAAGAGATGAGAAACAAAACGGCATTTCTTGTACATGACCAGTGGAGTAATCAGCATTTCACGGTCCGTGGTACAAGAAACGCTCGATTATCATGCTTGTCTTGTCCCTCTGTACAAGAATACGTCGATGAGATGAAATTTCTTGTACACTGCCTTGGACCTGAACTTCCGGACCTCGATGCGGCGGTACACTGCAGCACTCACTGCAGATTTGTATCCCATTCGCACGGCAGTCCTGAACTTCAGAACCTCCCGATGACTCTACACTCCTGTCTTCCGGCAGAGTTTCTCGATTGGGCAGCTCCCGCACTTGGGGTTTCTGGCGGTGCAGCACTTGCGGCCGTGCCAGATCAGGCTGTGGTGGGCTTCGGTCCAGCGGTCGCCCGGCAGAATCTTCATGAGTTCCTGCTCTGTGGCGAGGACATTCTTCTCCCCGGCGTCCTTCGCCCGGATCTTGCTCTGACCGGATGCACCGTTCTTGCCGGCACCACTCTTGCCGCCTGCACCTTTCGCCGCAGCCGCGCCGCCTTTACCGCCCGCGCCAGTCTTGCCGGATGCAGCTGCACCCATGCCCAACCCCGCGCTGGCGTCTGAGGCCAGTCCGATCCGGTGGGATACGCGGAAGACGTGGGTGTCCACGGCGATCCGCTGCTGGCCAAATCCGACGGCAAGGACCACGTTGGCGGTCTTCCGGCCGACGCCCGGCAGAGCGACGAGCGCGTCGTAGTCTTCCGGCACCTGTCCGTCATACTTTTCGCAGAGGGCGCGGGCCAAGGCGATGATGTTCTTCGACTTGGTCTTATACATGCCGATGGTGCGGATGATTTCCATCACATCCTCCTGAGAGGCGTCCGCCAATGCAAAAGCATCCGGGTACGCTTCAAAGAGCGCCGGCGAAACCTTGTTGACGCTGGCGTCGGTCGTCTGGGCGGAGAGCACCACGCAGACGATGAGCTCGTATACGTTCACATGCTCGAGGGCGCAGCCGGCCTCCGGATATGCTTCCTTCAACAGATCAAGAATCTCTACTGTTTTCTTTTTTGAGATGCGTGCCATCTTAGATTCCCTTCTTATTGTCCCTTCCCGGCAGTGATGCTTTTGCATTCCTGCCTTTGCTTAAGACTTATTATACAGTTCTGACGTTTAATAATCTTGCGGTGATAGATGGCGTAACAA
This sequence comes from Candidatus Allocopromorpha sp., assembly GCA_045114655.1. Taxonomy (GTDB): domain Bacteria; phylum Bacillota; class Clostridia; order Peptostreptococcales; family Anaerovoracaceae; genus Lentihominibacter. The sequence continues at coordinate 6,491 of JBGUKV010000198.1, read as the reverse complement.
GACAAATGTGCTCCGATATTATGAAAGTAGTTACAAAGTCCGAATTACCGCGGATTATCTTAATAAATCGACAAAAAAAAATGGCAAAAAATACGTTACAATTTTCACACTTTGGTGTATAATCTTGTCGTAATAATATATTTCTAATTTCAAATGGAGGTGTTTTATGGCAACTTACACACAAGTTGAGACGAACGGCCTGTTTGAACTTTCAGATGAAGCGCGTGCGGAGCTGTCAAGTTCCTCATACTACAATGAGGACCTGAAGCCGACCACAGTAGCTGAAAGAAAATGGACCACGTACAACATCACGATGCTGTGGGTTGGTATGTCGATTTGTATCCCATCCCTCTCACTGGCATCCGGACTCATCGGCATGGGCGTATCCCCATGGCTGTCAGTTCTGAACGTAGCGCTCGGAAACATCGCCATCCTTATTCCAATCCAGTTGAACTCCAACGTTGGTACTAAGTATGGTATTCCGTTCCCGCTCTTCGCAAGACTGACATTCGGCTCCATCGGAGCTCAGATCCCGGCACTGCTGAGGGCACTCACCGCTTGCGGATGGTGTTCTGTACAGGCCTGGGTAGGCGGCGGTGCTGTTGGCGCTATCATCGGCGTATTCATCAGCAAGTTCGCTGATCAGAACTGGATGATGAGCCTTCCTTCCTGGGGCGGCATGGCTCCTGTAATGGTAGGACAGTTCATCGGCTACATCATCTTCATGTTCTTCATTTGGTGGGTAGCTTACCACGGCATGGATAGAATTAAATTCATCCAGAACTGGGGCGGCCCGATCCTGATCGCTGTTATGATCGCACTGCTGGCATGGTCATACTCCCTCATCCACGGACAGATGGGATTCTGGGAAGTAATGAGCATGGGCAATGACGATGCTCTGATCGAACAGAACGGCGGCTGGTGGATGGTATACATGGGAGGTCTCATGGGTAACATCGCATTCTGGGCTACACTGGCTCTGAATATCCCTGACTTCTCCAGATATGCGAGATCACAGAAAGACCAGTTCTGGGGCCAGATGCTCGGTATGCCGATCCCGATGGCGTTCTGCGCATTCGTTGGTGCGTACTATGCACAGGCTTCCAAGGTTGCGTTCGGCGAAGCTATGTTCGACCCGACCATGGTTCTGTACTATCTGGACAACAAGATCATCGTACTGATTTCCGCTCTGGGTACTGTAGCTGCTACAATCACAACCTGCGTAGCTGCTAACGTAGTAGCTCCGGCTAACGGAATTGCTAACATCAACCCGAAGAAGATCAGCTACAAGATGGGCGTTGTTATCACCGTACTGTTCGCATTCTTCATCCTGCAGGCATGGTGGATCTATGGTTCCGGTGCTGCATACTTCACATGGATGAACGCTTACGGCACAATCCTGTCACCGATCGCTGCTATCCTGATCGCTGACTACTGGATCGTTAAGAAGCAGAGAATCGACGTTAACGACCTGTTCAAGGGTCCGCAGGGCAGATACTGGTACTCCGGTGGCTGGAACTGGGCTGCAGTTATTTCATGGGTATGCGCATTTATCCTGCCGCTGCTGCTCTACTTCGGAGCTTCCGGTCCATTCTTCGCATTCGTTAACTCCATCAACTACGTATGGTCATTCTTCGTAGCCTTCATCCTGTACATCATCCTGATGAAGACAAGCCTGGCTGGAAACTCATACGTAACAGAGGAAGAGCACGAAGCATTCACAAAGAGAGCTTAAGCTCATTTGTGACCAACAGAACATTTGAGGCTTTTGCTTCAAAGACAATATGAGGCTTTTGTCTCATGAGGCTTCCGAAGTCTCACAACCGTATAAAGTCTGATTATAACTTTATATAACACGCAAGGGCCTTTGAAACATCAAAGGCCCTTTGCATAATTACTTACTAAAGTAAGGAGGGATTACTATGGATCTTTTAATCAAAGGCGGAAAAGTCGTAACAGCGAAAAGCACGTTCAAAGCTGACGTTGCTGTAAAGAACGGCAAGATCTCCGCGATCGGAACGAACCTGAAACCGGAACCTGGTACAGAAGTTGTCGACGCAAAGGGCAAGCTGGTACTGCCGGGCGCTATTGATGGTCATACCCATATGGCAATGCCATTCGGCGGAACGATTTCAACGGATGATTACTTCACAGGCACAAGAGCTGCTGCCTGCGGCGGAACAACAACAATCATCAACTTTGAAACACAGCCTGTAGGCGTGAAGATGTCAAAGTTCCTGGACGAGAAACTGGAACTGGCAGAATCACAGGGACCTGCTGTTGACTACTCCATCCACATGGGCGTAGGCGATGTAACAACACAGGAAATGCTGGACGACATGGAAGAGGTTGTCAAGAAAGGCGTAACCTCCTTCAAGGTATTCATGGTTTATGATTTCGGCGTTGACGATGGTCAGTTCTATGCAACTCTCTGCAAGGCGAAAGAAATCGGCGCACTGGTAGGTGTACACGCAGAGAACAAGAACGTAAATGACTACCTCGTTAAGAAGTATCTGAGCGAAAAGAAGATTTCACCTTGGTATCACTATATGTCAAAGAACGAAGCAGTTGCTGGTGAAGCTGATGAAAGAGCGATCAACCTGGCTAAGATGGCAGGTGCTCCTCTCTACATCGTACACCTCGACAACGCGCAGGGTGTTGCTGCTGTTGCAAAAGCAAGAGCAGAAGGATATCCGATCTTCGCAGAGACATGCCCACAGTACCTCTTCTTCACGAAGGAAGTATACAAGGATGGCAGACCGGAATTCAAACTCCGTCCGCAGGACTTCGTATGCTCACCTCCAATGAAGGGCAAAGAGTCAAAGGATGCTCTTTGGGATGGAATCAGAAACGGCGTTATCTCCACACTGTCAACTGACCACTGTCCGTTCCTGAAGAAGGAAAAGGATTGGGGCAAGAAGACAAAGGATGGCAAGAAGGGCAACTTCACAACCATTCCTAATGGATGCGCTGGTGTTGAGAACATGTATCCATTCATCCTGTCCGAAGCTAACAAGGGCAAGATCACGTTCAACAAGGCAGTAGAAATCGCTTCCACGAACCAGGCTAAGCTGTTCGGTATGGACTACTGCAAGGGCGCGATCGAAGTTGGCCTCGATGCTGATATCGTAATCTACGATCCTAAGAAGAACGTTGTTATCAACAACAAGAAGAATCAGCATGGTGCTCTGGACCACACTGTTTGGGAAGGCGTTGAGTGCAAAGGATATCCTTGCGCAGTATTCAGCCACGGCAAACTGGTATTCGACGGAACTGACTTCGTCGGCAAACAGGGTGCAGGCAGCTTCGTTAAGCAGAAGAAAGTTCACCACAAGGGCCCGACCTTCTAAGCTGCAGTAAAATGGTAATCCGACCAACTTGATTGGTCACATAAGAGCCGGCTCGATTGGAGCCGGCTCTTTTATTGCGCGGGGTCGAGGTATTGCGCGGATTATTGCGCGCGGGCTGTTGGGCGGTCAGGCTTATCTGTGTTATAATGAAAGTCACAATACGCACAACAATAATACAAAGGAGTTTATCAATGGACTACAACAAACTGGCGGAGCTGCTGTTTCCGCAGATCGATAAAACACCGGAAGACTACGAGGCCATGTACCCGCCGCGCGCAAATGCAGAAAGCGGCGCGGTCATCACGAGACTGGGGCCCTCCCCCACCGGCTTCATCCACCTAGGCAACCTTTACGGGGCGTTCGTAGATGAACGTCTGGCCCACCAGAGCAAGGCTGCCGACGGCACGCCGGGAACCTTCTACCTGAGGATCGAAGACACGGACGACAAGCGCTATGTGGAAGGCGCCGTCGATACGATCATCAACTCGCTGAAGTTCTTCGGCATCAACTTCGACGAAGGCGCAGGATGTGGCGCACCGGGATGCGCGACCGACGGCGCACCGGGCGCAGACACCACCGCGGCAGACGCCGGCGACTACGGTCCATACTACCAGTCCCAGCGCGGTCCGATCTATCAGGCCTTCGTCAAACATCTGGTCAGCCAGGGCAAGGCGTATCCCTGCTTCCTCACCGAGGAAGAGCTCAACGACATCAGAGCCCAGCAGGAAGCGGCGAAGGAAACGACGGGCATCTATGGCAAGTACGCGGAGAAGAGCCGCAGCCTGTCCTATGAGGAAATCGAGGAGAACATCAAGGCGGGCAAGCCCTATGTCATCCGCCTCAAGTCAAAAGGCAACGCCATCGACCCTGCAAACTGCTGCATGGAAAACGGCGCCACCTGCAAAGGCAACTCCGGCAATGTGACCTACCAGAACCGGGACGGCGTGATGTACATCATCGTCAATGACGCCATCCGCGGTGAAGTCGCCATGCCGTGCAATGATCAGGATGTGGTTATCCTCAAGGCGACGGGCATCCCGACGTATCACTTTGCCCACGTCGTCGACGACCATCTCATGAGAACGACCCATGTGGTCCGCGGCGAGGAATGGCTCATGTCCCTGCCGATCCATGTGGAGCTCTTCGAGGCACTCAGATTCAAGATGCCGACCTACTGCCACACAGCGGTGCTCATGAAGCTGGACGACGAATCCGGCAACAAGCGCAAGCTCAGCAAGCGTAAGGATCCGGAGCTTTCCCTGGACTACTACCGCAACGAAGGATACCATCCACAGGCAGTCAAGGAGTACCTGCTGACCATCCTCAACTCCAACTTCGAAGAATGGCGCATGGCCAATCCGGATGCGGACATCGACGAGTTCCGGTTCACCACAGAGAAGATGAGCAGCGCAGGCGCCCTCTTCGACCTGAACAAACTGAACGACGTGTCAAAGGATGTCCTCCTGAAGATCCCGGCTGAAGAGCTGGCAGACTTCATGGTAGACTGGGCAAAGGAATTCAAACCAAAGGCCGCCGAAGCCATGAGCGACAAAGAATACCTGACAAAGATCCTCGACATCGGCAGACACGATGCAAAACCAAGAAAAGACCTGATCTACGCGAAGCAGATCTTCGACTTCATCAGCTACTTCTATGACGAGTACTTCGTGATCGAAGAGCGCATCCCGGAACAGGTCAGCGACGAAGACGCCAAGGAGATTCTGAAGCGTTACCTTGAAACCTACGACCACAGCGATGATCAGTCCCAGTGGTTCGAAAAGATAAGGACCATCACAGCAGACCTGGGCTACGCCGTCAAACCAAAAGACTACAAAAAACATCCAGACGAATACAAAGGCTCCGTCGCCCACGTCAGCACGGTGATCCGTATCGCCGTCATGGGCAGAAGCCAGTCCCCGGACGTCTGGACCATCCAGCAGATCCTAGGCGAAGACAAAGTCAGAGCCCGCATCAGCGAACTCATCGGATGATCAATCCGGTTGATTTGCCGGCTGCACCGCAGCCGCACCAGCGCAACAGAGGCAACACAAAAGCCGTCGCAGAAATGCGGCGGCTGTTTTTTTCAGAACGGCGCGAGAATGTGTCAAAAGGAACCGTCCCTAATGACACACTTCATGACACATCAAACCTGCCAGCTCTTCAGGTAGGCTTCCTGATCGGGTGTGAGCTGATCGATCTCGATGCCCCAGGCGGCCAGGCGCCGTCGGGCGATGATGTCGTCGATCTCGGCAGAGACGTCGATGACTTTGGCCGGGCGGCCGGGCGCCGGTGCAAGCTCATCGCGGTGCTCGAGAATATACAGGGCGCTCATGGTCTGCACGGCGAAGCTCAGATCCATGACTTCTGCCGGATGTCCGTTTCCTGCCGCAATGTTGGCGAGCTTGCCTTCGCCGATGACGTTGACCATCTTCCCATTCGGCAAGGTGTAGCCGGTGATGTTCTCCCGCGTCTCGCGCTTGCTAACTGCAGCCTTCTCCAGGCCAGCCATGTCGATCTCCACATTGAAGTGTCCGGCGTTGGCCAGGATCGCGCGGTCTTTCATGGTCATCATATGTTCGACGGTGATGGTGTGCTTGCATCCGGTAGCGGTGATGAAGATGTCGCCCAGCGGTGCTGCTTTTGCCATCGGCATGACATCGTAGCCGTCCATCTTGGCTTCCATGGCTTTGATCGGATCGATCTCTGTCACGATGACGCGACCGCCGAGGGCCGCTGCCCGCATCGCGATGCCGCGGCTGCACCATCCGTATCCGACCACAACCACGCACTTGCCGGCAACGATCAGATTGGTGTTGTGCATGATGCTGTCCCACACGCTCTGTCCGGTGCCGTACCGGTTGTCAAAGAGGTGCTTGCAGTCGGCGTCGTTGACGGCCAGCATCGGGAACTTCAGCACGCCGTCGCGCTCCATGGCGCGCAGGCGGATAATCCCTGTGGTGGTCTCCTCGCAGCCGCCCCAGACTTCTTCAGCCAGATCAGGGCGCGCGCCGTGGACCAGTCCAACCAGATCTCCCCCGTCGTCAATGATGATGTTCGGCTTTTGCTCCAGGCACATCTCGATGTGCCGGTTGTATTCTTCTTCTGTCGCTCCATGATAGGCGTACACACTGATGCCGTCCT
>JBGUKV010000197.1:0-13187 GCA_045114655.1 Candidatus Allocopromorpha sp. | reverse complement strand
GCGCAGGCGTTCTGCGAAAGTGAAAGCCAAGCGGCATTTGTCCGACAGCTTCCCTGCCATCTCCCCGCGCAAAGCCTTCGCATCCCCGGATTTCCTGCTGTGCCTGACACCCCAGAGTCTGGTCAACTTCCGGAAGGTGGCACGGCGCATGTCCTTTAAGGACGGCGTGTTCTTCTTCGGACGCCGGAAGACCTATATGCTGAAGCCTGCGGCTTCCGCTTTCATCGCGCTAATGAAATCACTCGGGGCAGAAGTCCCGATGCTGCATACGAGCGGCCACAGCGACGCGGCATCGATCGACCGGCTGATCCGCAGCGTGGAACCGTCGGTGATCATTCCGGTGCATACAGAAAAACCTGACTGGTTCGCCCGCTACGAGGACGAATGTCAGGTCATCTATGACTGCAGTGATTTCGAAGTCTGACGATCACGCGCAGCTGCGCGTCAGAAGTCTTCTTCTTTGAGTCTTGCGATAAGGCGGTCCTTGGTCAGGTCGCCCAGTTCAATCACTTCAATATTGAGTTCCGCAGCCCTCATCCGCATGAGGGCTCTGTTTCTGCTTGCAGGCGCAGAGGTCACGATGATTGCTCGTGAGCTCCTGCCGCCAAAACGGTCTCTGAGCACAGCCAGTTCGTTTAAGGCCTCTGTTCTGATTTCGCTGGTTTTGCAGCTGATGAAAATAGGCCGGACGCCCTGGACAGCCACTACATCGATTTCATTTGTGACCGCATTCCGCTGGGTCTGTCCGCCTTCCCAGTTCACCACGGCGCTCAGGACCACGTCGTCGAAACAGCCGGCTTCAAGGCACGCGCGGTAGACCTGCAGTTCCAGCACCGAGCCGATATCCCGGAGCCAGAACCGTACCGTTTCATCCGGGAACCGGAAGGCGATCCTTTCCTGGCCAATCTGCAGGTCCTGGATGATTCCGGCATTGGCCAATTCCCGCAGCATCGCTTCGTCCGCCGTGGCCTGTCCGTGATCCACCCTGACAGTCTTCGGACCTTCCGCATGGAGTGCGCCGGGTTCCGATGAAGAGATCGCCTGGATATATCCGATCTGCCGTCTCCAGCCCCTGCGGAATTTGCGGAAGATGGCGAACAGCGCATCGATTGCTTCCAGCTTACTCTTCAGTATTTCGTTATCCTCCCGCCCCGGCAAGAGCGTACCGCCAGCCATGAGAAAACAGGATCGCGCATCGAGGGTCACATCACATTTGAGGCTTCTGGCGAAGGGCGCATTCTGGATCTCGAAGAAGGAGTTCCGCTTGCCGCTGTAGGTGAACACAGGCGTGTCGCCGCAGATAGCTCCCGCTGCGAATAAGGACGCGTCCGTACCGCCGGAAATATCGATGGCACAGTCCTCGTGCGTCTCCAGGACCTTCTGCAGCTGCTTTTCCACCTTGGCCGCGTCCAGCAGGCTTACCGGCACGACCGTGATCTTCACCGGACAGCCCCGGTACTCAAAATATTTGTTCAGTGACTCGCGCAACGCCTTGTCCGATACTGACTCCGGAGGACACAGTATCACCATCTCTTCCGGCCGGAACATCTCCGTGCCGAGAACGTTTTCAATTGGTTTTTCATCGTATAATTCTATTAGTGTTTTCATGGTTAGATTGTAACACAGATGGGATGATTTTGCGCTGAAAGCTTTTGCAACAAATTATTGACAAACACATTTTGCTATTATATAATGCATATAGTGAATTATGACACTGTGATATAAAGGAGGAATACGGCTATGTCTTATGAAAGAACATATGATGACCGCATGTTCATTGAAACTTTTGAACACGAATACACTTGGCTGAATGGTTTTCTGAGAAACGTCAGAAGATACGGAAACAGACCGGCGCTGATCGACCCGAGCACGGACACTACCTGGACATATAAGGAACTGGATGCGGAGTGCAACATGTTCGCCCACGCGCTGAAGGATGACAAAGTCGGAAAGAACGACGTCGTCATGTCCATCCTCAACAACTGCCCGGAATTCTGTTTCACCTACATCGCTCCGAGAAAGGTCGGCGCGATCATTACTCTGGCCAACTTCAAACTGTCACCGGGAGAACTCGCCAGACTGATCGAACATAATGAACCGAAGGTCGTGCTCTACTGCGCGGAGATCCGGGAGATCATCATAGAAGCCGAGAAGCTGTCAGCCTTCAAGCCGCTCAGATGGATCATGTGCGACAACCTGGATAATCTGGATCTGCCCCTCGGGCACATCCACTACAGACAGTACGTCAAGAACCACAGTGTGGAAGCACCGGCAATGGACTTCCCCCATCACATCTATGATGAGGTCATCCGTATGTGCACCAGCGGAACTTCCGCTCTGCCGAAGAACGTTCCATTGAACGATATCAACGAGGTTCTCTCCGCCCACGATGCTATCATGCACTATCCGCTCAACTGCAAGGATGTCTGCATGAACATGACGCCGCTGTTCCACAGAGGCGGAAGCCACTCCGGCGGAACCTGCCCGACCTTCTACATTGGCGCATGCCTGATCCTGCTTCGCGCATTCTCACCTCGTGTCACGCTGAACTACGTTGAGAAATACAAGATCACATTCCTGACCGGTTCCCCATCATCTCTGGAGATGTTGGCCAGAACACAGGAAAGAGATCCGCAGGACCTTTCCTCACTGAGAGGCCTGGTCACCATGGGCGCGCCGCTTGAAAAGGCCGCCTGCGAACGTTTCCTGGAGATCCTCACACCGAACATCTTCAACGGATACGGAACAACGGAGACCTTCTGGAACTCCTTCCTCAGACCGTACGATCTGCCGGAATACGCCGGTGCCGTCGGCGGCAGCTGCACGGATGACGAAGTGCGCGTTGTCAAGATCTACGAAGACAGAAAAGCTGAGCCGGATGATCTGGTTCCTACGGATAATGAAACGATCGGCGAAGTCATTCTGTACTGCCCGGGTAAGACGACCTACAGTTACTACAAGAACCCTGAGGAGCAGAAAGCAAAATTCTACAAGGGTTGGATGTACACCAACGATCTGGGCTTTTGGGACGAGCACCTCTACGTTACGATCAACGGCCGTAAGGACGACATGATCGTCAGCGCCGGTGAGAATGTATATCCGACGCAGGTCGAGGAGGCTATCAACGAATTCGACAGAGTTGCCGACTGCATGGTAACCGCTGTTCCGGATGCTGCCCGCGGACAGGCAATCGCCGCCTATATCGTTCCGAAGGATCCTGAACTGACCATCAAAGACGTCTTCGACTTCTGTCTTGAGACGCCGATGCTCTCCGCTTACAAGAGGCCGAGATGGTATAAGTTTGTCGACAGCCTGCCGATGACTGCAACAGGCAAGAAGATGCACTATGTTCTGAAGCAGCAGGCAGCCAAAGATCTCGAAGCAGGTGAACTGAAGAGAAAGTAGGTGCGTGCGATGTGGAGTTTCAAAAGACCTGTAAACTATTATGAAACGGACCGGATGGGCGTTGTTCACCACTCCAACTATCTGCGTTATCTGGAAGAGGCCAGATATGTCTGGATGGAAGAAGTCGGCGTTCCGTATCCGGAGTTCGAGAAGCAGGGCGTCATCATCCCCTGCACGACGGCAACGGAAACCTTTCTGAACTTTCTCCGCTACGGAGACGTCTTCTCCGTCCACATGGAGATGTATAAATTCACGGGACTTCGGATGCATTTCCGGTATGAAGTGTACAACGAAACGACCGGGGACCTTTGCCTCACAGCTGAGACCGTGCACTACACGACCACGAGGGAAGATTATAAGCCGACGAGCATCAAGAGAAGCCATCCGGAGCTTTTCCAGCAGATCACGGAGATGGTTTCTGACACAAGAGAGAAGAAATAGCAATTCCTCTGCTATATCTCGAAGACGATTCGAGCGGGACTGCCTGGGAAATGAACCGGGCAGTCTTTTTATTGCTCTTTCAAGACCTCCAGAAGCAGCGAGGCTGCGGGATTCAGCAGGGATGGTTTCCACGCGGCGATGCAGTCAATCATATAGCTTTCACTGTCCAAAGCCTTGATATCAAGCCTTGCAGCGTCCGCATCGTCTATTAGCGATGCCGGTAAAAAAGACGCCCCCAATCCTGCCTTCACCGACAGAAGTACCGACGAGACATCCTCGAATGTGTTTGTGATATGCGGGGTGAACCGGCGGGTCCTGCAGTAGTTCATGGCCTGCATGTAGAGGATCGGATCGGCTTCCTCGGAAAGGAGGATGAACTGTTCGGATGAAAGCGGCTTTTCCCCTTTCGCTTTCTTGCCTTTGCCCGATGCGCCGGCAGACCTGACAAGCGCCAGGGGTTCTTTGTGTGTATGCATATAATCGAAATTCTCGGTATCCAAAAGCATGTCCCGGTAGAGGAACCAGAAATCATACGGGGCGTTGGTGTCGTCCATCAGGCTCTCGCCGCTTGAAATCGTTGTCAGATCGATCGAGATGTCCGGGTACTTCTTGTGGAACTTCGCCAGGAGTTTGGACAGATAGTTTTGTGACGCGGTGACGACCGCAATGGACAGGCGGCCTGCCATTCCTTCATGGATCTGCTTCACCGCATAAGTCCCCTTGCGCGCCGCATCCGCCATCTCCTGGGCGTAAGGCAGGAAGATCCTCCCCTCGTCCGTCAGTTGCACGTCGCGTTTGGTCCTGTAGAACAGACGCACGCCAAGCTGCGACTCCAGATCGTTGATCTGGCGGCTGATGGTGGACTGGGGCACGCCGAGCTGCCGCGCCGCGCCGGTGAAGTTGAGTGTCTTGCTGACTGCGAGAAAGCTCGCGATCTGGTTCAAATGCATGCAGTTACCTCGTGAATGCCGGTCGTGAATGCTGATCCTGTTTTATTGACATTCTGCCCGTGTCGGTGATACCATTTAACCAACAAACAGGTCGAAACCAATAATTCAAAAATCATGTGTTTGTGCTTAAAATAATCAGTTTTTGCTATTATATCTCAGGGGACGGGAATTGTAAAGCAAGCGACCTCGCTGAAGGGAAAACGTGTGATGATGAAAGATAAAATCGTTGTGACAGGTATGGGCGCAGTCACGCCGGTCGGCGTTGGTACGAGCGCCTACTGGGAAAATCTGACGGCGGGCAAATGCGGCATTGACCGCATCTCCTCCTTTGACGCCGGTGACCTGGCGGTGCAGATCGCGGCGGAAGTCACAGATTTCAATCCGGAGGATTATCTGCCAGGCAAGCTCATCCGGGAAACGGATGCCTTCACCCAGTACGCCTTTGCTGCTGCGAAAGAATCCCTCGCAGATGCCGGGGTTACAAACGGCGAACACTTGGACGACGCAGCCGCACCGGACCGCTGCGGCATCGTCATGGGCACGGCCATGGCCGGCATCGACACCATCGCAGCTACGCAGGAGATCCTCACAAACGCGACCCACAAAAACGTCGGTCCGCGTTTCGTGCCACGGATCCTGGGCAACATCGCAGCTTCGCAGATCGCCATCGAATACGGCATGACCGGGCCAAGCTACACGCTTTCTACGGCATGCGCGTCCGGCGGCGACGCCATCGGAATGAGCGCGATGCTTTTGCTTGCCGGAGAAGCGGATTTGATGCTGGCAGTCGGCGCGGACAGCACCCTCTGCCCGCTCGTCATCTACTCTCTTGCCAACGCCCAGGCATTATCCCGCGAAAACGAACATCCGGAATCCGCCTGCAGACCCTTCGACGCTTCTGCGAAGGGCTTCGTTATGGGCGAGGGCGGCGGCGCTCTGATTCTTGAAACTGAATCTCATGCAAAAGCAAGAGGTGCCCGGATCTACGCGGAGCTGGCCGGCTGGGCAAACACCAACGACGCCTGGCATGTGACGAAACCAATGGATGCCGGCGAGCGGTCGGCAGCATGCATGCGCAAGGCATTAAAAAAGGCCGGCATGGCTGCCGGCCAAATTGATTACGTCAACGCCCATGGAACAGGCACCATGAAGGGGGACGCCGCCGAGGCGCAAGCTATGACGGATGTGTTCGGTGCTGCGGATGGCAGCTCGGGAGACGGTCCCGCTATCAGTTCCACGAAGGCTGCCACCGGTCACATGATGGGCGGCGGAGGCATCACGGAAGCCATCGCCTGCATCAAAGCCATCGAGACAGGCATGCTCCCGCCGACGCTGAATCTGGCAGAACCCATTGCCAATCTGGACTTCGTATCAGAGACACGTTCCGGGGTGCAGATCGACGCCGCCATGTCCAATGCATTCGGATTCGGCGGACAGAACTCGACCATTATTTTCAAGCGGTACTGATTGCATTGGAGATGCCTTCTATCTCTTATTTCACATACCTGATCCTGTACCGACCGTTCGCTTTCGCCGATTTGGTCACCTTCACGTAATAGGTTCCCTTCTTGGCTACTCCTTTTTTGCTGCTGTAGGTGACGGACAGATTGTTGACCTTTCCATTCTTAAGCGTGGTTTTTCCAACCTTTTTCTTACCGCGATAGACTGTAACTGTCGTTTTGCCTGACTTGATGTAGGTCGCATCGATACTGATTCGCGTTGCTCTCTTCTTCGTCACCTTGAACTTGTACCACTGACTGCCTGATGTTCCTGTCGCGGGCATCGCTGCAGTGATGTACTTGGCTTTTCTCTTCAGAGTCGTTGACTTTTTATTCGAGGTGTTTTCCCCAACAGCCGCTGCGTAGTTCTTGTACAGGATACCAAAGCAAAAATACACATCAGCGACGCCCTGGAACCCGGTCGCCTGCAGATAATAAGTCACGCCCTTTTTCACACCAAAAGCAACATATTTTGCTTTATTACTGTCGTTGTACGTCAGTTTATCAGAGATCGCTTTCTTCTTGGAATTCAGAAGTGTGATATAGCCTGCCGTTGTACTGCGTCCAAATTCAGCGGCGGACACGACAATATAACCTGTCTTGCTTGGTTTGATTTTGTACAGCGCTTTAGAATCGACCAGTTTTCCTACTGAAGAAGTCTTATACCCTTCTGTCCACATGAGTTTGCCCACGGGAAGCGTCCGGGTCGCATAGGAAAAGACGTACGGCAGAACAGCTATATCACCGGCTTGCGCAGACTCGATTCCAATGCAGTAGGAGCCTCCGGACACAACGTCGATGCCGCCAATTCCCGGCACCGCTCCGTCAACCGCAGACAGCGTTGCTGTCACGGTGTAGGAGTAATTAACATCTCCGGTAGTCGGATTGTACTTTCCAACAAAGACCTTTGCCGGTGCGAGGGTGTTCTCTCCAACAGCTGCGATGAGCCAGAGCTTTCCGCTGGTTTTCACATTGACCCTGATGATAGAGCATTCACCGCTGGCACTGGCCGCATAGTGAAACACATCCGGATTCGGCACCGATGCCGGCTTATAGTTCCATGTCACAGCAGAGACGCTGCCATCCGCCTCTATGGTCATCGGGCTGACAGTTCCTTCCTCCCCTTCAACTTTCAAGGGCGCATTCGGTTCCGACAGGATCGTCTGATCCGAGATTTCTACCTCAGGTGCTGACAGGTCACTCGGAGCCACTGCATCACCCGGTAATACCACGTCATCCGGAACAGCTGCGTCGTTTGGAGCTACTGCATCGTCTGGCGGCACTGTCTCATCCGTCACTTCGATAACTGCCTGCTGCCCCTCATCTGAAGGCTCCGCGTCCGTCCCTGCGAAAACATACGAACCGCTGACCGCCATTGTGAGAATCAGCAGGAAGGCTGTTATATGTTTCAATCTCGTATACATGCGTCTTTTCCCTCCTCTTTTCGTCCAACTTCCAAGTTGATTATACCCCTTTACGCTGCATGCAGTCCATACAAAAGAGAGATGTAATTTCTTACATCTCTCAAGAGAGATCTCCAAAACTTCTTGCGTGCTTTGGTTGTACTTTTGCTATTTGCCTGTGCTCTTATTTCTTCGTTGTTACGGCTTTCTTAGCAGACCATGCGGAGTACCACTTCTTGCCGTTTACGGTCTTGTAGGTCCTCACCTGAACGTAGTATTTCTTCTTGGCTTTGAGTTTTGTGATCTTCTTCGATACAGTCGCTGCCTTCGTAATTGTCACTGTCTTTGACGATGCCATCGATGACTTCAGACTATACCGGATCTGGTAACCGTTTGTTTGCGTTGCTTGTTTCTTCCATTTTGCTGTAAACCCCTTTTTCACAGCGCTCAAGCGGGAAAGGGATGTCCCTTTCGGATTAATATTGAAGTATACTGTAATGCTGTCCTTGTACTTGGTTTTTCCGGTTATAACAACACTTGCCCTACCCACATTCTTGTTGCTTTTGTAAGATACCGTGTAGTCCTTTCCCGCTGTTAACTTCACAGTTCCTTTTTTGACCACGGGTGCCTGTGTAAGCGCTTTTCCTGTATAGACTTTTGTCTTCAGACCGGAAACAGTTGCCCCCTTGATTGAAGTTTTCGGAAGGGCAGGGATAACCTTTCTGCTTTCTTCATTGACAGCTCCGCAAACCACGCAGTGAATCGATTCGCTTCCCGCTTTATCGTAAGTTGCCGCTTCATCAACAGTATATTCACCGCTCCATCTATGGTGTGCCGGTATTGGTTCTGTTTCCCATTCCCCACAGGTATTGCAGTACCGCTTCTGGACTCCATCCTCGGTGCACGTTGCTTCTGTTTCAATGATCCATTCGCCCAAATCGTGATTACTGGGTTTCGGAACGGACCTTATTGAATCTTTATCGGAAGCCCCGCATATTTCACAGTGAATCGATTCGCTTCCTTCCTGACTATGGGTGGGTGGTACATCAACAACATATCCGCCCCACTGATGCGGAAGCAACGGTATCGTCTCAACGTCAATATCTCCGCACACAGAACAAGACCTGGCTCTTGATCCTGTCTCTGTACAGGAGGCATCTTTCGTGGTCGTCCATTCACCGTAATTATGCGGTGCTGTAGGAACCGGCCTGATATTCGGTTCTTCGACCATGCCGCAAACTATACAGTAGGATACTTCCGTACCTTCTCTTTCGCATGTCGGCTCCTCAATTACTTTCCAGTCAAAAGTATGGTTGTCGATATCCCTCTTTTCTTCACAGCCGCATTCATGCCAATGCCGCGATGCATCAAATACATATTCGCCGCTGAAATCATGACTAACGGTAACCGGAATCTGTATATTCTCTACTGTTTCATACTGTACGGTGTTTTCCGGAGTAAACCTTGCCGGGAATAATTTGTCTCCGACTGTTCCAACAGATGCATCCGCATCCTCCCATTCAAAGCCGGTCGGAAGTTCTATCG
Organism: Candidatus Allocopromorpha sp.; assembly: GCA_045114655.1. Classification (GTDB taxonomy): domain Bacteria; phylum Bacillota; class Clostridia; order Peptostreptococcales; family Anaerovoracaceae; genus Lentihominibacter. Next base: position 3,944 of record JBGUKV010000197.1, on the reverse strand, counting down.
AACTGAGTTTCTTGTTGCAGGATGTTTCCAGCCCTTGCGGAACATCGTATTCCGGAGTAAGTTTCTTGACTTCAACAGCACATTCCGCGGTGAATTCTCCGGCAGTCGCTGTGATTGTTGTCATTCCGCTTTTAAGAGCTGTAACCTTGCCGTCGTCTGTTACCTCTGCCACGTCACTATCCGATGAAGTCCATGTGATGGTTTTATCATCCGTTGTGTTTGTCGGATTGAGGGAAGCAACTAACTGCGTCTCTTCACCTAATGTCATTGTCTTCTCACTCTCGTTGAGTGTGACTCCCATCAAGGGCGCTGTCAGCCCGCTTGCAACAGTACAACTTGCTGAGAACTCACCAACCGTTGCCGTAACAACTGCTTCACCCTCAGCAAGGCCGGAAACTTCTCCGCTTGAAACAGATACGACATCCGGCTGATCCGAGGTCCATGTAACGGTCTTGTCATCCGTTGTATCTGCCGGCTCATATATGACAGTCAGCATTTCCGGCTCACCATCAATAACTACAGCAGTCCGGTCTCTGTCTAAAGAAATGCCTTCCAGCGGTTTTTCTCGGCAAACCACCTCGCACTGTTCAGAGAACGCACCGACTGTTGCTGTAATTACCGCATAACCCTTCTTGTGACAGGTAAGAACACCGTCTTCTACGGATACTACGGATTCATTTGAGGATGACCAGGAAACGGTTTTGTCATCCGTTGTATCCTCAGGATTATAGGTCACTGTTAATTCTTTTGTCTGTCCCTTATACATTGTTGCCTTCGTCTCGCTCAAGGTGATTCCTTTCAGCGGCTGGGTGGCGACAATCTGAAATGTCTGCTCTAATTCACCGATTCGAGCGGTGATTGTCGCAGTTCCGGAATCAACGGCCGTCATGCGGCCTTTATCCGAAATTGTAATAATTTCAGGAGCAGAACTTTCAAATGTAATATATCCGCGATTCGTAGCATCGCTTGGGTAGATATAGTATGGGAGTTCTTTTGTCTGCCCCTTTTTCATGGCATAAGCTGACGCGTTTGGAAGCGCAATAATTGTCTCTGCCTCTCTGTATCCTAATACTTCAACATCATATTGGGCTGCAATGGACGGGTTGGCTTTGCATCTGGCTGAAACTGTAGCGGTTCCATTATTGACCCCTGTTATAACTCCATTATCTACCGAAACGACGGCTTCTTCTGAACTTGTCCATTCCAACTCCTGCGGTCTTGCATCTGCCGGGTTGAACACAACATGGTTGGAAACACTGTGTCCTTTTGTAAGACTGATGCTGTCAGATACGAAACTCAATGTCTGAAGATCGGACATTTCACTAGCCGCCAGCACCCTGACAGCCGCAGAATCTGTCATCTGATTGCCGGATACTGTGATCTGCGTCTCGCCGGGCTCCAATCCAACAATGCGACCGGTTGCATCATCATATATCGCAATATTCTCATCGTCGATTTGAACGTCAAAATCGTCCGCCGCTTCTGTCGAGGCAATGTAATCGCTTATCCTAACAGTGCTGTTTAATTCAACATTGATCGTGTCTGTATTGAAATTCAGATATTTCACTTTCAGTGGAGGTCTCTCCGCAGGCTCGTATAAATAGTGGATGTCGCAGTTCTGGTATTGCTCTAAAAGATAGTCTTCTGCTGCTGAGCCTTTGACCACATAGAAATCGTCATGAAGGGATCCTGCGTAAGAAAACGCATTTTCCCCTATTTCATAAACGCTGTCCGGAATGCAAATCGCTCCTTCAATACCATCGCAGCTAAACGCTTGGCTCCCAATAACCCGAACACTATCAGGAATCACCAGATCTTCCATGGAAAAAACGCTACTATTAAATGCTGCATTGCCAATCTCCTCAACGCCATTCTCAATAGTCAGAGACCCTTTCTGTTCTGCATTTATCCCCAATCCTTGAAATGCAACATCTCCGATGCGCTTCACGCTTCCCGGAATCGTAAGATCACCTAATAATGTTGCAGAGTCAAAAGCACCTGTTTCGATTTCAGCAACTCCATCCTCCAAGACTAACTCTGTAATACTGATTTGATAGAATGCACCCTGCTCAATTTTTTTCACATTTCCGGGAATGATAAGTTTTCCTTCAATCGCACCGCAGCGATTAAATGCACATACGCCTATCCTTTCTATAGTATTCGACAAGGTCAACCGCTTCAACGAAGAATAATGGACATCTAAAGCGCGAAAGGCATTATTCCCGACACTCGTCACGCCTTCTTCAAACACAACCTCCTGTATATCATTGCAGTACTGGGAATAGGATCCTTTCGTGCGGTAATAATCATAGTCTTCCATTGCTCCCTGCCCGCTTATGGTCAGAACTCCGTCGGAATCTAGCGTCCAAGTCACATTGTTGCCAGCCGCTCCGCAATTTCCATGGTCTACAATATCTGCTGCGAAGGCCTGTCCCGCACCAAAAACAACAAATGCTGTCGCCATCATCAATATGGTCAACAGTTTTATGCTACGTTTTTTCATGGCATTATCCTCGTTTTTTTCTGAATAACTCGTACTTTCTTATGATACCTTTCCTAACGATATATCCTAACGATAAATAATGAATATTGTCAGAATATTAATACCTGTTTAGATTTTACGTTGTCAGACGTTCCGTGTCAATTTCCCAACATAAAAAGAGACGGAACAGTTTTCCGTCTCTTTGAAAATCTTAGGCCTCACTTGTTATTCTGTCTGGCTTTCCGAAGCGGTGCAGTTTACGCTGTCGCTTCCTCTTCTTCTTCGTCTTCTTCATCCTTCTTGATCCTCGCGAGGATCGCTACAACTATCTGGACCGCCAGGATGATGATCATCAGGAGCGTCCACTTATCTACCAGCGTCATTGGATTGGACATGTCCTCCGTGAGGATGAATGCGATGATGCCTCCGATGGCAGGTATCAGGCTAGCAAGCCTTACGCCGCCTTTGCGCTTGATCTCTGTCACTTCACCTGTTTCTTCATCTTCCTCACGTCTCTTGCCGAAGTATCTGATCAACATGATCAGTGAAAGAAGCGCTGTGATGATTGCGCAGATCAGGTTGATCAGGGCCCAGTACGCAGGTACTGCCTTTGGTGCAGGCGGATCGTTGATCGTTGTCGGCGGTGCCGGATCATTGATTGCTGCAGGTGCAGGTGCAGGAGTGTTGTTTGCTACTGCCCCATTCGGGTTACCTCCCCCATTGCCGGGGTTGTTGCCTCCGCCACCATTTGGTGTTGGATTCGGATTTGGATTCGGGTTCGGTCCGGGACCTGGTTCAGGTCCGGGGTCCGGTCCTTCTGTGATCGTCAGATACCCATCGGTCACGACGAATGTCACAATGAAGTTCGAATTGTTGCTCGCAAACTGTCCTTTATTAAGACCCATCATTGTGGTTCCTACAGTTTTTCTGGATGCCGTGGCATCTCCACTGAAGTCCATATCCTTATCGACCTTGAACAGGGTATTGTCTGGGGTTGCTTTATAACCTTTCACCCTGTGTGTCGAACCATCGTATTCTGCTGTACCATGGTTTCCGACTATTGTCACCTTTATAGCAAGCGGTGTGACCTCCATATATCCATCCGTTACTGCAAATGTGACATCAAAGTTCTCATTCGTATTTTCAAATGAATCATTATCAAGACCCATCGGCGTCTTTCCTGCGTTCGTTCTGAATGCCTGGGCACTCTCGCCTGGCTTTAACTTAAAGTCCGCATCTACTCCGCCGGTCTTATACATATCGCTGTCTGCTGTGGCTTCATATCCACTGACCTCATATGCTGTGCTGGTATATGTCTCTGTTCTGGTGTTGCCCTTGATGGTGACTTTAACAGCGAGCGGTTTGATCGTCAGTTTGCCGACGGTATCCGTGCCCTTCGTGTAACTGTCTTCGTTCTCCACAGTCCAGGTGAAGCTGTTGGCTCCGCTGTCGCTGACGTTCT
>JBGUKV010000196.1:0-45376 GCA_045114655.1 Candidatus Allocopromorpha sp. | reverse complement strand
TACCTCTGCGGCGAGTTCTCCAATTCCATGATCCTGTCCAGGATCAAAGTCGCCATGAAGGGCAAGCATCTTTGGGTCAGAACGATTCTGTCGACGATCGTGGGTGAGGGATTCGATTCAGTCCTCTTCATCACGATTTCTTTCGCAGGAACCATGGAAACGAAGGTCCTGCTGCAGATGATCCTGTTCCAGTACCTGTTCAAGGTATGCTACGAGATCGTCGCCACGCCGCTTACGTATGCAGTCGTCGGATGGGTCAAGAGAAAAGAAGGCATTGACACCTATGACAGCAATATCAAATACAGATTTGTAAGGAGCGCAGAGTAATGAGAGAGAAAGAAAACCTGACACAGCTCGGAAGCAAAAGCACCGAATACAGCATGGACTACGCGCCGGATGTTCTGGAGCGATTCAGCAACAAACACCCGGACAACGATTATTTCGTCAAGTTCAACTGTCCGGAATTCACAAGCCTTTGCCCCATCACGGGTCAGCCTGATTTTGCGACAGTGATTATTTCCTATGTGCCGGATGAGTATCTGGTGGAGAGCAAATCTCTGAAACTGTATCTGTTCTCCTTCCGGAATCACGGCGACTTCCACGAGGATGTTGTGAACATCATCATGAAGGATCTGATCAAACTGCTGGATCCGAAGTACGTCGAGGTGTGGGGCAAGTTCCTGCCGCGGGGCGGACTGTCCATCGATCCCTACTGCAACTACGGCAAGGCCGGCACGAAGTGGGAACGGATCGCCGAAGACCGTCTGGCGTCCCACGACCTGTATCCGGAGAGAGTCGATAACCGATGATGCCGTTGCATTATTCAGCATGAACTCCTATAATTGCTGTAATTGGGCAAATAGGAGGAAGTTATGGATATCAGCAACAATTTTGAAATGTTTGCCGAGGCTGTACCGGGGCTGATGGTAATCGATACGAACGGAAATCTGGTATATATCAACGACCAATGCGCGGATTACATCAAATGCGACAGGGAAAAAGCCAAGGGGCAGTTCATCAATGATGTGTTCCCGCCGTCCTGCATGCGGGATATGCTGAAGGGAAACAAGAAGTATAACGTCTGCTTTTACTTTGAGGACGGGAGGATGAGCGTCAGCTCGCAGGTGCAGCTTCGTGATGAGGGGAAAGTCGTTGGCGTTCTGGAATACGATATGGTGCAGGATGTGAGCGCGTTGGATGAAGTCTTTGCCAAGTACTCAGAATCCCTGCGGCAGGAGATGGACTATTTCCGGGAGCAGGTCAGAACGTTCCAAAGCACCAAGTATTCGGTCCGGAATATTCTGGGCTCATCCAAGAAAATCCAGGAGCTGAAGCATCAGATCGAAATCGCGGCGACAACGAATTCGACCGTTCTGATCTTCGGGGAAACGGGTACGGGAAAAGAACTGGTAGCGCACTCGATTCACAATCTCGGAGAGCGGGCCTTCGGTCCGTTTATCAGTGTAAACGCGGCCGGAATGCCGGACACGCTGATTGAATCAGAACTGTTCGGATATGAGGACGGCGCGTTTACCGGAGCAAAAAAAGGCGGCAAGAGAGGGCGCTTTGAACTCGCCAATAAGGGAACATTGTTTCTTGACGAAGTGAATCAAATGCCGCTGTCCCTGCAGCCAAAACTTCTGCGGGCTTTGCAGGAAGGTGAAATCGAAAAAATCGGCAGTGAGGAAGAAATCAAGGTCGATGTCAGGATCATCGCGGCGACAAATCAGGATCTATACGAAATGGTCAAGGACAATCAGTTCAGAGAGGATCTTTATTATCGGCTGAATGTTTTCCCGATCGTTGTTCCGCCTTTGCGGGAGCGAAAATCTGATATTCCGGAACTCGTTAGGGCGAAGGTGCAGGAATTGAATTTGGAAACCGGAAAGAAAATCACAAAGATAGATCCGGAAGTGTTCACAGTACTGAAAAACTACGACTGGCCGGGCAATGTCAGAGAACTGAACAATCGTATTGAAGCAGCGATGAATTATGCCGAAGGGGATACGCTGCACAAGGAATACTTTAAGATCAGGGCAGACAACAGCAGAATCAACATGGACGAACTCCATGAGGAAGATAATCCAATCGAAGCGATCAAGAAGGAAGCGGAACGGAAGATCATCAATGAAACGCTGATCCGTTTCGATCACAACAAAACAAAAGCGGCGGAATTCCTGAAGATATCAAGACCTTTGCTGTATCAGAAAATGAAAAGATTGGGAATCCAGACGTAAGCGCACACATACAGTGTGAGCCGAGGCTTACATCAAGGCGTAAGCAACAGAAAAGTGTTATTATTTGGGAATGATTTTATATTCACGAGTTCAGAGGCGTAAGCGTACACTTACGCCTCTTTGTGTGTGCCGCTGGAAAACCGCTTTAGATCAAGCGCTCTGAGTGTGGCACGGACTTTGCTATTAATAAAATATGGAATTATTCTGTTCTTATCATTCAGATCAGATCGGAAAGGAGGTAGTCAAAGTGAAAGCGGATCTGATAATTAAAAGCAATAGTATTTTTGATGTCATTCATCAGACACCATACCCGGGATACGTTGCAGTAAAAGGCAATAGAATTATATCCGTAGGAAAACCTGAAGACGCGGAGCAGTTTGCCGACGCGCATACGGTGATCAAAGAATTCGGGGACAATACTGTAATGCCTGGCTTTCACGACAGCCACACGCACTTCATAATGGGAGGATTGTTCCAGACCCATGTCAATCTGGCAGACGCCAGATCAGAAGAAGAATGCGTACAGCTTGTGAAGGATTCGGTCGACCGGGGAGAGCAAACCGGCAAGTGGATCCTGGGATTCTCCTGGTACCATGTTTTTTGGGACAACCAGACCATGCCAAGCTGCAAATCTCTGGACAAGGTATTTCCGGACAGACCGGTATGTCTGATCCATGCTGAGGCACATGGCGCATGGGTCAACACGGCAGCAATGAAAATCATGGGTGTCACGAAGGACACCCCGGATCCATTCGGCGGGAAGATCCTTCGTGATGAAAACGGAGAACCATCGGGTGTGTTCCTCGAAGCGGCAACAGGCATGGCGACAGGATGCGCCTTTGACTTCACAAAGGAAGAAGAGAAGTCGATTATCCACGGATTCATGGAAGCCGCCAGAAAATACGGTATTACGTCCATTAATGACGTCATGCCTTTCTTCCACGGCAACATGGGTGACCTGAAGGTCTACAGCGACATGGATAAAAGCGGGGAACTGACAGTACGTATCCACGCAGCGCCGAACCTGCTCGGCGATCTGGATGAAGTCCTTGAAAACCGCGAAAAATACAGCTCGGATAAGCTCCACATTGACCATGTGAAGCAGTTCCTTGATGGAGTGTGTACGACACACACATCATTGCTTTTGGAAGATTATGCGGACATGCCGGGTGAACGCGGAGCAGGACTTTACAATCTTGAACCGATCAGGGAAGCAGTGCCGGAGGCGCACAAGAGAGGCCTTTCAATCAAACTGCATTCCTGTGGAGACGGTTCAGCGAGATTCGCGCTGGATTGTTTCGAGGACGCAATCAAGAAGTACGGGCCAAATGGCTGCAGGCACGCGATCGAGCATATAGAAGTGCTTGATGATTCGGATCTTCCGAGATTCGGCGAGCTGGGGATCATTCCATCGGTACAGCCGGAGCATATGGCGCTGACGCAGACCTTCGCAGAAAATCCATATCCAATCGTCCTCGGCAAGGAAAGGGCAGATAAGACCTGGCCTCTGAAGGATCTGTACGACACAGCGGGGCTGCTTGCAATCGGAAGCGATTGTCCTGTCGTGGACAACAATCCTTTCCTGGAAATCTACCGCGGAGTTACAAGGCTGCACAACGATGGTCAGCCGGAAGGCGGCTGGAATCCGACACAGAAATTGAGCCTGTACGAGGTTCTGAGAAGCTACACCTACGGATCAGCTTACGGCGCATTCCGTGAAAACGAACTCGGAACGCTTGAAGAAGGGAAGTTTGCGGACATCGCAGTCATCGACAAAGATTTGTTCGCAATAGACTCGTCGGAACTGATCGACCGCAAGGTCATCATGACGGTAATGGATGGAAATATCATTTATGAAGTATAGAGAAGTATAGAAAGGAGAAGAGAGATGTCTGAGGAAAGACAAAACCCGAATGCTGTCAATGTACCATCAGGCGCAGCTGATGAAGCAGCGGCTTTGGACAAACTGCATTATAAACAAGAGCTGAAGCGTGTCATGGGACTTCCTTCAGTTGTATTCTTCGGGATCGCCTATCTGGCGCCAATCACAATTTTTACAACTTACGGACTGATTACTAACATGACCCACGGAATGCTTTCTATGGCATATGTCGTAGCGACCTGTGCGATGATTTTCACAGCGTTCAGCTACAGGCAGATGGTCAAGTCATTCCCGATTGCAGGTTCTGTATACACCTATGTACAGCAGACATTCAACCCGCATCTCGGATTCATGTCCGGCTGGGCTATTCTGCTGGACTACATCCTGCTCCCAATGTTCAACTATGTTGCGTTGGGTGTTTACATGAAGATACTTGTTCCTCAGATCCCGGTCACGATCTGGATGCTGATATTCATCATCCTGGTCACAATCGTTAATGTCTGCGGCATGAGTATTACAAAAGTATTCAACAACACACTGATCACGATCCAGATCGTATTTCTTGTCAGCGTTATTCTGTTTGCGATAAAGTATGTTGCAGGCGGCGGCGGACTCGGAACATTCGGTGACTTCACAGCGTTCTACAATGCTGCAGAGTTCAATACGCCTGAGGTTGGCTGGGCAGGAATCTGGGCAGGTGCCGCAATTCTGTGCATTTCCTTCCTCGGATTCGACTCAGTTACAACAATCGCTGAGGAAACAAGAAATCCGTCGAAGACGATTGGAAGCGCGCTGATCATCATTTGCCTTGCTGCCGGATGCACATTCATTTTCACATCCTACATTATGCAGGCGGCATGGCCGGAAGGATGGGCGAATTACACGGATGTCGATTCCGGAGCTTATGACTGGATGGTACATGTTGTTGGCCCTGCTATGGGAATCATCTTCAGCGCTATTTTCGTTATCGGTGCGACTGCATCAGCTGTAGCGTCGTCTGCATCCGCTTCCCGTATCCTCTTCGGTATGGGTCGTGACGGACTGCTCCCAAACAAAGTATTTGGTTACGTTAACAAGAAGACACAGGTTCCGACAGTGAACATCCTGCTGGTTGGACTGATTTCGATGTCCTGCCTGCTTCTGGATCTGTCTGCAGCTGCGTCGCTGATCAACTTCGGTGCGCTGCTTGGATTCATCATGGTTAACATGTGCGTCATCTTCTTCTACTATGTACAGAGAAAGAAGCGTGGCGGAAGCGCAGTTCTGAATTACATCATCCTGCCATGTATCGGAATCATTGTTGACGCGATCCTCTGGCTCAGCCTGGATTCACTCTCAAAGATTTTGGGATGCATCTGGCTGGCAATCGGATTCGTATTCCTGCTGATTTCAACAAAGGGATTGAAACAGCTGCCGCCGACGATGAGATGGGACGAATAACGGTTTCTGTCATACCTGGATAAGGTAGAGCAAAAGCAGGACATTCTGAATGAAGAACTAAAACGCCGCCCTCGGTATCGGATGCCGAGAGCGGCGTTTTTTAGTCGAATCCTTTTTATCTCACTTGTCCGTTTCCTCTGATGATGTACTTGAAGGTACAGATCTCTTCCAGGCCCAGCGGTCCGCGCGCGTGGAGCTTTTGCGTGGAGATGCCCATCTCGCATCCCTGTCCGAATTCACCCCCGTCGGTGAAGCGGGTGGATGCGTTAACGTAGACGGCTGCTGAATCCACAAGTGAAGTGAAGAGCGCAGCGGCTTCTTCGTTCTCCGTGATGATGCAGTCGGAGTGACCCGTAGAGTGGGCGTCGATGTGGGCGATGGCTTCCTCTACATTGTCGACGACTTTCACGCCCATGATGTAATTCAAAAACTCCGTGTCGAAATCCGCAGGCCCTGCCGCCGTTCCATCGATGATCCCGGCAGCGGTTTCGTCAAGCCGCAGTTCGACCGGCGTCTGTCCGGCTGCCTGACGGTCAGAGACAAGACGCGCGTAGTATTTGGGAAGAAACTCTGCTGCGATGTCTTTGTGAACGATGCAGACCTCCGCTGCGTTGCAGACGGAAGGGCGGCTGGTCTTGGCGTTCTCCAGAATGTCCAGCGCGATGTCCTGGTTCGCGTCTTTGTCCACGTAGATGTGGCAGATGCCGGTTCCCGTTTCCAGGACCGGGACCTTGGCGTTATCAACGCAGGAGCTGATCAGACCTTTGCCCCCACGCGGGATGAGCAGGTCGATGATGCCGCGTGCTTCCATGATTTCGGAAGCGGATGCGCGGGTGGTGTCCTCGATCAGTTCGATGGCGTTTGCCGGAAGGCCGGCCTCGGTCAATCCTGTCTTCAGAGCCCTCACGATTTCTGCCGCAGAGCGGTGGGCCTCCTTGCCGCACCGGAGCACGCAGGCAGAGCCGGCTTTGATGGCGAGGGCAGCTGCGTCTGAAGTTACGTTTGGCCTGCTCTCATAGATGATCGCGATCACGCCCATGGGGACGAGTACCTTACTGATCTTGATGCCGTTGGGTCGTACGTGGGATGCCAGCACCTTGCCCACCGGGTCGGGAAGGGCAGCTACCTGGCGGATGCCGTCGGCCATGCCGCGGATGCGTTCCTCGCTCAGTGCGAGTCTGTCCAGCATGACATCGGAAATAATTCCCCGCTGAGATTCCATATCCTCTGCGTTTGCCGCGAGGATCGGAGCGGTGTTTTCTTCAAGCGCATTTGCCATGGCGAGCAACGCGCCGTTCTTGGTTTCTGTATCCGCCGCTGCCAGCGCTGTGCGCGCGCTGCGGGCGCTTCTCATCAGTTCCTGTGTGTTCATTTCTTGTTTCCTTTGAATAATGTTCCGGCTGTTTTGCCTTCGACGATATCGTATAATTTTTCGGGGTTGTTCCCGTTGATGATGACCATGTCGCACCCGGATTGGGTGACCATGCGCGCTGCGCCGATCTTCGTGGACATTCCTCCGGTCCCAAGTTCGGAACCTGCGCCTCCCGCGAAGGATTCGATCTCGCTGGTGATCTCCTCAACGATTTCGATGAGTCTGGCGTCTGCGTCTTTGTTCGGATCTGCAGTGAACAGTCCGTCGATATCGGACATCAGCACCAGGATGTCCGCGCCGATCGTTTTCGCGACGATGGCGCCCAGAGTGTCGTTATCTCCGACGCTGTTGATTTCTGTCGTTGCGACGGTGTCGTTTTCATTGACGACCGGCAGTGCGCCGAACTCGAGCAGCGTCTTCATCGTATTCTCGAAATTCTCCCGGCGCTCCGGATCCTCAATGTCCTCGCTGGTAATGAGAATCTGACCAACTGTGTGGCTGTACTTCAAAAACAACGTGTCATAGGTATGCATAAGTTCGCACTGACCGACCGCTGCCGCCGCCTGCTTCGCCGGCACATCCATGTGGCTGCGGTCCATATTCAGTTTACCGATTCCCATGCCGATGGCACCGGAAGAAACAAGGATGATCTCATGTCCTGCGTTCTTCAGATCCGCCAGGACCTTGACAAGTTCTTCAACGTTTCTGATGTTCAGTCTGCCGCCCGGATGGGCCAGCGTCGACGTTCCGATTTTCACTACGATTCTCATTTGGAATTCCTCCTGTATGCTCTAATATTAGCACCTGCATAAGCCCTTCGTCAAAGCTTTTGCAAAGGCAGGAGATCCTGTTTTTGCGAGAGAAAAAAAGCGCCTCGTCAGGCGCCCTTTATATCTTCTTCTGATTTTTCTTTCTTCCGTCGTTCAGCCTCGTCCAGACCTTCCAGAGTACCGGAACTCACCTTGAACAGATTGTCCTTTTTTCCATACTCGTTATTGAATGATCCGAAAAGACTCGTCTTGTTGCTTTTGCTTCTGTCAAGAGCATTTCTGTAAAACAGGTATACGATCGCTGCTGCGACAGCTACCAGAACGATACCAATTGCTATTTCCATGAGACACCTCCTTGTATTTAGTCTTCGGGTTTTCAGCTAAGGTCGAGTGCCCTGCAATCGTCTTCTCGCCTATGATTCTGCCTATGATAATGTTACAACGATGACGTATCATCAACAAGTAACAATTATACTTTTGATTGTTTTTTCTGTTGTGGCGTGAACGATTTTTTAATGGGCACTTTCACGCGTGAAGGCATTGTACAGCGTTGTATTTTCAGTACATAAAAACAACAAAAGACATGAGCTGAACCTATTGACTTGTATGGGGAGGGGGTGTATTTTAATGTCACCAGGAGGGAGGTTGGAAGACCGAGAGCCTGAAAAATATACACCTTGAAAACTGAATAGCGGCGTGAAGATCTACAGAGAGAACAAGTGCAGGATTCGGCGAGCGGAACTAGCGAAAGAATGGAAGAATTAGCGAAACCCGCAAAACAGATTCGAACCAGCATAGAATCGAAGAATTGGCGGAACACCGAAGCGACAGGAACGATCTCGAGAGCGAAACCAGCATAGAATCGAAGAATTGGCGAAGCGCAGATGTGAGAAGTCTTAGAGAACCGAACCAGCGTAGAATTGGAGAATTGGCGAAGCGCGAATGCAAGAGTCTCAATGCAGTACGTGAAGAGTACAGATAGTACAATCGTACGGAACCAACGAAGAATCGAAGAATTGGCGAAGCACAATTGCAGAAATCTCAGGTACGGAACCAACGAAGAATTGAAGAACTGGCGAAGCACAATCTGAAATTAAGTACGGAACCAACGTAGAATTGAAGAACTGGCGAAGCACAAATCTGAAATCTCAGGTACGGAACCAACGTAGAATTGAAGAATTGGCGAAGCGCAATTGCAAGGAGTCTCGTGTACGGAACTAACGTAGAATTGAAGAATTAGCGAAGCGCAGATGCATGAATCTCAACGTACGGAACTAGCGAAGAATCGTAGAATTAGGGACGCACAGAAGCAAAAGTCACAATACGGAACTAACGTAGAATCGGAGAATTAGCGAAGTTTATCCGGGAATCGTAGAAACGTAGAGGTGCAGGAATCCGAAGTAGAATCCACGGGGGAACAGGAAGCCCGAAGCACGGAAGATCAGGCCGCAGAAAGCGAGGTAACAGAAATGAGGGTGTTACAAGTTGACAAGTAATGGGTTGCGTAGTACTAATAAGTAGGACGCAACCCATTACTTTTTTATTATATGCTTTAACGAACGAGGAGAACCGGTATGGACCTGAACAGAATGGGAGAGATCCTCGACATGCTGGCCGAGGAGCTGCCGGAAGAATTTTATAAGGATCTCAACGCAGGCATTGTTCTGACGCCTGAAATCAAGAGAAGCCCATATGGCGATGATATGGTGATCATGGGCGAGTATGTCAGATCCAATCTCGGCCGCGGCATCGTGATCTACGGCGGCTCCATCAACAGCGTCTACGGCTGGATGTCGGAAGACCAGATGACAGAGCAGCTCAGAGAAGTTCTCCGCCACGAGTTCACCCATCACATCGAATCCCTCGCAGGAGAGCGGGGACTGGAAATCAAAGATGAGGAACAGATCCGCCGCTACTTGAACCGCAAACGAGATTAAAGTATGAAAAGACGATGCGCGGTGTAACCGGCGTTTTCCGCAGAAGCTGGTACGATCATATGCGCAATGAACAAAGAAAACAGTAAAAACCCGGAGATGTTTGAGCCGTTAGGCGAGTTTCTCCGGGTTTCTGTTTTCTGTGAATGAGCATCGATGATCGTCAGCGACGAGGACTTAGCCGTTTACACCGCGTATCATCTTCTCGTGTTATTTGATCTCGTGGATCCAGCCTTCCGGCCCTTCGATTCTGCCCATCTGGATTCCGGTCAGTGTATCGTAGAGCTTCTTGAGCGTTGGTCCCATTTCATCCATGCCGCTCGGGAAAGCGATCTCTTTGCCGTGATCGTTGATCTTTCCTACCGGTGAGATGACAGCTGCTGTTCCGCAGAGTCCGCATTCTGCAAATTCAGGAACTTCCTCAAACTTGACTTCGCGCGTTTCTGTCTCCATGCCCAGGATATCCTTAGCAACGATCATCAGGCTTCTTCTTGTGACGGAAGGAAGGATGGAGTCGGAGTGTGACTTCGGTGTGACGACCTTGCCGTCCTTCGTGATGAAGATGAAGTTGGCGCCGCCGGTCTCCTCAACACAGGTTCTCGTGCCGGCATCCAGATACATGTTTTCCGCGAAGCCTTCTGCATGGGCCAGTTCGCCTGCATAGAGACTCATAGCGTAGTTCAGACCAGCCTTGATGTTTCCTGTTCCGTGCGGAGCTGCTCTGTCGAAATCCGATACCTTGATGACGATCGGCTTGATGCCTTCTTTGAAGTAAGGACCAACCGGCATGCACATCATGCGGAATTCATACTCCGGAGCAGGGGCTACGCCGATCATCGGGCCGCTTCCGTAAATGAACGGACGAACATAAAGCGTTGCGCCGCTGCCGTATGGCGGAACCCAATCTGCGTTTGCCTTGACCAGCATGTCCAGGGCCTCCATGAACATTTCCTCAGGAACGACCGGGATCGCGAGTCTTTTCGCGGAGTCGACCATTCTCTGCGCGTTCAGGTCAGGACGGAATGTTACGATTTTGCCGTCTTCTGTTCTGTAAGCTTTGAGCCCTTCAAAAACAGTCTGTGCGTACTGAAGCACGCCGGCGCATTCGGAAATGTGTACTGTTGGGTCGGTGATCAGTTCCAGCTCGCTCCATTTACCATCCTTATAGGAAGCGGTAACACGGTAGTCGGTCGGCTGATACTTGAAACTCAGGCTGCCCCAATCAATGTTCTTAGTCATTTATTTATTCTCCTTTCAGATTGTTTTACGATTGTTTCGGAATGAATACTCCAATACTCATTCTAACACAAAGGTTGCTTTAGTGCATTAGTTAACAGCAAAAAAACCCATGTGGCTGCGGAATCATTTCCCGCTCCCGCCCCGCACATTCTGCTCGAGCCAGGCAGCCCATTCCGGCACGCCCTCGCCGGTAGCGCCGGACAGGAAAAAGACAGGCGCATCCGGATTGCAGGCGGCGAGATTTTCGCGGAACCGGTCCGGGTCGAAGTCAAAGGCTTCCATTGCGTCGATCTTGCTCACAAGCACTACATCCGCCTCCTCAAACATCAGCGGATATTTCAAAGGCTTATCGTCTCCTTCGGGCACGGAGAGTATCACTGCCTTCATGTGCGCGCCTGTGTCGAACTCAGCGGGGCATACCAGATTGCCCACGTTCTCCAGGAAAACAAGATCCAGGTCTTCATAACCGATTCCCTTCAGACCCTGCCGGGACATCTCGGCGTCCAGATGACACATGCCTCCGGTGTGCAACTGTACGGAAGGAACGCCGGTTTCGCGGGCGATGGTCTGCGCATCCACATCGCTGTCGATGTCCGCCTCCATGACACCCACTCGCAGAGGTGCAGCGCCGCTATCCGGATTTTGCAGTTGCCGGATCGTGCTGATGAGAGTCGTGGTCTTGCCTGAACCCGGTGAGGACATGACGTTCACATAAAAAGTGTTCGCATCCGCGAGCTGACTGCGCAGCAGATCCGCATCTTTATTATTATCTTCGAGAATTGTCTTTTTTAATTTGATTGTCTGAATATCCATTGATTCACCCTCCACTCATGAAGTATATGTGAATTGATTCCCATAATCAATAGAAAGGTTTTGCTTCGGCGATGAGAACAATCAAATGAGAATGATCAACGGAGAGAAAAAAACAACGGGGTATTGCCTTCGGAGCGGCGACCTTGATATGATAGGTGCAGCAAATGCGATAATGCAAATGCGATGGTATAGGAGGGAAACAATATGAAAGTACTGATTCTGAACGGAAGCCCGCGCAAGGGCAACACACTGACAGCAATCAAAGCCATCCGGAAAGGCCTTGAGGAAAGACCGGATGCAGCAGATATCGAAGTGACGCAGATCGATGCGGCAGGCAAGGAAATTATCCCGTGCAAAGCCTGCAACGCCTGCGGATGCATGAGCAGGTGCATCTTCGCGGATGATTCCCCGGAGATCAACGCAGCAGTCGAGGAAGCCGATGCGATCATCTTCGCAACGCCGGTCTACTGGTGGGGCATTACGGCGCAGCTGAAACTGGTCATCGATAAGTTCTACGCCCGCGCGTCGAAGTTTTCGGGAACCGGTAAGAAGATCGGAACCGTCGTGATCGGAGAGGCGGAGCTCAATGACGCGGAATACGAGATCATACAGAAACAGTTCCAATGTATTGCTGATTATCTGGGATGGAACGTTGTCTTCGCGAAATCCATATCCGCAAACAAGCCAAAGGATCTGGCAGCAGATGAGCAGATGCTGGCAGAACTGGAAAAACTGGGTGCGGAGCTGTAACGATAGAATTGTAACGGAAGAGCTACAGATTGTCTTTGAAGAATTTGATGACCCGGTTCATGATTTCGACTTTGATTGGGGACACATCATAGGACATTTCGTAGCCGTGACCGTCGTCGGTCGTTACTTCATAGATTGCAACATTAGAATAAGCATGGGCACAGTCAAGGCTGGTTTTTGGTTCGACGACTGTGTCCTTTGTATTGTAATAGACCATTACGGGCTTATCGCCGAATTTGTCGCCGGTGAGAGCAGGATTCAGCTCGTAGTATTCCTCAAACCACTCCGGGGTAAAGGTCAGTACGCCGCGTTTGCATTTGCCGTCCTTTTCCACGATGGTGCGGATGCGATCCCATTCTTCCTGGCCGCCCACATAGTGGATGAGGGCGTACTCATTGCCGGCAGGCGCGATGAGAGCCATGGCTTTGTAGTCGATGCCGCCCCAGCTTTCATTGCCCATGATCATGGCGACGCGGCCGCCGAAGGATCTGCCGTAAACACCGATGCGGTCAGGATCCACGTTGTAGTGATCCTGCGTGTAGCCGATGAGGAGCATGTTGGATTCAAGCATATCCTTGAGTGTGTAATCATTGGTGCGTCCGGACTTGTCCTTGGCAAGGGCTTTGTCCGGATCATCGGTAAGACAGCGGTTGAAGTCTGCGCGGACTGCGGCAATTCCGTTTGACGCCAGCAGTTCTGACAAGAGCCGCGCGCCGCCGCTGTTCAGGCTGCCGTAGATCCCGTGGGAAATGCAGACGAGCGGATAGGGCCCCTCGATGTCGGGCGCTACGATCTCACAGTACGTGTAGGTGCCGTCTTCATTCCGGAGGAAGACATCTTCGGTGATCACCTTTTCCGGTCCGCGGTCCAGCGCGCTATCATCGCCGGCATCCGGTTCTGACGACGTGCATCCGGTCAGCGCCGCCGCCAATGCAAAAGCAAGACAAAGGCATAGACAAAGAGCTGCCGCAACATGTACGGCAGCTGTTTTGTTTGTGTATTTCTCTGTGCGCTTACTTGGCTTCTTCATTGTTGTTTTTCTTCAGGTATTTTCCTTCCAGCCATTCGGTGATAAATGACGCACGCAGCGGTCCTTCGGTCAGCAGGTCATAGAGTTTGACCCAGAACGGAGCTGCCAGTGAAACGCCGGTCAGCAGCGCGCTGCCCCAGACAAGTACATAGAAGAGCACCAGATTCTTCGGACATCCGCCTGCCAGCGGATCCAGCACGCCGGACATGCATAGGACAAACACGCCTGCGATGGAAAGGACCGTTATGACGATCGATACTGCCCAGTTGTTGTGCTTCTTGTGCAGCAGGGAGATACCTGCAAACCATGCGACGATCAGGCTGCCGACGACGCCCATGTAGACATTGTACTGAGTGATTACATGCCGCAGTCCCAAGTGGAACAGGTAGATTGGCATGGTGTTCGTACCGATATAGCAGAGGAAGTTCTGCTTGGACGGCAGGATGTTGACCATAAAGGCGATCCATCCGGCGGACAGTCCGAAGACCAGCAGTCTCCACAAGCATTCGGTGTACCAGGTGTGTCCGAACCGGGTAAGGTCTTCCTTCAGAAGGAACCATGAAAGCGTCGGCCCGTTGTACATGAGCCAGATTGACATGCCGACAAGCACCGCGCCGAGCAGCGCTAAGATGACAGGTTTTTTCTTGAGCGTCCTGACCATGTCCAGTGTTTCCTTCGAGCAGTAGTAGCCGACCAGGAAGAACGGGAAGTAGGAGAACACACGTCCCAGCGCCATGAACTGGCCGAAGGGCAGAACGCCGGCGGCGAGCATCATGATGATGCTCATGGGCAGCGCCCACTTGAATTTAACGATTTCCACCAGGAAGTACCGGTACAGGAACAAGGCAACCAGGAACCACAACGCGAAGGATGGGGTCAGGTAGCCGAAATACTTTCCGATTGGACAGTCGAAGCCCCATGCAGCAATCAGGGTGATGGTCGTAAATACCAGGTACGGCCACAATATGCCGCGGAAGGCGGTCTCTCTCGCCCGCTCCGGTTTCTTGGAAAAGTACCCGGACAAAAACATGAACGCCTGCATGACGAAAACATTGATTGTAATGTAGACGAATCCGGTCGGGTGTGTCTGCGCCCATCCGGCGCCGCCATACAAGGCAGCGTACCAGTTGCCCGAAGCCTTTGTGAAGTGGGAAATCGGGATCGACAGCATCAGGATCCCGCGGAACGTGTCGAACATATAGTCACGTTGCTTTTTTGTTGTAATCGTTTCAGCCGGTGCACTGCCGGCAGGCTTCTCTTCAGCCATTTGGTTTCCTCCTCTATGCCGGTCCGAACGCGGACAGATCCGCATGTGAGCCGGATGAATGCAGATGCCTTGGAGCATCCGCATATAAGGATATCAAATTATTAACTAAAATACAAACATATTAAAGATTTATTAACAGGCGATTATAACTAGGCATTTAAGTGTATCTTTTTCAGATCACAGTATGCAGATTGGGATGCGCGGATGGGATTCTTTGTGTTATAATAGTGTCACAAAATGAAACATAGACTTGTGACGAAAAACAAAATATATATCATTTTGATCGCGATGATTTGCCTGACTTTGACCGCCTGTGGCGGTGGCTCCAGCACGGCTGCTTCCGGTGACGGCGGCAGCGGCGTTGGCGAAAACGGCGGCGGGACGTTCGAATCCGAATACCACGACGCCAAGTTCCATGAGGACAGCGCCGAAGGGAACGGAGAAGTGCAGGTGGATTTGTCGTGCGTATCCGATGGGTATTTCGGCGTTGTGGCAAACAGCGACGCCAGGCTGAAACTGCAAGTGTTCAAGGATGACGAAACATATACCTATGACGTTGAACAGGGCAGTGAGCAGATTTTCCCGCTGCAGTGCGGCGACGGCACCTACACCATCAAGGTGATGAAGAACACCAGCGGCAACAGTTATTACGAGCTCTATGTGACAAGTGCGGATGTCAAGCTGGACGATTCCCTTGGTCCGTACCTTAGACCGAACGTCTACGCGGACTATTCGGAAGACTCCGAATGTGTGAAAACAGCGGCGAAAATGGCCGGAGAATCGGGAACCGAGAGCGAGTTTGTCGACAAGGTTTACCAATACATTTGCGATAAAGTCAAATACGATTACGATGAGGCGAAGACAGTCCAATCGGGATACGTTCCCGATCCGGACGAAGTCATGGAAACAGGCAAAGGCATCTGCTTTGACTACGCAAGCCTGGCGGCCTCTATGCTGCGCAGCCAGGGCATTCCGACGAAGATCATCTTCGGATATGTGGCGCCGGACAACCTGTACCACGCATGGAATATGTTCTATACCGAAGAGAAGGGCTGGACGAAAGTAGAGTTCTCCGTGGACCCGGGCGACTGGACCCGCGTGGATCTGACCTTCTCAGCCAACGGACAGAACGCCGATTTCATCGGAGACGGCAGCAACTACCAGGACGTTTATCAATATTAGAAATCAGATTAGAAACCAGAAAGGAGCTTTGCAATGAATGCAAACGAGATGGGCTCATTCTTTGAAAACATGGGCATGATGATCAAAGCAGGGATCACGCCATCTGAAGCGGTGGGACTTCTGAAAGAAGAATCCGAAGACACGGGCAAAGGCAACGCAGTCTATGAGGCAATGGCCCTGAAGATGTCCGAGGGGTCTTCCCTGGCGGACGCCATGAAAGGGTCGGAAGCATTCCCGGATTACGCTGTGGATATGGTCGATGCCTCGGAATATACAGGAAAGCTCGAAGGCACGCTGTTCCACCTGTCCGACTATTACAGGACGGAACACTCCATGCGGAACACCTTCGTGTCCGCCGTGCGCTATCCGATCATTTTGCTGTTCATGGTCATCGCGGTGCTGATCGCAATGCTGGCCATCGTCTTCCCTGCCTTTTACGGGGTGTACAACAATTTGACCGGAAGCCTGGCGTCATCGTCTTTGAATTACATCAACGTTTCCTTCACTTTGTGCAAGGTGCTGATGGTGATCATGATTATCCTGGTCATCCTGCTTCTGATCGGCGTCTTCATGTGGAGAGGCGGCAAATCGGCAACAGTGCGGGGCGTGCTCTCAAAGATCAGCACCTTCCGGCAGCTCTTTGACAACCTCGATCTGTATCGGTTCACTTCCTGCTTCGACATGTTCATCTCCAGCGGTGAAATGCAGGACGAAGCCATCGCCAAGAGCCTGCCTGTAGCTGAGACGGACGGCCTGAAGAAAAAGCTGAACAACTGCATCGAAAAAATGCGCACGGGACTCAGCTTCTCTCAGGCGGCAAGCGAAGAAAAACTCTACGATCCAATCAACAACAGGATGCTGATTCCGGCAGAGCGCAGCGGTATGCTGGATTCCATTCTGCAGAAAATACTGACCAACCTGAAGGACAACAATGAAGCCTATGTGGCGCGCATTGCCAACACAGTCGAGCCGCTTCTGACAGGCTTCCTCATGATCACACTGGGACTGATGCTGATCTCGCTGATGGTCCCGCTCATCGGAATCATGAATTCGATTGGCTGATAGAAGATCAGGCGAAGGCTGAGAACCGAAAGGAACATCGTTTATGCAGATCATCCGTGATCACAAGTTCATAACCGTTTGCGTGATACTGGCCGTACTCCTTGTCTGTATCGTCCTTTATGCTGTCTTTGCAGTCACGGAAGAAGACATCGCGGACCGGGAGAACGCCATCAAAGAGACCGTTCAGGAGCGGGCGCTTCAGTGTTACGTCATCGAGAACGCCTATCCGGAGAGTCTCGATTATCTTGAAGAAAATTACGGTCTCACTGTCAACAAAGAAGACTATCTGATCGTCTATGACCTCTTCGCGGAGAATCAGCCTCCGCAGGTCCGGGTCATTTATCGGGACGATAAATAAAAGGATACGTAGGAAATGGATAGCAGCAAAAGCAATAAAAGCATAGGGGAGATTCTCTCAGCACTGACCATCGCGGTGCTGTTCCTTGTCATACTGCTTTTGGTCGTCTTCGCGGCGAAGTCCTACCAGCACGGGGCGGACAGCCAGCATGAGAACGACATGCAGCGCATCGTCTGCGCCTATGTCGCGACAGCGGTCAAAGACCATGACGGCGGGGAAGTGACTCCGATGGATTTCGACGGCTGCCCGGGCATCTTCATCGCGGACGGGGATACCGGATTCGCCCATAAGATCTACCTGTCGGACGGAGCCCTCATGGAGGAATACAGCAAAAGCGACCTGCCGGTCGATCCCAAAACAGCAAGCAAGATCGGGGAGACCTCGCAGTTTGAAATAAGTTACATCTCAGATAATCTGCTTGAAATCAAGACGGATAAAGGAGCATCTTACGTCAATGTTCGGAGATAAGATCAACAAAAAAAGCAATATCGCTTCCGTTGTGGAGCTGTTCATGATGTTCCTGCTCTTGCTGATCGTCATCGTGGTGATCACTTTGGTCTGTATGACGGCAAGAGAGCAGAGTCTTGACGCGGGCGATTTGACCAAGGCCGTCATTTGCGCGGAGAACACGGCGGAGGTCACCAAGGACGCAGCCAATGCGGAGGAAGCGGCGCAGCTCCTCGAGCAGATGGAGGGCGTGTCGGATATTGCCGTTGAAGGGGAGACTGTGACAGCCACACAGAATGGATTCCGCATCGAGGCGACGCTGACGCCGGAAGAAGGGACTGCTGGGACCTATGTGGATGAACTGATCAATATTTATCCGGGAGACGGCACGGCGATTTACCAGATGCACACGGGAAGTTATATCAAGGAGGGAGCGCGATGAACCATAAACTCAGATTAGGGCCGATCGCGATTTTCCTCGTTGTAGTCGCGATCATACTCACGACGCTGGCGACGCTGACGCTGGCGACAACGAACGCCGACAAGGTCATGGCGGAGCGCTTCGCCGCAGTCACCGCCAACCGATACGAGCTTGAAGCCGAGGGGCAGCAGTTCCTGCGTGACTTTGATGAAAAGGCAGCCGCAGGGGCGGTGGCAGAAGCAGACCGGCAGACAAAAATCAAACGGGGCGGTTACACTCTGGAGATCCGGGTGTCCGCGCCGGACGCGAACGGTGATTACAGGATCGAACAGTGGGATCTCAAGAAGGATTGGAAAGCGGACGATCCGTTCACGCATATCTGGAAAGGAGCAGAAGAATGATGCTGCAGGATATACTGAAACAAGCCATACTCAAAGGAGCCTCTGACATCTTCCTCATCGCGGGCCTTCCCGTGACCTGCAAGGTCAAGGGCACGCAGGACAGGATGGGTGGGGACATCATGAAACCCGCCTCTATCGAACCGGTCATCGACGAGATCTACACAGCGGCCAGAAGAGAGAAGACGATTCTGGACAAGGGATTGGATGACGACTTCTCGTTCTCCGTTCCGGAACTGGGCAGATTCCGTGTGAATGTGTTCCGTCAGCGCGGTTCGCTGTCCGCGGTCATCCGTGTCATCCAATTCGGCATTCCGGATTACCGGGAACTGGGGATCCCCGAAAGCGTTCTTTCCCTGGCGGACAACATGACGGGACTCGTGCTCGTTGCGGGCGCGGCCGGATCGGGCAAATCCACGACGCTGGCCTGCATGATCGACCGGATCAACCATCAGAGGGAATCCCACATCATCACCATGGAAGACCCTATCGAATATCTGCATTCCCATAACAAGAGCATCGTCAGCCAGCGCGAGGTGTTCATCGACACGCCGGGGTATCTGGAATCCCTGCGTTCTGCGCTTCGCGAGAGTCCGGACGTGATCCTGCTGGGCGAGATGCGCGACTTCGAAACGATCTCCGCAGCGATCACGGCAGCGGAAACAGGCGTCCTGCTGTTCAGCACGCTACACACCAGCAGCGCCGCTAATACCATCAACCGTATCGTCGATGTGTTCCCTGCCACGCAGCAGGTCCAGGTCAGAGGGCAGCTCGCCCAGCTGATCCGCGGCGTTGTCTGCCAGCAGCTGATCCCTACGACGAGCGGAACGATCACTCCGGTATTCGAAGTGATGAAATCCAACCCGGCTATCCAGAATATGATCCGCGAGAACAAACTCCATCAGCTGGAGGCGGCCATGCAGGCAGCAAGGGCGGAAGGCATGATGACCATGGACAACAGTCTGTTCGAGCTGTATCAGCAGGGCACGATCACAAAAGAGACGCTGCTGAACACCTGCAACAACTACGAATTTGTTTCCAAGAGAGTCTGACGAGCCAAGCATTCCGGGAGGTGTTGTCATGAGCGGAAAAAAGGAAGAGAACAATGTGATCTATGTCAGGACGCTGGGTTCCTACTCGGTCAATTACAATGGCGCTGAGATCGCCATCGGATCCAGAGACGAATCACAGATCGGCCTGCTCATGCTGCTGATGTTCCACTTCGGTCAGGACGGCGCCAGCCGCAGCCTCATCAAGAACACTCTCTTCGAGGACAGAGACATCGAAGACGTATCCCACGCCATCCGGAACGTTCTCTACAACATGCGCAAAAATCTCAAAGCCCACGGTCTTCCCGACGCGAGTTTCGTCAAGCAGAGCAAAGGCATATACTACTGGACGGATGAAGTTCCGGTCGTAGAGGACGCCCGGGAGTTCGAACGTCTGGCCGAAGAGGCGCTGGCCGAAGAAAACCCGAAAAAGAGGGCGGACAAACTGTCTGACGCCTGCTACAGTTACGCAGGACGTTTCTTCGCAGGCAGAGATAACGTTCCGTGGATCTATCAGGAAGGTGAACGCTACCGCACGTTGTTTCATCAGATAGCCACCGCGCTCATGGACTACTGCAGAGAGGCGCATAAGTTCAAGGATATGTACGAACTGGCCCTCTACGCCGTCCGCGTCGATCCCTTTGCAGAATGGGAAATCTACGTGGTCGAAGCCCTGACGAATCTTGGCCGATTCGCAGATTCCGAGCGTTACTATGAAGATACCATCGACCTCTATCTCAAAGAATACGGCGATCGCTCCAACGAACACGTCCGCGACTTTATCCGCCGTCTCGGCGAGCATCTGTTCCACGATCACGAAACCATCGATGAGATCCAGGAGAAGCTGACCAACTCCGATGATACAGGCGGCCGCGGTTATTACTGTTCGCTTCCGGTCTTTCAGGAACTCTATCAAACCATCGAGCGTACCATGCGCCGTAACGCCGACAAAATCTTTCTCATGCTCTGCACCATCGTGGACAGCAAAGGCAACCCCATGCGCGAGGGACCGAAACTCACAGAGCTGTCTGAACGTCTGAAGTCCGCGTCTGTCAGTTCTGTTCGTCATACAGATACGGTCACCAAGTACGGACAGGGCCAGTATCTCATTCTTCTCATCAACACGACTGAGGAGAACTGCCACATCATCGAAAAACGTATCAATGAAAACTTCCTGACAAGCCGGCAGCGCACCGGCATCTCCTATTCGGTCAAAGGCCTTTTGGTCAAGAAAGAGGACCTACCTGTTTTTGACTGATTTGTGACGCTTTCCGTGACGCTTTCGTCCTTATAATGCAGAAGAATCTATAAAATAGGGAGAATAGGGGCACTGTCACATGGATGCGATTCTGTATGCAGAAGTCTACGCAATTTGCATGATCATCACAGGCATACTGCTTTTCTGGACGAAGAGAAGCGGTACGCAGTCTTTTGTTGAGCTCTGTCTCTCCAGACTGCTCGCGTGTTTTCTGATCAATTTCTCAGCGAATTTCCTGTTTACCTTAGTCGACCGGATTCTTGATCTGGAGGATGCGATGGTCGTATCTTATGTGTTCAAGACCCTGTATCACATCACCCTGATCATCGGCGTTTTCATCTGGTGCATCTACGCGGAAGCGCAGATCACAGAGCACCATACCGGTGACAAACTCCGGTTTCGCTTAATTATGGTGCCTGCTGTCGTTCCGGTTGTCCTCGCGATCCTCAATCTGAAAACACATCAGCTGTTCCTGATTGATGCGGCGGGCGGATACGTTCGCGGATCCTGGTTCCAGTTTGAGATGTTCTATTTACTGGGATTCTCCGTTCTGTTCGCGGTACGGCTGCTGCTGCAGTGCAAGAAGGAGTCCGAGCCGCTCACACGGTCGCATCTGGCCATTGCGGCGACGTTCCCGCTGTGCATCCTGGCCAGCTGGGCCCTCTCTTTTGCCGGCGAGGCGTTTCCGGTGATTTGCGTTGCGATTATGGTCGAACTTTTGCTGCTCTTCCTGGGAACGATCATGCAGCAGATTTCTATCGATAAGCTGACGCAGGTCAACAACCGGCAGAACCTGCTTGGTTTCATGGACTACAAACTGCGGAACCATGATCATGATGTATACCTTATGATGATGGATCTGGACAGTTTCAAACAGATCAACGATACCTATGGGCATGTGGAGGGGGACAACGCTTTGGTCCATGCGTCAAAAGGGATCAAGGAAGCCTGCGGCGGTTATGTTCCGCGCCCCTATATCGCCCGGTACGGCGGTGATGAATTTATCATCGTAATAGAAACAGCGGATCCGAAAGACGTGGAGATCCTCTCAGAATCGATTCAGGAGAGGCTTGTTGCCTTTGGTGATGTGTCACCCTATGCGCTGCGGATGAGCATCGGCGTCGCGAAGTATATAGAAGGGCAGACGCCGAAAGAATTGATTCACGAAGCGGACAAAATGTTGTATGATATAAAAAAGAAAAGAAAATCAGAAAGCAGGAAGCTTTCAGGAGCCAAGAATGGAACAGAAGAATAAGAAGGAAATCAAAATCACCTATTTCTTCGCGGTTTTCGTTGCGCTGCTGATCGTCATCTCACTTCTGCTAGTTGCAGGGTCGTCCCGCATCGATACGTCGCTGACGAATATGCAGGACTCGACGGAAGCTTATATTGTTGAGGAGGAATCGATCAACCAGATGCGCGAGGTTTCTGATTACCTCACGGAGAAGTGCCAGGCGTTTATAGCGACAGGAAATGTCGAAGAAGCCGAAGCATATTACAAGGAAGTCGATGTGGACAAACGCAGGGAGGCTTCGCTGGCGGCAATCGAGCCGTACGGCAAGGAAGATGGCATTTACACTTCCTTGGCGAACGCGTTGAAGGCATCTAACGAGTTGGCGGAGGTCGAGGGTTACGTCATGCGCCTCGCCGCGGAAGGATACAGTCTGGATCCTGCGGAGGTTTCGAAGGATTTGACAGAGGTGACCCTGACGAAGGAAGACAGTCAGCTTACCGCACAGCAGAAGCGCCAGAAGGCGCGCAATATGGTCTTTGATCAAAGCTATGAAGACAAGAAAAGTGAGATCTGGGGCAGCGTCCTCAACAGCACAGAGCAGTTGATGGAGAACACCCGCGCCCTTGAACTGGAGTACTACGAGAGCGCGAAGCACCGGCTCATCGTTCAGAATATCCTGATGGCCCTGCTGCTTGGGTTCGCGCTGATACTGCTGTTCGCTATCGCGCAGCTGGTGCTGCTGCCTTTGCGCAATAGTGCCGAGTATATCCGGACACAAAGAGTGCTTCCGGTGAAAGGCGCGGCCGAGTATACTTATCTGGCCAAGGCCTACAATACGATGTTGCAGGCGACCCAGAAACATCACGAGATCCTGTCCTATGAGGCGACCCATGATGTGATGACGGATCTGTACAACCGGAAGTTCTTCGACAACAAGCGGGAAGAACTGTTTGGTGAAGAGGTGGCGCTGATGATCGTTGATGTGGACTACTTCAAGTCCATCAATGATACTTACGGTCATGAGATGGGAGACAAGGTCCTGCAGAAGGTAGCGGGGATACTGTCCTCCAGTTTCCGTTCCGAGGACTTCGTCTGCAGGATCGGCGGTGATGAATTCGCGGTGCTGATGGTGCAGATGCGGCCGGAACTGAAACACGTCGTCGAAAGCAAGATAGCAGCTGTGAACAAAATGCTTCACAACAATGACGATGGTCTGCCTGATGTGACGCTGAGCATCGGCGTCGCGTTCAGCTCCGGAAACGCTGAGAATCCGGACAGCCCGGACGCGTTGTTCAAGACGGCCGATCTGGCGCTCTACAAAGTCAAGGAAGCGGGCCGCGACGGGTTCGCGTTTTACGAGGATAAATAAGATATTGAAGTTACTTCCTGAATAAAGGAGGCTGCTATGTTAAAAAGTCATGTGAAATTCCACTCCATCGCCGGCAAGCGACTCGTCCTCATCGTCGATGATGAGATCGTCAACCGGGAGATGCTGCGAAACATCGTCCAGAATGATTTCGATGTTGTCATGGCGGAAGACGGCGAGGAAGCGGTGGAGAAAATCAAGGAACACGGCGATCTGCTGTCCCTGATCCTGTTGGATCTGAATATGCCGAAGATGGGAGGCTATGATGTGATCCAATGGTTGAAATCGAGCGATGATTACGTGAACATTCCTGTCATCGTCCTCACAGGCGATAAGCATGCCGAGGTCGACAGTCTCACGATGGGCGCGGCGGATTTTCTTACCAAGGATCCGCTGGTTCCGGAGGTCGTGCTGACGAGAATGCAGAAGACCATCGAACTGTATGAAGACAGAAGCATCATTCAGTCCACAGAGCGTGAAGACCTGACAGGACTGTTCAACAAGGAGTACTTCTACCGCTATGCGGAGCAGTTTGATACATTCCATTACGACCTGGTCATGGACGCGGTGTTCATCGACATCAACCATTTCCATCTGATCAATGAACTCTATGGCAGGAAGGCAGGCGATGAGGTCCTGATCCATCTGTCCGATTATCTGAAGGACATGCGGGAGAAGACCAGATGCATCGCAGGCAGGGTCGAGGCGGACAAGTTCTTTGTCTACATTGAACATGGGAAGGTGAGTTACACCACCATGGCAGAGGAAATCAACAGCCACTTCGACGATTTCCGTGACATCCATGTGCGAGTCCGCTGCGGAATATATCAGAACGTCGATAAGAGCTTCGATATTGAAACGAGATTCGACCGGGCAGTTCAGGCTGCAAATACGATCAAAGGCAATTATTCCAAGTCGATTGCCCGCTACGACAACGAAACATTCCAGAAGAAGATGTTTGAAGACCGGCTGATCACCGAAATGGATGAGGCCATGGCGACGCATCAGTTCTATTTGAACTTCCAGCCGAAGTACAACGTCCACGATGAAGAACCGGTCCTCGCCAGCGCGGAAGTGCTCGTCCGGTGGGATCATCCGGAGCTGGGCAGGATCAGTCCGGGACAGTTCGTTCCGATTTTCGAGCACAACGGCCTGATCCAGAAGCTGGACTTCTACATTTGGGAGAGAGCGCTGGAATGCGCCGGCCGATGGAAGAAGGAGCACGGAATCGAACTGCCGCTCTCCGTCAATGTCTCCCGTATGGATCTGTACAACTCCTCGCTGCTTGATTTCATCATCGAGAAGCTGATCGACTATGATATTTCGAAGAGCAATCTGTATCTGGAGATCACCGAGTCGGCATACATGGATGATTCGGATCAGCTGATCGAGATCATCAACAATCTGAGGTCGGAAGGATTCAAAATCGAGATGGACGACTTCGGAACGGGCTATTCGTCCCTGAACATGCTGGCGGATGTACCGGTCGATGTACTGAAGATGGATATGCGTTTCGTCCAGAACCTCAACTCCAGCGCAAAGCAGGAGACGATGATCCGGCTGATCATGGATATCGCCAAGTATCTGAATATGGAAGTGGTAGCGGAAGGCGTCGAAGATAAGGAGCAGGTTGACTTCCTCCGGTCCGTGGGATGTGATGTCATCCAGGGATATTATTTCTCCAAACCTCTTGCGGAGAAGGAATTTGTTGAGCATGTACTGCAGGCACAGAAAAAATAAATGAATGAAAAACGAAAGGAATGATAGATATGCTTACGATAGAGAACCTGAAAGAACTGGGAGCCGATACGGAAGGCGGTCTCGCACGCTGCATCAACAATGAAGAGTTTTATCTGAAGATGGTGAACCTGTCATTGCAGGACGCCAATTTCGAAAAGCTGCGGAGCGCCATTGACGGCGGCGATATGGACGGCGCTTTCGAAGCCGCTCACGCTCTGAAGGGCGTTTTGGGAAATGTGGGGCTGACCCAGCTGCATGAACCTATCGCCGAAATGACGGAGGAACTTCGCGCCCGGAAAGATATCGATTATTCGGGTTATATTGAAACGATCTTTTCAGAACTTGAGAAGCTTCGCGCTTTTGAGTAGTTAAATTCTGAGCATCTAGTTGTATTATCTAGTTGTATTCTGTGCACCGCCGCTTCGCGAGCAGCGCTGCGGCGATCTGCGCCATCAGAATCGCTGCCATCATGATGGTCCTGTTGTCGATCAGGACCATTTTATTGTTTAAATCTTCCAGCAAGAGAAATGCAGTGACCGCGCCGGCTGCGGGCAGGATGCTCAGCAGACGCGCCGCCATACACTGCTTCATGACGCGGATGTCATGGGCAGTCTCACGTGGATCTTTCATGCTGTGCTTCCTGCAACCCAGTCCGGCAAGCAGGACCAGAGACAGGACCACGGTTGCCGTCATGCACAGCAGATCGATCAGCGCCCAGGTCTCACTCTCTAACATTTCAAAAACTCCTTTCTGCACTTAACTACGTTTGAAAGGAGTATACTTAATAGAACGTCACAAATACCGTCACAAAAGAAACCTTATCATGATAAAAGGATAGAGTGGACGTTCGTCTCAACTCCGCCTGCGGCGAGGAGCCTATGACTGTTCTTCTGATTCAGACAGGATCTCCGCCAGCGTGCGCATGAGCACGTCGACTTCGATCGGCTTTGAGATGTGCGCCTGCATGCCGGACCGCTTCGCCGCCTCTTCATCCTCTGAGAAGGCATTGGCCGTCAGGGCGATGATCGGAACCGTTGCCAGATCCTGGTCTTCGAGAGCGCGGATGTTTCGGGTCGCAGTATAGCCATCCATGACCGGCATCTGGATATCCATAAGGATCGCGTCGTAGTAGTGGGGACCTCCTGCGATGAGCATATCGATGGCGATCTGCCCGTTTTCGGCCGCCTCCAGTGCGAACCCTGCGTCGCGCAACAGCATGATTACGATTTCCCTGTTGACCTCATTATCTTCGACGATGAGCAGACGCTTATCGGTGAAGTCAACATCCGGAACAGCCTCGGCGTCTGCCTTTGCATCGGCGTCGTCTGCTTCGACATCCTCTTCGCCGGTCATTTCGAAGGTCAGGTGAATGATGAATTCCGTTCCTTCGCCGGGCGCGGTGACGACATCGATTGTCCCTTCCATAACATCCGTCAGGTTCTTGACGATGGCGAGGCCCAGACCGGTTCCCTGTATGCCGCTGTCCGTGGACGAGCGCTCCCGCTCAAAGGCAGTAAACATTTTCTCGGTGAATTCCTTTGACATGCCGATGCCGCTGTCTTTGACATGGAAGTCATAGGCGCCGTCCGCAACCTCTTCGATCCGTACTGCGATCGAGCCGCCTTCCGGCGTGAATTTATAGGCATTGCTGACGATATTCATCAACACGCGGGTCAGGTTCCGCCTATCGCAGAGGACGTACGGATCCCGGACGCCGGAGGTGTCTACAGTGAAGCGGATCTGTTTCTGCGCCATCTGCTCGTCGAACAGATGCTGCAGATTCTCGCCGACTGCGTTCAGATCGACTGGCTCATTGACATGATCGACCATGCCGCTTTCGATGCGGCTCATCTCCAGAAGGTCGTCGATCATGCCGAGCATCTGCTCATTCGACCGTGTGATCTTCGAAAGATAATCCTCCACCTGCGGATTTTCGTTTTCCTTCATGGCCAGGGTCGTGTACCCGACAATGGCGTTCATGGGCGTACGGATATCATGGGACATGTTGAAGAGGAACTGGCTCTTTGCCAGATTCCGTTCCTCGACCTGGATCTTCTCCATCGCGATGGTCTCGTGTCTTTTGCGCGTCAGATTCTGGACGTACAGCATGACCACCAGACCTACGAAGATGATGCACATGGCGACAATCCCGTTGCGGATGACGAAGGACTCAAGCTGCGCGCCGCTGCCCAGTTCCAGGATGCGTTTGCCGAACCACATGAATACGGAATACAGCAGCAGAATGAAGAGCACGATGCCGGAGGTTGAGATGCCCGTGTACTCCGTGAGCGGCGTGCTCCGGATGGTACGCCAATAGAACAGGAAACCCATCATGCACCAGAGAGCCAGAAGCAGGAACGCCGGCGCGCCCATGGCTTCCAGGGCAGTGAGCTTCGGAATAAGCTGCACTGCAGCAAAGGCAATCGTGATGACGGTTCCGATGAGACCGGAGGCCATGATCCATTTGTTCCCGTACCGTTTCGCCATCTTGAACGCCGATGCGGAGGTGTAGCCGAATCCGATGACAGCGCCCAGAGAGGTCAGTTCCACGAACCAGTTGAGGGCGTTGCGGCCGAGGAAGGATATGAGAATCGAGATCAGCATGATAAAGATGATGCTGTACGTTGTGTTGCTGAATTTCTCAGAAAGGATCTTGTCCTCCGCCATGGTCGACAGCATTCTGAGGGTTGCACGGTACGCTCCGATGATGCCCGTCAGGATGGCGGCCAGCGCTGCGATGCCGACGATGAAGAGGGCTTTGCTCCCCATGATTTCCACTGCGGAATGGAAGGTCGGGACAGACATCACGCCGCGCATTTCATTCAGATTATCGAAATACCCCGTCCAGGAATGGAAGCCGTCCGGGACCGAAACGATGCTGACGATTGCCATGGCGCTGTATGCGAAACCGGCCATGATGATCGAGATGATCAGTACCCATTTCGCCCGTTTCATCGGGAACCGGAAGTGGGCGCTCTCCAGACAGATGACGTCGAAGCCGACAAAAGCCCAGGGCGCCAGAAGCACGATGCTGAAGATCCCGTAAACGGGACTGAGCTGACCTGTACCGAAGGCAGCCGTCACATGGCCGAGGGACACATGCGGCGCGCATACGATGGTCACAAGCAGAATACCCAAAAAGAGGACGACGGCCAGTATCGTGTGGACATACTGCAGAATCGGCTTGGCCACAATGAACATGACGCCGACAATGAACAGCGCCAGAACTGAGACAGCGACTTCACCGAGATAGATATCCACTCCTGCGATCTCATAACTGATGCTTCCCTGCAGTTTGTTTCCGAACATAGTCCTGACAACGACGAACAGCGCTGTTCCGTTCAGGAAGACGATGGTCAGATAAGACAGGGTGAGAAACCAGGAACACAGGAAGGCGTGATCCCTGCCAAAGGCTTCCTTCGTGTAGGCGTAGACGCCGCCGGTTGTCGGACGCTCCCGCATCAAATAGATGTAGTTCGCCGCGACGATGAGGATGATGACCACACTGATCACCATCGCAATCAGTGTGCCGATCGGTCCTGCCACCGGCAGGAAGGTCGTTCCCGGCATAACAAAAACACCCCAGCCGACCATGCAGCCGAAGGAAATCGCCCATATGTCTAATGATGAAAAATATCTATCATACATATTGGTATTATACCACTGATTACTGAAATATGGGAAATAATAACATGTGAAAATAATCTATTTCACACGCTGGAAGCATGTTATAATCCATGTAGATCATATCAAGATTAATATGCGAGCCATACGGCACCGCAAAAAGAAAAAGGAGGACCATAAAATGGTATCAAAGAAAGTAAAAGATTTGCTCAACAATCAGGTCAATGCAGAGTTTTATTCGGCTTATCTGTATCTGGATTTTTCAAACTACTACAAGGACGCCGGCCTTGATGGATATGCGAACTGGTACATGATCCAGGCCCAGGAAGAACGCGATCACGCAATGCTGTTCATCCAGTATCTGCAGCAGCAGGGTGAAGCGGTCGTCCTGGAAGCAATCGACAAGCCGGATAAAGAATACAAGGAATTCATCGATCCGCTCGAGATGGGCGCTGAGCATGAAAGAGTTGTTACAGACCTGATCAACAAGATCTATGCAGCAGCCTATGAAGAACACGACTTCAGAACGATGCAGTTCCTCGACTGGTTCGTCAAGGAACAGGCAGAAGAAGAAGACAACGCGGATGACAATGTCACCAAGTTCAAACTCTTTGGCAGCGACAGCAGAAGTCTCTACGAACTGGATGCAGAAATGAAGGCCAGAGTATACACCGCGCCGTCACTCACACTCGACTAAGGTTCCCCGGGACCGTAGCGCGTGCGCGGCATGTGCGAGAAATGCTTGTGACATGCGTATAACATGCGTGTGCACGTAAGCAGACAGCCAGACCCCTCAGAATCCGTCCTAAAACGGGATGAAACTTGAGGGGTTTCTCTTATTCTGCGTAATGGGAGGAGTCGATTGGGGATCCGGCCTGGGAGTTTGTCTTCGAGAAGTTGATCGGAGAGTCGGTCGGTGTAATTATTGAATGTTTTCCTTTCATTTTTCATCATCTACAGAGGGCATTGACGATACGGTGATGAAAAAAACACATTCAACGATTGATTTTTACACCAGAGGAGCCGGAACGCCGGTGAGGGGTACTGGACCAATGAAAAACCGGCGGCAAAATCCCCAAAAGATTGTGTAAAGAATTTCCGCAAGGTCAACATCTTGTGCTATAATGTCGCCATGAATGTCTTGAGCAAGCTGTCGGTGAAAATTATAATAGGGATCCTGATGGTGGCGCTGATATTTGTGTCAGCCCAGTCAGCGAACGAGCAGACGGCCTTCGAACAGAAGGCCTTTATTGCTGGTAATCACCCGACGGTGCAGAGCTATGAGATGGATGCACACGGCGATTTGCAGGAAGCAAAGGCAATCCCGCGCGGCACGGAAGTCACATTGCCGGATGAGAAACCGATGGAAACGGCGGAAGGGAGCTTTCTAAGAATCGATATGGACAGCGAAGATTCCGGAAACCCCGCAGCTAGAGCCGGAGCCGGCAGGGACGAAGCTGAAGCGGCCGTAGCCGAGGCAGACGAGGCAGAGGCAGCCAGTATAGACGGGGTTGCCGCAGACGTGTTCAGCACAGACGTGACGACGGCCGCGGAAATGTGCACTGAACTGAAAGACATTTCCGTATCTGAGCCGCCGCGTTATGTGAAACCGGAAAATTTGGTCAGCAGCAGAGACGAAGTTGTGCAGGAGAAGGAACTGTTCGTCCGCACGCCGGTCACGCTCTATCGCAAAAGCAGGGGACCGGAAATCGCGGGATTCGCTCCGAAGGGAACCAGGCTCGAAGTGACGGGGTTCGCCGGTCTGGATAAAAACGGAGAGGTCGCCAAGTACAAGGTGCGCCTGGCCGCAGACGGCAATACAGACAGCACGGAAGCCACTCCGGAAGGCTACGCATACAGCAAGTATCTGGTTCGTTCACAGGAGGAGGCCGACAGAAACTACAATAAAAACGGCGAGTACGACAAAGCGAAAAAAGCGAAGTTCAGCATGAATCTGCACGGGGGCAAAGCGACCGGACTGGACTATTATCCGTTCGAACGGGCGAAGATCAAAGGCAATATATTCTGCCGCGAGGCGCGGGGAATGTACCTGAACTACGCGGCCGCCCTCAACTACAAGCCATACATCAAGATCATCAAGGAAACGAAGTGCAACGCAGTGGTCATCGATGTCAAGAGCGGCAACCTTTCGTATAAATCTCCGGTAGCGAAGGAACTGTCGCCAAAAGCGTATAAGAAAGCGCATGCCGATCTGGAAGAGTACAAGGCGGCCGTACAGGAATTCAAGGATGCCGGAGTCTACACCATCGGCAGGATCACCTGCTTCAATGATTTCAATTACGCCAAGGATCATCCCGAGGACTGCATCAAAACCGGCGTGTCCGGATCCCGCTGGCCGAGTGCGTACAGCCGGGATGTGTGGTATTATAATGTTGCCCTTGCGATCGAGGCAGTGGAGCTGATGGGCTTCGACGAGATCCAGTTCGATTACGTCAGGTTCCCGGAGGCGGCATACGAAATGTCCCTCGAGAAGAAAACGGATTTCAGGAATACATTCGACGAAACAAAAGCACAGGCAATACAGAACTTTTGCTTTTACGCGGCGGACCAGATCCATGAAGCGGGAGCCTATTTCAGTGTCGATGTGTTCGGAGAATGTTCGAACGGCTATGTGACAGCGTACGGGCAGTACTGGCCGGCCATTTCCAATGTGGTCGACGCCATCAGCAGCATGCCCTACACAGATCATTTCGGCAATGCGGACACCTGGTCCGCGCCAAAAGCTATCATGAAAACGTGGGCGAAGGGCGCGGCGAGAGATCAGAAGAAGATTCCGACGCCGGCGGCGGCGCGCACTTGGATCACAGGATACAACACGCCGTTCTGGGCGCCGCAGGTCAAATACGATAAGAAAAAACTGAAACAGCAGGTGGACGCGCTCTATGAAGCGGGGCTTGACGGGGGGTTCATACCATGGCACAGCGCTTCACCGGCGGATACATATAGAATGTACAAAGGGATTTGGGATTATGAGAGGTAAGTTGCTATTCATTTTGATCACAATCATGATTCTTGCTTTTGCAGGATATCTGCTGCACGTGGCGTTCTTGGGAGATCCCCTGGAGAGCATGACGCAGGTCCAGCACCTGCGGCTCACCCAGGAGGGAACTGAAGTAGCTGCCAACTGGGACGAGGTGAAAGGCAAGGGATATATGGTGAACTGTTTTATCAACGGCAGGCTCACGGAGTCCCACGTGGTCAAAGACAATATGTACACCATGAAAAATGTGCAGCCCGGGGATGTTTGCGAGGTGATCGTACGGGCAAAACTCAGGTTCGGGGTGCCGTCTCTTGCTGCAAAAGCAGCCCTAAGGGCGGACAAAGTGAAGCAAATCATTGCAATCGAAAAAACCGCTTTTTATGGCTTTGCAGGAAACGATTTCAAACTGGATGCATCCGCCAACGGAGACCTGCAGTACAGATCCTCGGACGAAAGCATCGCGGTCGTCGACAACAAGGGCATGGTGACCTTAGGAAACGACGGTGAGGCGGAGATCAGCATCACAGCCGAGGGAAACGGCTATTTTACCGACGCTGAACGAACCGTTACGGTGTTCGTCTATCCGGCCGTCCTTGCCAAAATCACCGGTACAGCAGTGGAGAACCTGTCGCCGACAAAAGCGCTGATCCGCTGGAACCAGGATGAGTACGCGACAGGCTATAAGGTGCTGCGGAAGAACCCGGCGACCGGGGAATTCAAGGAACTGAAAGAGACCACCTACGATGTCAACTATCTGGAGGTCGTCAGAAATGATTACGACTACGCAGTCAAAGGCATCGCGGAGGTGGACGGCCAGAGAATTGACGGGAAGAACTCCGATGTCATCGAGGTCAGAGGAACGACGGAAGAATCCCCTGCATATTCGAAACTCAAGATCATCAAAAAACTGACAAAAGCGGATTTAGAACTGGTGGCCATGCCGCAGGGAGGTCCGAAGGCGAGGATCCCGCAGGGCATCAGTGTAACTAAAGACCAGTACCTTGTAACCTACGTGAACCGCAAAAGCACCATCGGCTATCTGCTGTCCTATAAGAAAAAGAACGGTGCGCTTAAGAAAATCACGAGAGTGGAAGGATTAGGGCACGGCAACGGAAGTGCCTATAACCCATATACGAAGAAACTGTATCTTCTGTCGGGAAAGAAGGGGGAGTATTCCAAGAAGTGCTTTGTATACGACCCGAAGACACACAAACGCACGGGCAAGATCACTCTTCCGGTGGCGGCGACAGGCATCTCGTTCGACAAAAGCACAAACAAGTTTTATCTGGCGCTTGGTGAAGAAATGTATGTGTGCGACAGCAACTTCCGGCTGGAAAAGACTTTGAAGAAGAGCATCCGGTACATCAACCCGCAAGACATCGGCGCCTACAACAGCGCGTTCATGATCTGCACGTGGATCAAAAAGAACAAAAGCTTCATCGACATATACCGAGTATCCGATGGCGCCTATCTGGGAACCTATGATGTTTCCCTGGGCGAAATCGAAAGCTGCACGATCGATGACGGCTATCTCGTGATTCTCATGAACACCATCGGCAGCATTGATGATAAAATATACAGGACGAAGAAACGGATTGCCATTCCTTAGGAGGAAATGAAAATGACTGAACATAAGCATACTCATGATGGGCATAGCCATGCCCATACCCATAGCCATGGCGAAGGGGAGCATGTACATGTGCATGGGGAGCACACTCATACCCATTCGCCGGAGCACAAGAAGGCGGTGCTCAATAGAATGTCACGGATCATCGGGCACATGGAATCCGTCAAAAAGATGGTCGAGAACGACAGGGACTGCACAGACGTGCTCATACAGCTATCGGCGGTGAACTCAGCCCTGCAGGGGGTCAGCCGCGCCGTGCTGAAGGAGCACATGTCCACCTGCATCGTCGAGGCCGTACAGCAGGATGACATGGAGGCTTTGGAAGAACTCAAGAGCGCAATCGATACATTCATGAAATGAGGAAGCGCGAAGTAATGAGGAGCAGAAAAGGAGGCACAAAATGGTATTTATACATTTGGCAGAAGGATACGAAGAAGTGGAAGCCCTCACATGCGTCGACGTACTGAGGAGAGCCGGCGTTGATGCGAAGATGGTTTCGGTCACAGGCAGCCTGCTCGTGAAAGGCGCCCACGGAATCAACATCGAAGCGGATCTGCTCTTTGAGGACGCGGACTATGGCGCCTGCGAGATGATCGTCCTGCCGGGCGGGCTTCCGGGTGCGACGAATCTGCGGGATCACGCAGGACTTACATCCCGGATCAAAGAATTTGCAAAGGCAGGAAAACCGCTGGCTGCGATCTGTGCGGCACCGCTTGCACTGGCTGCCCACGGTGCGCTGGAAGGAAAGAACGCAACGATCTACCCGGGAATGGAAGACCATCTGGCAGGCGCGAAGCCGACCGGTGAGACTGTGACGATCGACGGCAGCGTAATCACGGGAATGGGACCGGCGCTTGCAATGGAATTCGCCCTTGCCCTCGTTGGCTTCCTCAAAGGCGAAAAGACCAAAAAAGAGGTTGCAACAGGCCTTTTATATGATAGAATTGGGGAAATATAACTGCGTTGCGTAGCGGAGAGAGAAAATTGGAAGACCAGATCATTCTTGTGGATGAACAGGATAGAGAAACAGGACGCGTTGGTAAGCTTGAGGCCCATGAAAAGGGGCTTCTTCACCGCGCGTTTTCTATATTCATTTTTCGGAAGATTCTGGTTGATGAACCCGACGGGACGAGGACTTTTCACATCCAGCTGCTGATCCAGCAGCGGGCGGAGGGCAAGTACCATTCCGGCGGGCTTTGGGCCAACAGCTGCTGCTCCCATCCGAGATGCGGAGAAGAGTTGCTTGAGGCGGCGGCGCGGAGACTGCCTGAAGAGACCGAGTACACTATCTCGAATCTGGAGGGCGGAGAAGCCGGTGCTGCAAGTGCGCTGGAGGAGAAGGGCGCATTCGTCTACACAGCGGAGTTCGACAATGGACTGACGGAGCACGAGTTCGATCATGTGCTAATCGGATGGCTCCGGAAGGACCTGCTTGACAAGGAACCGCAGCCCAATCCGGAAGAAGCGTCCCACATGGAATTCGTCGACGTGGCGGATGTCATGCAGGATGTGCTCAAAAATCCCGGCAAGTACGCAGCATGGTTTTTGCCTGCGCTGCTGATCGCTACCGACGGGGAAGAATACGGGTCATTGAACAGTGAAGCATCAAAGCTGATCAAATACTGAGAAGATAGAGTTTGCATAATTATCTGGTTTGAGAGGAAGGGAGAAAAAATGGCTTTTTATTGTGACGAACCATCGAGAACTTTTAACGAATATCTGTTGGTACCAGGTTACTCATCAACAGACTGCCGGGTCGAAAACGTTTCGCTGAAGACACCGGTCACGAAATTCAAAAAAGGTGAACAACCGAAGATCTCCATGAACATTCCGATGACGTCTGCGATCATGCAGGCCGTATCGGGCGATGAACTGGCTATCGCGCTGGCAAAAGAAGGCGGCATCTCCTTCATCTTCGGATCCCAGCCGATCGAAAGCCAGGCGGCAATGGTGCAGAAGGTCAAGAACCACAAGGCGGGATTCGTCCGCAGCAACACCAACATCCGTCCGGATCAGACACTGGCGGATCTGCTGGAGCTCAAGGAGCGGACAGGCCATTCGACGACTGCAGTCACAGAGGACGGCACAGCGGAAGGCAGAATGGTGGGTATGGTCACAAGCCGTGACTACAGGGTCAGCAGAATGTCGCCGGACACACTTGTCTGTGAGTTCATGACGCCGTTCGACAAGCTGGTATACGCCCGCGAAGGCATCACACTGAGTGAAGCCAATAACATGCTCTGGGATTATAAACTGAACGCACTGCCGGTGGTCGATGACAAGCAGCGCCTTGTCTATTTCGTCTTCCGCAAAGACTACATTGCACATAAAGAATATCCGGATGAACTTCTGGACGCAGATAAGAGATACGTTGTCGGTGCAGGCGTCAACACCCGTGATTTTGAGGAGCGGATCCCTGCACTCGTTGAAGCGGGCGCGGATGTGCTCTGCATCGACTCCAGCGAAGGCTTCTCCCAGTGGCAGGCCGAAACGCTCAAGTTCGTCAGAGACAAGTACGGTGACGATGTCAAGATCGGCGCAGGCAATGTCGTGGACGGCGAGGGATTCCGTTTTCTGGCGGAAGCAGGCGCGGACTTCGTGAAAATCGGCATCGGCGGCGGAAGCATTTGCATTACCCGTGAACAGAAGGGTATCGGCCGCGGCCAGGCTTCGGCGGTCATTGAAGTTGCCGAAGCACGCAACAAGTATTATGAGGAGACGGGGATCTATGTACCGATCTGCTCCGACGGCGGCATCGTCTACGATTATCACATGACACTGGCGCTGGCCATGGGTGCGGACTTCCTCATGCTCGGCCGTTACTTCTCCCGGTTTGATGAATCACCGACAAACAAGATCCAGATCAACGGTAATTACTACAAGGAATACTGGGGTGAGGGTTCCGCCCGCGCCCGCAACTGGCAGCGTTACGATTTGGGCGGCGATGCCCGCATGAAGTTCGAAGAAGGCGTCGACTCCTATGTTCCGTACGCCGGTTCACTCAGCGACAACGTGCGCCAGTCCCTCCTCAAGGTCAAGTCCACCATGTGCAACTGCGGCACACTGACCATCAAGGACCTTCAGGAAAACGCGAAGCTGACCCTCGTGTCCGCCACCAGCATCGTGGAAGGCGGCGCTCACGATGTCATCCTTAAGGATTCCGTCAGCGGAGCAGTGAAATAAGCACCTGAACGTACGCGCGCGAGGAACCACAAGATGAAATTTCTGTACCTAATGCTGATATTCCTGCCGGTTACAATCGTCGGTAAACTGATGGGGCTTTCGGACCCGCTTCTGTTTGCGTGCAGTTCGCTGGCGATCATTCCGCTGGCGGGAATTATGGGCAAGAGCACGGATGTGATCGCGTGTTATTGCGGCCAGAGAATCGGCGGGCTTTTGAACGCGACATTCGGAAACGCGACGGAGCTGATCATCGCGTTCGTTGCCATGAAGGCTGGGATGTTTGACGTGGTCAAGGCGTCCTTAGCCGGATCGGTCATCGGCAATATCCTCTTGGTGCTCGGCATGTCCATGCTGTGCGGTGGGATAAAATACAAGACGCAGTCATTCAACAGAAATTCCATCAACATCACATCAAGCATGCTGCTTCTGTCCGCGCTCGCGCTGGCCATCCCGGCGATTTTTACCCATGCATTTCCGGAGCGCAGCCTGACTACGACCTTTGAAGGCCTCAGCGTCATCATCGCGATCTTGATGCTTCTGATTTATGTGATGCAGTTCGTGTTCGTCTTCGTCACGCACCGGCAGCTCTATGAGGAGACGATCATCTCTGACGATGGTGAAAAACCATCGATGTCTCTGCCGGCAGCTATAGGACTGCTCGTAGCTTCGACAATCTGCATCGCAGTTCTTTCCGAGATTTTTGTGGGAACGGTCGAGCCTATGGCCGAAAGCGCCGGTCTGTCGAAAGTGTTTGTCGGAATCATTCTCGTTCCGATTATCGGCAATGCGGCAGAGCATTCCTCCGCCGTCATCATGGCAATCAAAAACAAGATGAACGCTGCAGTTGAGATCGCACTTGGATCCAGTCTGCAGATCATCTTGTTCGTCATTCCTGTGCTGACGCTTCTGAGCCTCTGCTTCCAACCGATGAGCATCGTGTTCACGCCGTTTGAAATCGTTTCGGTCTTCGCTTCTGTTCTCATCGCCAACCGGGTCGCCTCCGACGGCGAGTCCAATTGGCTGGAAGGACTGCAGCTGGTGACCGTGTATGTCATGATCGGAACTGCATTTTTCTTCGTATAGTTTTCGTATCGTTTGAGGAAACCTGTAGGTGTGAACACCTACAGGTCCATGAAATAGTTGCTGTCCGTCAGGCTGATGCCGTTTTCTGCTTCAGCTTTTGCCGTGGAGAGTATGATATCAGCCGCATCCGGCGTATCCACGAGTGTGACATCCTGCGCCCTAAAGAGATAATCAAGATATGTCCTGATCGTAAAACCACTGGACAGTTGTTTCCCATTACCGCTGCCGCGTGCGAGGTTTTCGTCGATGCTCATGGCGTTGATCGTGAACAGACGATTCTGGACATCGATATAACCGTACTTGATGTCGGTGGTGTTGCCGCGCAATTCGTGCGTGAACAGGCACTGTTTCGGGTCATACAATCTGATCTTCGCCCCGCGGGAGTTGACGGCCATCACACCTGTATAGACCGTGTCGATCGAGGCAAATCTCTGTCTGGTGTAGGACGTAATATCGAACGAAACGGAATCGATGTCTTTTGCGTCCATGCTGAGATCGATATACTCGGCCGAATCGCTGTGTGTCAGGTCTCCTGAAAAAATAACCTCAGCGTCTCCCAATTCATCTCCGGTTTTGAAGCTGGAATTCCAACCAATGTGCAGGGGACTTCCGTCCAGATATTTTCCATATGCGTGCAGGTCGATGTCAATGCGTCGCTCATCATTCCAGTAGCAGAAGAACCGGAGGTTCTGAATAGTTTCCGGAATCCTGATCGTCATACCGCTTCTGATATATCCGCCTTCTTCGGACTTGGCGAAGAAAGAACGCTCCAGGCAGATCATTCCCGGATCCAGGAAGACCTTCCGGCCCTTCAGAGGCGTTTCGATCGAATGCAGTTTGGCGAAGAGAACGACAGAGAGGATTTTTCTCACGATTGCCATCGTTCTCTCGTCCCTGTCCTCGTGAACAGCCGTGAAAAACGTGACGGTGCTGACAAGTGTCTGCGTCGACAGCTTTGATGCGTTCGCGACCAGAGATTCTGCAATCTCATCGGGGTCAAAGCCTTTGGAAACCAGCTCATTGATCATGCGGAGCAGGATTCCCGGGCGTTTGCCGATGAAAGAGATGGTCTTGGCGTCGTCGTGCGCAATCATGTACTGAACGACAGAGTTCCAGGAAGACAGGTTGTTGTTGCGCAGATCGAAGACTGCTTCTCTGTGTCCTTCGCTTCTGACGAAATTATTGAATGAAAGAAACTCCAGCAGGGTGATGATTCTTCTGGCATTTTTATTGGAGATGATCAGGTTCGCCCTGAAGTCTTCCACCGGATATGTTTCAAAGAGTCTCACGATGGTTTTCTTCTGTGAGGTGGTAAGCTTGTATCTGTGGTATTTGGAAATGTAGAATTCCAGGCACTTCCATACATCGCCGGTATGCTGGCAAAGGGCATGGAGCGTAGCGATCTTCACGTCCGTTTCCAGATCGGAATCCATCACCTGCCGGAACAGCTCGATCAGGTTTTCCTTGAACGGGACCTTGAGCCCGGCCAGTTCCTCCGCAGACAGGTGCGGAACCGCCGCGACGACGATCTCTGTTTCCGGGATGGTCATGCGCTCCCTCTTTGAAAGAATCTGCTTCACCGGTACGATATATTTTTCGGATTCTGTGATGAGCCCAATTGTTTTCGCAGGAATGAGCGCCGTCTCTGATTCTGTTTTTTCGGTGTCCCGGACATCGGGCCGCCAGCCTGTTCTCACTTCGGTTCCGAACAGTTCTTCCAGACCGTAGGTGGAAAAATAATGGCAAACCTGATGGAACCGGAATTCGGCCTCGTCAATATCCATCACCTGCTGCGGGAAATCCGGGTACATTGGCTTGGCTTTTATATCTGTAACGACCAGCGTCTGAAAGTCTTTCCAGAACGTGTCAAGAGAGGCATTCTTCGCGACACGGACCAGATCCTTCGGCTTCAGTTGGAATCCGAGGGATCTGAGATTCTCGTTCAGCGTAACAGCCTTGACCATTGATTCATCTGTAAGGGCAGCCTCGCCATCTGAAACGACGAACAGCCTGAGCTCATTGAGAATGTTCTTTTCGTAGTTCATCTCTGTTCTCCTTTCCCTTGCTTGTCTTCCT
This sequence comes from Candidatus Allocopromorpha sp., assembly GCA_045114655.1. Taxonomy (GTDB): domain Bacteria; phylum Bacillota; class Clostridia; order Peptostreptococcales; family Anaerovoracaceae; genus Lentihominibacter. The sequence continues at coordinate 5,533 of JBGUKV010000196.1, read as the reverse complement.
CACGATAGAACGATGTGTTCGCGTTTGGGGTGCTTCGATAAATAACAGAGCAAATAGACTATGTTGCAGCGGGTTTGTGGTTCAGCAAGAGTCTGGTGGTCCTATCGGGAAATAAAAGTAAGCTGCAGTAATGCTGAACCCAAACGTCTATTCAACTGTTGACTGCAGTATATTCCGTGATGCTTCAAAAATCATGAAAAAAAAGATGCGAAGCAGCGGAAGCGCTAAATATGCGCTAAATATAATAGACCGGATCCCGGGACCCGAGCAAGTCGCTGAGTTTCTTCCCGTAGAAGAAACCGTGGATCATCTCGTAGTATTCCTTCCACATGGGCAGGGTCAGGCAGGTGTCGGCCCGCGGGCAGGAGTCCGCTCCTTCCAGCAGGCAGGCGACCGGCGCCAAGGTGCCTTCCAGGAGTTCCAGGATCTCGCCGACAGTGTATTCGTCAGGCTTCCTGCTGAGACTGTAGCCGCCGCCTTTGCCGCTGACGCCGTGCAGCATTCCGCCTTTGACAAGTTCCTTGACGATGATCTCCAGGTATTTCTTGGAGATGTCCTGCCTTTCGGCAATGTCCTTCAAAGGAATGTTTCCTTCTCCTTCATGCTGCGCCAGATCGATCATAACGCGCAGCGCGTAACGTCCTTTTGTTGAAATCATGTATCGCACCCCATTTCATGATGGTTTTCATTATTGTTGCTCTGTTCTATCGCCTATTTTACTATAGGGTAAATAGATTTTTCAACTTTTTTCTAAAATACCTATTGACACAGTAGGTAAATAGTGTTAATATCGCACCATCAAAACAAGCACAGAGGAAAGGAGGCGCAAGCGATGAAAACTACAACACCGAAAACATTGATGTACTGGATGTGTTGTCTGATGCCGGGCTCCCGGGCAGGTAAGATGATGGGAGACGCGCGGCAGCCTTTGCGTGCGTCTTAAGAAAACTGCAGAAACAAGCAGAAACCGTCATGTTGCCCGGGAGTGAAGCAAACGGGTATTTTTTATGCAAAGGCAATCGAATACAAGATGAACGAAAGGAATTATGAAACTATGAGCGATTATAAATTTGAAACATTACAGTTACATGTAGGACAGGAACAGGCAGATCCGGCAACGGACGCGAGAGCAGTACCGATCTACGCGACCACCGCCTATGTATTCCATAACGCGCAGCATGCGGCTGACCGGTTCGGACTGGCTGACCCGGGTAACATCTACAGCAGGCTGACCAATTCCACGCAGGCCGTGCTGGAAGACAGAGTGGCGGCTCTGGAAGGGGGCAGCGCAGGTCTGGCGCTGGCATCCGGCGCAGCAGCCATCACCTATACGATCCAGGCGCTGGCGGCAAACGGCGGCCACATCGTCGCCCAGAAGACCATCTACGGCGGCACCTTCAATCTGTTGGAGCACACGCTCCCGCAGTACGGAGTCGAAACCACATTTGTGGACGCGCATAATCTGGAAGAAGTAGAGGGGGCCATTCAGGAGAACACCAGAGCGATTTTCCTGGAGACGCTGGGCAATCCGAACAGCGATATCCCCGACATCGACGCCGTTGCGGAGATCGCGCATAAGAATGGACTGCCGCTGGTGATCGACAACACCTTCGGAACGCCGTACCTGATCCGGCCGATCGAACACGGCGCGGACATCGTCGTTCACTCTGCAACCAAGTTTCTGGGCGGTCACGGAACGACCATCGGCGGCATCATCGTTGAATCCGGCAAGTTCGACTGGAAAGCCAGCGGCAAGTTTGGCAACATCGCTGATCCGAACCCGAGCTACCACGGCGTATCCTTCTATGACGCAGTCGGCCCGGCGGCCTTCGTCACATACATCCGCGCGATCCTGCTCAGAGATACGGGCGCTACGATTTCACCATTCAACGCCTTCCTGATTTTGCAGGGAGTAGAGACCCTGTCACTCAGAGTCGAACGGCATGTGGAAAATACGAAGAAGGTCATAGAGTATCTGAGCGCGCATCCGCAGGTCACGAAGATCAATCACCCGGCGCTGCCGGATCACCCGCAGCACGCGCTGTACGAGAAGTATTTCCCAAACGGCGGCGGCTCCATCTTCACCTTTGAAATCAAAGGCGGGCAGGAGGAAGCCTGGAAGTTTATCGACGGGCTGGAGATCTTCTCGCTGCTGGCAAATGTAGCGGACGTAAAGAGCCTGGTCATCCACCCGGCGACAACGACCCACTCCCAGCTCACAGAAGAAGAACTGGCTGACCAGGGTATCTTCCCGGGAACGATCCGGCTGTCCATCGGTACAGAGCACATCGACGACATCATCGCAGATCTGGAAAAGGGGTTTGAAGCGGCGAAATAACTGCAAACAGAAGCTGCAAATAATAACTGCATAACAGCATTGCAAAACCAATACAACATAGGTGTATAATACATAGTAGAACAATAAAAGGAGGCACATACAAATGGCTAATATTTATAAAGGAACACTGGGACTGATCGGAAACACACCGCTCGTAGAAGTGGTCAATATTGAAAAGGATCTGGGACTGGAGGCGACTCTTCTGGTCAAGCTGGAGTATTTCAATCCGGCGGGCAGCGTCAAAGACAGAATCGCCAAGTCCATGATCGAGGACGCAGAGGACAAGGGGATCCTGAAGGAAGGCTCTGTCATCATTGAGCCGACTTCAGGCAATACAGGCATCGGTCTGGCGGCGATCGCAGCGGCCAAGGGGTACCGCGCGATCCTGACCATGCCGGAAACCATGAGCGTTGAGAGAAGAAACATACTGAAAGCTTACGGCGCGGAGATCGTTCTCACAGAAGGCGCCAAAGGCATGAAGGGCGCTATTGCAAAAGCAGAAGAGCTGGCGAATGAGATTCCGGGCGGTTTCATTCCAGGACAGTTCGTCAACCCGGCCAACCCGGCCATCCATAAGGCGACAACCGGTCCGGAGATCTGGAACGATACAGACGGCGCAGTCGACATCTTCATCGCCGGCGTAGGCACCGGCGGCACACTGACAGGTACAGGAGAGTACCTCAAGAGCAAGAAAGCAGATGTGAAGATCGTCGCGCTCGAGCCGGACGATTCCCCGGTTCTCTCCGAAGGCAAGGCCGGCCCCCATAAGATCCAGGGCATCGGCGCAGGATTTGTTCCGGATGTGCTGAACACCGCGGTATATGATGAAATCTTCCGTGCAGGCGGCGAGGATGCTTTTGCGGCGGCGAAATACTTGGCCAAGAAGGAAGGCATCTCGGTAGGCATATCCTCCGGCGCAGCGCTGCACGCTGGAATCGAGTACGCGAAGAAACCGGAGAACAAAGGCAAGACCATCGTTGTTCTGCTGCCTGACAGCGGTGACAGATACTACTCCACACCGCTGTTTACAGAATAGAAAAATACATATGTGTTAGAATCCTCCTTACTGATACATGGATAATCGACTTGCAAAAAAACCCGGCTGATCGATGAAGACCCTGCCGGGTTTTTTTGTACAGAAATATGGTATACTATGCGCGTAAACAGGAGGTGCCGTATGAGCAAACCGAAATACAAATATGTGAGGATCCAGGGCAAAGAACTGGCGAAGAACACGATGTACGCCAAGGGCATCTTCAGCATGTGCTGGCAGCTGATACAGGAGGATGTCATGGAAGAAGAGGACGCGGATCTGTACCGGGAGATCGACGACTGGTTTGCGGAAACACTCCCGTGGCCTGAGCCATGCAAAAGGCAAGAGCCTGTGGTTTGCTGGTTCAAAACAGAAAACACTCATGAGATGATGAAGATGATCCGGCCTGCTTTGTGGCTGCTCGAGCGGTACAACCACCCTTATTATGTGGTGTACACGAACACGCCGGGCGAGATCGTCTATGAAGACCAGTATCAGGTCGCAGCGAAAACTGACGGGGTTCTGCAGATCGATGAAGTGCAGCCGTCCTGGTCGCCGGAAGAATAGGATTATTTTTTGTCGATAACAGAACGCAGCGCTTGTATGGCCGCATCCAGCAGAGCACCGGTGTCGGTGACCGCAACCCCTGCAATCAAAGTATCACACATGTTGAATGGGATGAGGATTCGCGTTGCCTTTGCCTGCGCAACGGAATGGGCGATGATTCCGGTGATTTCCCCAAGCATGGCGTCTGCAATAACAATGCCGACAGGCCCGATAATGACATCTGCAGTCCGGCAGGCCACAACAACGGAATTTTCACCGGTGGCACCCTGATCTGCTCCGGCCTTGATCATGGCGGCTGTTGCGATGCTGTTCGTTCCGACTGCAGTCACAGTCTCCGTTGGATATTCTCTTTTGATTCTTGCGACAAGCTGTTTTCCAATGCCGCCGCCCTGTGCGTCGATTACCAAAATGTTCATTCTCTTCACCTTATCATCTTAATAAAGCGTATCATAATTCCAAAGACACTTTAAGCCCCACAGGGGGATAGAAAATTGATCCCATCGACGGGCACAACGAATCGATGGGATCATGAAAATGAAATCAGAGAATCAATTATCTCTTTGTTATTGCTGCTTTTACCGTTCCTCTGGGATCCGACACCAGTACGATGACAGTCCAGATCACGAGTGCCAGAGCAACGACTGCAAAACCAAGGAAGCCGTCGTTGATCATATCTGCGCCGGCAGGAGCGAAATAATCTGCTCCCAGTTCCGAGAATTCGAATACGGCATCAATCATCCACATCAGGGAAGCGCCCCAGAACATCCAGCACAGAACGCCGACTTTCAGATCGCGCAGGGCCGGCTTCGTATACCATACAAGTGTAGCGACGACTGCTGCAAAAATCGTAATCAGTAATGTCATTCTACACCTCCTGTGAAGCAACAGGGGCTTCCTTCTCTTCTCTGTTCTCGATCACACTCGAAACGATCACCATTCCTACCCATACGGCTGTGATCAGGGCCGCCATGCACACGCCTACGGTCGACATTTCATGCAGCATGACCGCTGTGTCAGCCGGATCTGAGGCCGCTGTCAGGAACGGCGGAAACGGAACGACTTCTCCATGCCACAGATGCTCGAAACAGAGCAGAACTGCGCCGCCCCAGAGCATATTCGAAAGCCATTTGAGTTTTCTTACAAATGACATCTTCGCAGGCTTTTCGGAAACCGCTTCGCCTGTTTCAGCGTCGATGTGTGTGTAGTCTTTCTTCTCTTCTTTTGCAGTCTTTGCGATGACTGTTGTAACGATTGCTTCTGCTGTTGGTACTAAAAAGCACGCCATAAAAAATACCTCCTATAATAAAAATGACCACGATGTACGCGCGGAATTCATTCCGCGGCGGAGCCTTCGTGGTTCACGTTAAAACAAAAGTTATCCGGATTTGTTGATTTTGCTGTACGTTCTTCTGAACTATGATTTCTTCCTGAAATCACTGACTGTATACTAACGTGTGTTTTTCAGCGGCACAAGCCCCATGGGGGGATATTTGTCATGAAAGATGATTGATGCATCCGGAATTTATTTAGGATATAATAGCAACATAAAACAGCAAACCAGAGGGGAATAATTCATGAAAACGGAACAGGATTGG